>NZ_CP067395.1:5572500-5947018 GCF_017355525.1 Lysobacter enzymogenes | reverse complement strand
TACACACCGCAACTGCCTTTCGGATGGAGGCAAGCCGCATGAAACGCTACCTGGTCATCGTAGTCGTGCAGCGCGAAGTCGAAGCAGCAAACGAAGAACTCGCGCGCGCAGTTGCAGCGCTGGACCTGGGACTTCCAGAGCTTCCCGAGAGCGCGATCGTTCAGGAGCTTGCTGCGTGAACCCGATCATGAAGCAGCTCGGCGATGACGCGGCCGCAATCTTCGGCTCTCCGGCGTTGTTCCGTGACATCGCCCGCCCCGTCTCTCCGCATCCCCTCTTTCCTGTCGTCGAGGTCCCCGAGGATCGCTCGGATTTCACCCGCGACGACGAATCCACAGGAGTCTAGTCATGGGAACCGTCATCCCGATCATTCATGCCCGCAAGAAGCGCGCAGAGGCCGCGGGGCTCGTCACCGCGCTCGCTGCTCGCCGCTACCGCCTGGATGACGAGACCGTAATCCAGTTGGCCAGCAAAGCACATCGCTTGGTGCTCTGCGGGCGCTCCGCCGGCGCAGTCCGTGCGCGGATGGTCGCCGAGGTACGGCGTCTTTCTGCAGAAAGCCCGGAGGCGGCCTGATGTACACGCTGACTTCTGGCGAGCTGATCGGGTTGGTCGCCTTCTGCATTGTTGCGGGCGCAGTGATCGGAGCGGGCTTGCTGATCGCATTCGCGATGGTGGGGCTTATGAATCTCACTTTCCTTTCGCTGCAGCGTGTTCGCCGCGGGCGAGTTCTGACCCACACGCCAAGCAACGAAGAACGTGTAGCTGCCTTCCGCGCCTTCCGGCCGCCACTGATCGGCAACGCGTACCCGTGGCCGCACAAGGCTGCCGCCTACGCCGCCGAGCAATCACCGCCGCCCGCTGACGAAGTGGCCGGCCTCACCTACGACCAACTCTCCGACGGATTCTGACATGGACACCGAATTGGACATCGCCGCTCGCGAACTTGAAGCCGCCAAGATCGCAGAAGCGCAGGCCAGGCCGCGCGTCTCGACGCAGAGCGCAAGGTGCTAGCCCTCGTCGGCAGCAAAGACGAAGGCAGCGAGATGCACCGAGGCAACTGCTACAAGGTCGTGGTGACGGGAGTCCGTCAACCGCACGGTCGACCAGGCGGCGCTGAATGCGGTGCGCGCTCGGCTGAGCGCCGAGATCTTCGACAAGGCCTTCCGCTACAAGGGCGAGGTCGTCACCGCCGGACTGAAGTACCTGCGCGACAACGAGCCGGAGCTTTACGCCATTGCCGCCGAAGCCGTCACGGCCAAGCCGGGCAAGGCGTCGATCACGGTCGAGGGGATCGAGTTGCGGAGGGCGGCGTGAAAGAACGCCGCGCTGGGGCTGTTGTCCAAGTGCACTCCACCAAGGCATGGCCTTTCGAGAGAACCTAACGTCACTGACTAAGCGCGTATCAAACGGGTATGGACGAGGCACCGTAACCCTTACCTGTCCAATCTGCTTCACGAAATTTCGCCGATTCCCTCGCAAATAAAGCTGTACAAATGCAGCTATTGCTCTAATGCGTGCTCTTGGGAATCCAAGAAAATAGAGATTGAACATTGGTGCGTTGTTTGTGGATCCATGATGATTCACAAGCCGTCTGATGTAAGAAAACACAGCACCTGCTCTAAGCATTGCCAATCTATTCGAAAGCGTGGAAAGCCCCTGGAGCAGATCTCTGGAGTTCGTAAAGACTACCTGGGCCAGTCTAGCTACAAGGCGGCACTCAGGAGCGTTACGGAACTTGGGAAGTGCTTCTTCTGTGGACGCAACGACGGTCCATGGGTAGTACGAAACATCAAGTTCACTGGTTCGATTACGACTCCCGAAGTGGACATTTCCACTGCAGAGCTTTGGTGCAAGTGCTGTCATCTTCGCAACCTTGCCCCTATAGCTTCGGCCGCCGCACTAACCACGCGATACAAGACCTGAGACCACCATGGCCATCTCCCTCTCCAGCATCTCCCGCACCACCCGCAAACGCCCCTGCCCCCGCGGGTGGTCATCCACGGCGCGCAGAAAGTCGGCAAGTCCACCTTCGCCGCCGGCGCTTACAAGCCGATCTTCATCCCCCTGGAGGACGGCCTGAGCGGCATCGAGGTCGACGCCTTCAACGGCGGCTCCCCGCTCAAGACCTACGAGGAAGTGCAGCAGGCGCTGACCGCTCTGCGCGACCAGGAGCACGACTACGGGACTGCGGTGGTGGACTCGACTGACTGGCTCGAACCGATGATCTGGGACTACGCCTGTCGTCGTAACGGCTGGGCCAACATCGAGGCGCCCGGCTACGGCAAGGGCTACATCGAGGCGAACGCCGTTTGGCGCGAATTCCTGGCCGGATGCAACGAGCTCCGCATGAACCGCGGCATGGCGATCGTTCTGATCGCACACAGCGCCGTCAAGCGCTTCGAGGCGCCGGACAGCGAGGCCTACGACCGCTACGAGCTGAAGATGCAGAAGGGCGCGCTCGGCCTGATCGTCGAGTGGGCTGACGCGATCCTGTACGCCGCCGACGAGGTCGCGATCAAGAAGGAAGACGTTGGTTTCAACAAGAAGCGCGCTCGCGCCGTCGGCACAGGCGGTCGCGTTATGCACTGCAACGCAAAGCCGAGCTTCATCGCCGGCAACGCTACGGGCTTCCGGACGTGCTGGACCTGTCGTGGCCGGCACTGATGGATGCGATGCACCCGGCCGCGCAGGCGGCTTGATCTACGGGGCGAAGCGGCGACCTGGTATGGCACCGCCTGGCGCGACATTCAACAGCCTAGCCCCTCCTACCCCGCACTACTAACGAGAGAACAGCAATGGCCAATCTGACCGGCGCCTACGATCCGAACGCCGAAGCCCAGCAGGACTTCGCCCCCATTCCGACCGCCGACTATCTGGCGCGCATCGTCGAGTCGGACATGAAGCCCACCAGCGGCAACACCGGGCACTACCTGGAGCTCGTCGAGGAAATCATGGAGGGCGAATACAAGGGCCGGAAGCTCTGGATCCGCCTCAACCTTGACAACCCGAACGAGAAGACAGTCGAGATCGCGAACCGCCAGTTCGCGTCGATCCGCGAAGCTACCGGCGTCGCCAATCCGCGTGACTCTCAGGAGTTGCACAACAAGCCGCACATGATCCGGGTCGAGTTCTACCCGGCTGGCAGTGAGATCATCTACGGCTCCAAGAAGGGCCAGAAGCGCGACCGCGATACCAACGAGGTCAAGTCGTGGCGCAAGCCGGAAGTTGGCTCGGGAAACGTCAATCCGTCGGCGAGCAGCACGCCCAGCCCGACGCCTGCCCCTTCTGACAACGCCCCCTGGCTCCGCAACAAGGCCGCCTGATCGTACACGCGAGCGTCGCGCGCACCTCCGCGCTGAGCCGGCAGCGTAACGACGTACCGGCACTTTCAATGAGGCGGTCGGCATCGGTATCAGGCCGACTAATCGCCGATGAAGCGGAGCCGTCTTAAACGCGACGGCACGCCGCCCGCCTCACCTCCTAGAGACCATCATGGCCACCCTCCCCCAATCCGTCACCCAATCGCCGACAGTCACCGCGATCTACTCGTGGTGGGAGGGCAAGCTCGAGCGCTTAAGCCGGCGGCTTGGCGCGTCACAGATTGGGCGGCCGTGTGATCGGGAGCTTTGGTACAGCTTCCGCTGGTGCTTTACCGGCAATGGCCCACGCTTCGATGGCCGCATGAGGCGGCTGTTCAACCGGGGGCATCGCGAGGAAGCCGTCTTCACCGAGGAACTTCGTGGCGCTGGACTCCAGGTCATCGACCTCGATCCTGGAACTGGTGAGCAATTCACGTTCACAGCCTGCAGTGGCCACTTCGTCGCAAAAATCGACGGTGTTGCTCTTGGCGTCTTTGAGGCGCCGAAGACCTGGCACAACCTAAGCTATAAGACCGCCAAAGACGACAAGTGGAAGGCGCTCCACAAGAGCGGGGCAAAGAAGGCTGAGCCGGGCTATTGGGCCCAGAACCAAGTTGAGATGCGGCTTGCATCCCTTGAGCGGACCTTGCTGCTGAGCGTCAACAAGAATGACGACCAGATCTATGGCGAGCGAATTCGTCACGACGAAACCGCGAGCCAACGCCTGCTGGACCGGGCTGACCGCGTCATCTTCTCGCCGGAGCCGCTCACGCGGCTGAGCGAAGACCCCGCATGGTGGCAGTGCAAGGGGCGTTGCTCCTTCTACGACACTTGCCACGGCGTTCTTCTGCCGAAGCCTTCCTGCCGCGCCTGCCTTCACGCCACGCCTGAGCGGGACGGCGACGGCCGCTGGAGCTGCGCCAAGTACGGCGCCGACATTCCGTTGGACGCGCAGCGCGAGGGGTGTGGAGAGCATCGTTACATCCCGGCCCTTTTGAGCCGCTGGGGCGAAGCCGTCGACGCCAGCGAGGCCGAGGGCTGGGTCGAGTACCGCGCCGCGGATGGCTACGTGTTTCGCAACGGCCCCTGGGGGATCAACAGCTTCACCTCCAAGGAGCTGGCCGCAAGCACGCCTGCCCTGCTCCGCGACGTCGAGTTCCAACGCATCCGCGCCGAGTACGCCGGCGTGATCGTCGATCGCGAATCCGAGACCTTCGAGGAAGCCGCATGAGCATCGAAATCATCGTCGGCCGACTGGGTAAGCAGACCATCAGTCAGATCGCAGACAAGGCCTCGCACGAGATCGTTGGCGCCGGCAAGACGCGCGCTCTATGCGTAACGCCAGATGGTGTCGCAACACTGGAGAGCGTCGGCCACGTGCTGGACGAGGACCTGGTGGGCGTCTACAGCGTCGGGCCGGGGAAATTCCAGCTGTGGCGGATGATTCAGGAGGATCTGCACGTCGCAGTCGCGGAGCGCGGGCTTGGTCCGCGGGCGAAAGCGCGGAAGCGTGTCTACGCAGGCCGCAAGAGCAAGGTGGCGGCGTGACCATCCGACTTCGCCCCTATCAACAGATGGCCCTGGACTGCCTCTGGGACTATCTCCGCGTGGCCGACGGCAATCCGGCTCTCGTACTGCCCACTGGCGCCGGCAAGTCGCCGCTCATGGCCGCCATCGCGTCCGAGGCTGTGCAGCAGTGGCAGGGTCGCGTGGGCATCCTGGCCCACGTCCAGGAGCTGGTCGCCCAAAACGCTGACAAGCTGCGCTCGTATTGGCCCGAAGCCCCGATGGGGATCTATGCGGCCGGGCTGCGCAAACGTGATCGGTTCGAGAAGATCCTGTTTTGCCAGATCCAGTCCGTCGCGAACCGAGCACACGAGCTGGGCCGCTTCGACTTGCTGCTGGTCGACGAAGCGCATCGCATCCCGCTCGATGGCGAGGGCATGTATCGCGACTTCATTGCCGCTTGCCGCCGCTTCAATCCGCACCTTCGCGTGATTGGCCTGACCGCGACTCCATACCGGCTCCAAGGGGCTGCGGTGCCGGTGTGCGGCCCCGACCATATCCTGAGCGAGATCGCATACGAGGCCCGCGTCGGAGACTTGATCGCCGACGGCTATCTCAGCCGGCTGGTCACGCCTGGCGGCCTGATCCGCGCCGACCTGTCCGCGGTGCACACCCGCGGAGGAGAGTACGTCGAGCGCGAGCTGTCGGCGGCCATGCGAGCCGATGACTTGGTCTCGCGCACCGTCGCCGATCTTCTGTCTCGCGCTGCGGGACGCCGAGCTGGGATCGTGTTCTGTGCTGACGTGGCTCACGCAGAGGCGGTCTTGGAAGAGCTGCGCGCTCGTGGAGAGCTAGGCGAGGTGATCCACCGCGGCACCAAGAAGGCCGCGCGCAAGGCGGCAATTGAGGCCTACCAGAGGGGCCTACTCCGTTGGATGGTCAACGTCAACGTGCTGTCCGAGGGCTTCGATGCACCGCACATCGACTGTGTGGCCATGCTTCGGCCGACCAAGAGCCCGGGCCTGTACTACCAGCAAGTCGGCCGTGGATTTCGTCTCGCAGACGGAAAGAACGACTGCCTTGTTCTCGACTACGCCGGCAACATTTTGGAGCACGGACCCGTCGACGCGATCCGCGTGCGCTCGGCCAGGCCGGGTAAGGCGGCCACGGTCGATACGGCTCGCGTCAAGGAGTGCCCGCGATGCAATGCGGTCCTGGCTCTCGGTATTCGTGAGTGCGAATGCGGCTTCAAGTTTGGCAGCGCTGACCCATCGCACTTGGATCGCCCGGTGGATGCGCCCGTACTGAGCGCCGATCAGCCGCGGAAGATCACGAAGCACGCCGTGCATTCAGTGAAGTATGAGCGCGGCAAGGGCAAGCAAGGCAAGCCCGACCACTTGCGCGCCATCTACCAATGCGGCCTGCGCCGGTTCACGGACTTCGTGTGCCTGGAGCACCAGGGCAATGCGCGGGCAAGCGCTATGCGCTGGTGGCAAGAGCGCGATGCTGAGGGTGGCATCCCGCGAACTGTCGAAGAGGCGCTTGAGCGCGCCTACAGCCTGCCGACACCGAGCGGCATTACGACGGACGAGACTGACAAGTGGCCTCGGATCACCGAGTACGAATGGGGCGCGGCCGAGCCATCCGCGGCTCCGCAATTCGTTAACAACAGCGCGCCCGAGTGGCTGCGTAGTGCCATGAGGAAGGCAGCGTGAATAAGCAGCACCTAGAGGCGGCTTTTGCAAAGTGCGCGCTGTATGCCGCAGAGGCTCAGGCGCGAGGCGACCAGTTGTCGCAATCGCAGTGGGGAGATCTGGCCATAACGCTGGCGAAGGCGCTCAAGGACTGCGATGAGCCAAGCGATATCGGCCCGGTCGAAATCCAAGAGGCAATCGCGTGCCTCGACAAAAAGGAGAACGAGCGTGTTTGTCACTGAAGATATTACGAAGCGCGCGTGCAACGCATACGACGAAGCCAGGGCCGGCGATGACATGGCGGAATATCCCGCGATGCACGCCGCCCTAACCGCCGCGCTGGCTTCGATGTGGCGGCCGATTGAGGAGGCGCCGAGGGATGGCGAGCACATCCTTATCGATAGCGAGGATGGACCTCGTGTTGCCTACTGGGCGCTCGTAACCGACAACATGACCCGTGCCGAGACGCGCAAGTTCATCTGCCCTTGGAGCCTGGACGACGTTATCGGCAATCGCTTCATGCCCCTCCCCGCCCCTCCTGCTGCTGTGGGAGGTGAGTGATGGTCATCTTTCTGTCAATCGTCTGCATGTTCTTGGCAGCCACCAGCGTCATTTCGTGGCGGGAGGGTTTCGACGCAGGTCGTAGCCGAGCCCGCCGTGACGGCATCGGCATCAACTCCAACGAATTCGCAGCCAACCTCGCAAAGCTGCTTGATGTTCAAGCAGACGGAGGTGACTCGCCTGTCGCCTATGTCAAGTGGGCAATCCAAGAAGCGAAGAAGGAGACCCGCCCATGACCACCCCGCACGACGCGCGGCCGGTTGCGCGCTACCACCTCTTTACCGGCGAGCGGACCGACGACTACGGCTGCGAGTGCCGGCACGGCTTCGTCGAAGAGTCGCCGAGCGGTGATTTCGTCCTCTTCACCGACTACGACGCCCTGCGCTCGGAGGTGGAGAGGTTGCGGGAGGACGCTAATCGGATGAACTGGCTGACGCGAGCCGGGGATATTCACATCGGAATGATTATTGACGCGCCTGGAGATGGCGATATTTCAATCAGCCACGATCTTCCGCCATACCGCGCATGTGGAATAACTCTGCGCGAGGCCGTGGATTCAGCTATCAAACTAGAGCGCGACAGTCGCGCCGCCCTCAACGCGCAAGGGGATGAAGGCAATGGCTAAGTTTCAAGTGATTCTCCAGTACGACGCTTGCGAAACAATTGAGGTTGAAGCCGACGACGCCGAGCAGGCACGAGAGCTTGCCGCTGACAAAGCTAAGGCACATCTCTGCTACCACTGCTCCCAAAGTCTCGATCTTGGCGATGTCTTTGGCGAGATCGTTATTGATGAGAATGGACGCGAGGTGACGTCATGACCCACAACGAACTGCGGGAGCTGGTGTTCGCTTCGATCCGTAGCGTTCTGCGAATCCATGCTCCAGACGGCAAGTGGATCACCGGCCCCAACAACTTCACAGAAGCTGCCGCCGAGCACATAGCCGACGAACTCGAGTGCCTCCTCACCCAATCGCCAGTCGTCAACCAGGGGTTGACTGCTGAGGGGTGGGTGGTGGTGCCGAGGACGGTTACGCCTGAGATTGAGGCCGTTTACGGAAATGACTCAGGTGCTTATCAGACCGCTCAGGAGCTACATGACGCCATGCTCGCCGCCGCGCCCGCCGCTGAGTGTCCGTCCTGCGAAAAAGATGGCGTGTGGGCTACTGACGGCACCGGGCCATATGACTGCTACACCTGCGGGAAGAAGGCTGCGCCGGCGGTGGAGGTCGATGAGGCGATGGTGGAGGCAGGCGCGCGTGAGGTCTATGCCGACATGGTTTACGACGAACCTGGAGAAAAGCCGGCGTGGGTTGAACGCGGCAACAGCCTCAAGCAAGGCGAAGCGCGGAGAATGGCCCATCGAGTTCTGGCGGCGGCGCTGGGGCGGGAGGTGGGCCGTGGCTGACCGCCCCTCACCGAGATTCCATCGCGACGACGGCAGCGAACGCATCAACGCGCTGCGCCGTGATTTCGAACACTGGTACGTCGGCGCCGCGTTCGATTACACGGCCAATCCGATTGGCAGCCAAAACTGCGACCTGCAATGGCGGGCGTGGCTAGCGTCTCGGGACGCCGCAGCGCCGGATGGCGCTCAGTCCGAGCGCGGCGCGTTTTACGTGTGCCCGACTTGTCACGGCGTCGGCAACGTCACGCGAGAGACCTACGACCGCACCTTGGCTCAGCCGGAGGGCGCGCAGGGGATCGATTACAACATCCGAACCAGTGCCGGCCTCAACAACGCCTGCGCCAAAATGCACATGGCGGAAGGGCAAGGGGCGAGCGATGCGCTGTACGAACTTGCGGTGAAACACGGTGCGCCCGAAGCTACAGCCGCAGGATTCGCGCATACCGTCAACAACGCGATGATCGCTCTCCACGAACAGGCGCTAGATCGTCCGGTCACCACCCCGCCCCAGCCCACGGAAGCGGCGCGGGATCGCGAGGATGCGGCTGCAAAGTTTGGCGCGTTCGCGGTCGAAATCCTCAATCTCGACGCAGACTGGATCGGTGACGTGGATGGCGGGATGCTGCAAGACGCCGCCGTCAAGCACGGACTGCTTGATCCGGTCGAGGTTGCCGAGCCTTGCGGCGAAGGGTGCAATTGCTCGGCTTACGGAGAGTTCCCGCACGAATGCTTCCGGCCCACACCGATCATGCAGGCCGCCATCGACGCCGCGCGGGCCGCGGGTGGGGGTGGAGAGTGAGCATGGCCTACATCCGCCTGACCTACGGTGTCCCGGCAAAGCGCGGCATGCGCGTCGAGTACATGTCCGGCCGCGATCTTGAGCTGATGGAAGGCGTGATCGTCGGGAGCAAGGGTCAGCACCTTCGAATTCGACTCGACGGCAACCGCCACAGTGGGTTCTTCCACCCGACTTACAACCTGGTCTACATCACGCCGGAAGGGCGGCACTCGACCACCGACCAGACGGTCTACGGCGACGAGGCCGCAGCATGACCGCCTGGGCCTACTACAACGAGTGGGACCCCTACGCCGCGCAGTGGCTGCGCAACCTTATGGCTGCGGGCCTGATCCCCGCGGGAGAAGTGGATGAGCGATCAATCACCGATGTCCAGGCCGCTGACCTGCGACCATTTCGGCAATGTCATTTTTTCGCCGGCATCGGCGGATGGGCACTCGCCGCTCGAGCAGCCGGCTGGCCCGACGACCGCGAGCTCTGGACCGGCTCCGCGCCGTGCCAGCCGTTCTCGGTCGCCGGCCAAGGCAAAGCGCAGGCTGACGATCGGCACCTGTGGCCCCACCTTTTTCGACTCGCCCGTGCCCGACGGCCCGCTGTCCTCATGGGAGAGCAGGTTGCGGCGGCGGTTGGCAAGAACTGGTTCGACGGAGTGCGCGCTGACCTGGAAAGCGTCGGCTACGCCTGCAGGGGTGTCGTTGTCCCGGCTTGTGCCGTCGATGCGCCCCACCGACGGGATCGCCTGTGGTTTGTGGCCGACGCCGACAGCGAGCGCGGCGAAAGGATCGAGCGAGACCGCGTTGACGCGCAAGAGCGGAGCATCCAGAGCCACAGACAGGCTGGACCACTGTGTGCTAGCACTTGCGCTTTGGCCTACGCCGACCAGCCTGGCGCCGGCGAAGGGCGGCAACAACGAGGCCGGGAACTCGGCGGGGTTGGTGTCGATACGTGGGCACGCCATTGCTGGGTCATCGGCCACGACGGAAAGCGGCGGCGCGCACCCACCACTGAATCCGGCATTCGTCTGCTGGCTCATGGGGTTTCCGCTCGAGTGGGACGCCTGCGCGCCTACGGCAACGCCATCGTCCCGCAAGTCGCGGTCGAAGTGATCGGCGCCTACCTCGACGCCGAGGCCGCGGCATGAAGTCCCGCCACCTGACCGCGAGCCGCGAGCCGGCGAAGGGGAGCGCGCGATGAGGCCTGTCAGCAAGAACAGCCGTCGCTCTGTTGGCCGTCACCTTCGAGGAATGCTAAAGGCGACGATCATGCAGCGCCGCCGGGAGACGGTGTATCGAATGCTCGCCAAGCGAAACGCAGGCATTGTGTCCTGCTTTGTTTGTGGCAAGCACGTCCCCCGTCAATGGGCAACCCTGGAACACGTACTTCCACTATCCAAGGGCGGGACTGACGAAATGAGCAACCTTTCAATCTCCCACGCCAAATGCAACCACCGACGTGGAAACACCAACGAGGAGAGGGGCGATGAAGTTTGAGATAGGAGAGGTTTGGGAGTCCCCGTCGGGAATGATCTTCAAGGTCATGTCGGTCCGCGATGGAGTCGCAACCCTATGCCGCGGGCGCACGGGGTTCTCGGGGCAACTTCTCGAGCGACGTGTCGAGGACGCAGTTGGCTGGACACTGCGGCAGGAGGCGCCGCACTACGACAAGGAGAAAGGCGATGGGGGCGGCTGAGAAGATCCCGTGGCAGGAACTGGCCATGACCGCGGCCGAATGCGCCGAGCTCTGGGGCATCACACCTGAACATTTCCTGGCCACGATCGCGTGCAAGCCAGGCTTCCCGGTCAGGATCACCCGGAAGCCGGCCACCTGGAAGGCGGGCGAGGTCGTCGAGTGGCGGGACCAGAACCGCGCCGGGAAGCTGAAAAAGCAAAAGGCGAGCCGAAGCTCGCCTTGATTACGCCAATTTCTCTGGAAGCCTTGACGTTGCTACTGTAGTGGTGCCCAGGAGAGGACTCGAACCTCCACGGTTTTACCCGCTAGTACCTGAAACTAGTGCGTCTACCAATTCCGCCACCTGGGCCTTCCGCTTCGTTGCCGATGAACCGGCGCCGCTGCGAGGAGGCGTATGTTGCGTTGCGGCGCTCCGACTGTCAACGGTTATTTGAAAGTTTTTTTGCAGGCCGCCGCGAGCGCCGGCGAGCGACCCGGGCGACCGCCGCGCCATCGCGGACTTACAACGCGATGTTGCCTTTCGCCACCACCGGCCCGGTGGGTACGCCGTGCGGGGCGCCGCCCTTGGGCTCCAGGGTGATCGCCAGGGTCGCGCCGGCGGCGAGCTTGGCCGCGGCCTCGGCCGGCACCTTGACCGAATCGGCCCACTCGGTCGAGATCAGGCCCAGCGAACGCGGCGCCTCGCCCTTGGGAATCAGCCACAGTTCGGCGACGCGGCCCTGCGGATCCTCCGGCGCGGGCACCGGCATGGTCATGACCTTGGCGTGGTGCTGGTCGATCGAGGCCAGCCAGCCGGCGCTGCCGTCGTCGCGCGCCAGGCGGGTGACCGGGAACGCGGGCTGGTGTTCGATCATCACCGGCGGTTGCTGCGCCAGCGGCGGCGCGACCGGCGCCGGCGCGCGCCCGCTCCACAGCGCCACCGCCGCCAGCGCGGCTGCCGCCGCGGCTGCGCCGCGCCAGAACCCGGCGCTGTGCCACAGCCCGTGCGGACGCTCGCCCTGCGCCGGAGACCAGCCCAGGCGCACGCGCAGGCGCGGCCACAGCTGCGCCGGCGCGGCGACCGGTTCGATCTCGTCGAGCAGCGTCGCCAGGCGGCGTTGCCAGTCGTGGACCAACCGAGCGAACGCCGGATCGGTCTCCACGCGCAACTCCGCGAGCCGGCGTTCGCGCTCGTTCAAAACCCCCAACGCGTACTCCCCCGCCTGCACATCGGCGCCCGGCGGCTCGCGGTCGATATCGTGTTCGCGAATGTCCATGTCGGCTCAGCGCTCCAGGCACGCGCGCAGTTGGATCAGGCCGCGGCGGATCCAGCTCTTGACGCTGCCGAGCGGCGAGCCGGTGCGCTGCGCCAGTTCCTCGTAGGTGCTGCCGTCGAAGAACGCGGTGCGGATCAGGCCGCGCCGGCGCGCGTCGAGCTCGTCCATGCACTGGCGCAGGCGCTCGCGCTCGTCGGCGCTCTCGGCCTGCGCCGACGGCGTCGGCGCGGCGTCGGCGACCTCGTCCATCAGCTCCAGCGGCGCGCGCCGCAGCGACGGCAGCGAGCGCAGCCGGTCGATGGCCTTGTTGCGCGCGATCATCGCCAGCCACACCGCGGCGCTGGCGCGCTCGGCGTCGAACTGGCCGGCCTTGCGCCAGACCGTGGCATAGACCTCCTGCAACACGTCCTCGGCCTCGGCGCGCTCGGGCAGCAGGCGCAGGCAGACGCCGTACAGGCGCGCGGAGGTGTCGCGGTAGAGCCGCTCGAACGCGGCGCGGTCGCCGCGCGCGACCGCGCGCAGCAGTTCGGCGGCGGAGTCGTCGGCAGCGTCGGGGAGTGCGGACTGCGGGGCCGTGATTTCGGACATCGGTGCCTCGAACGTGCGCGCCGGCGCGGCGCGCGAAAGCGGGGATTCTAGCCAGCCGGCGGGCAGATTCGGCAAACCCGCGCGCGTCGCCGGCGCGGGCCGTGCGCGTATGGCGGCCAGGCGTGCGCGCCCGCGTCGCCGGCGCGGGCGCGGTGGCCGTTCGACGTGAGCGATGAAGGCAGCCGGCATGGATAGGGATTCGGTCGCGGGCGCGGCCCGGGGCGTTATCCGGCGATACGGACCGTGGCGCGGTTCGGATGCGCGCGGCCCGCGCAAAGCCGGACTCGATCGAGCCGGCCCGGCCGGGCGCGGCTCGGATCGGAATCCTTCGAACGCAGGCGATTCGACCGTGGACGCTTGCGATGCCAGCGCTGCGAACGCGGACGCTTCAGATGCGGCCGCCGGAAGCGCGGACGATGCGACCTAGCGCGTGGATCCGCGTCGCATCGCGCAAGCGAACCGCGCCCGGCTTGCCGCGCGCGCGCACCCCGGCTATGGTCGTCGCACACCTCACTGCGGGCGGCGCCTCGGCGCCGCCCGCGCTTGCTTTGGAGCCTGCGATGAACGAGCGTCACCTGCCCCACCCCTCCGGTCTGCCCCCGCCGCTGATCGTTTCGCGGCTGGATTGCGAACGCCTGGAAGCATTATTGGAAACCCCGCAGGCCGCCGGCCTGGACACCAGCGGCCTGCGCCGCGAACTCGAACGCGCGCAACTGCGCGAACCGGCGCAGATGCCGGCCGACGCGATCACGATGAATTCGGTGATCCGCTTCCGCGACGAAGACAGCGGCGAAGAACGCGAAGCCACCCTGGTCTATCCGCGCGACGCCGACGGCAGCGCGCAACGCATCTCGATCCTGGCCCCGGTCGGCACCGCCCTGCTCGGCCTGCGCGTCGGCGCGAGCATCCAATGGCCGCTGCCGGGCGGACGCCATGTGTCGCTGCGCGTGCTCGGTCTGCGCTATCAGCCCGAAGCGGCCGGCGATCTGCATCGCTGAGCCGTAAGTCGGTTCCCCCCCTGTAGGAGCGGCGCAAGCCGCGACAACGCCAACGCGACTGCGACGAAACCCTACCGGGCCGCTTCCGCATCGGGGGCGATGCGGTCGCGCAGTCGTTGGGTTGGCGCGGTCGCGGCTTGCGCCGCTCCTACAGGTAGTAAATCCAACTACGCGGCGGGCGGCGCCAGGCTGAAACCCACCGTGGTGCGGCCGTCGCCGCTGGCGGCGAACACGCTGCCGCCGTGCAGCAGCGCGATCGCCTTGACGATCGACAGGCCCAGGCCGTGGTGGCGCTCGCCGCGGTGCTCGCGCGATGCGTCGACGCGGTAGAACCGGTCGAACATCCGCGCCAGGTGTTCCGGCTCCACGCACTTGCCGTCGTTGCGCACCGCCACGCTGGCGCCGTTGCCGCAGTCGCCGGCCGCGCCTTCGCCGCCGCGCACTTCCACCACGATTTCCGAGCCCGGTACCGCGTGCTGGACCGCGTTGTGCAGCAGGTTGGTCATCGCCCGGCGGAACAGCGAGGTGTCGATCCAGGCCTCGGCGGCGCCGTCGATGCGCAGGCGCATGCCCGCCTCCTCGAGCAGGTATTCGAGGAATTCGCCGGTCTTGGCCACTTCTTCCGCCAGCGGCACGCAGACCCGGTCCAGGGCGATGTCGCCCTGCCCCGCGCGCGACAGGAACAGCATGTCGTTGACGATGCCGCGCATGCGCTCGAGCTCCTCCAGGTTCGAGGTCAGCACATCGGTCAACCGCTGCGCATCGCGCGGGCGTTGCAGCGCGACCTGGGTCTGGCCCATCAGATTGGTCAGCGGCGTGCGCAGTTCGTGGGCGACGTCGGCGTTGAACGCGTCGAGCCGGGTGTAGGCGGTCTCCAGGCGGTCGAGCGCGCCGTTGAACGCGCCGGTCAGCCGGCCCAGTTCCGGCGGCAGGTCGGTCGGTTGCAGGCGCTGCGAGAGCTTGCTCGGGCTCAGCCGCTGCGCCTCGGCCGACAGCCGGTTGAGCGGGCGCAAACCGACCCGCGCGATCCAGTGCCCGAGCAAGGCCACCAGCACCGTGCCGACCAGGCCGAAGCCGATCAGCGCCATCGTGAAGCCGCGCATCGCGGTGCGGTAAGGCTGCGAATCCATGCCGACCCACAGCCGCACCTGCGGGCGCTCGCCCTTGGCCGGCACCAGTTCCTCGAGCACGCGGTACGGCGCGTCGCTGTCGGGCAGCCAGACCTTGCCCATGCCGCGGTCGGCCTTGGCCCGCGTCGTCTCGACCTTGGGCACGCCGGGGCCGATGCGGAAGCCGCGATCGCCGCTCCAGGCCCAGATCTTGGTGCTGCGGTCGCTGGAGGTCAGGTACTCGACCTTGTCCTCGACCTTGTACCAGCGCTCGCGCATATCGCACGCGGCGACGCTGCCGGCGACATAGCGCAGCTTGGTTTCCAGCTCGGCGTGCTGATAGCGCACCACCTGACTTTCCAGCACTTGGTACAGCGCGATGCCGACCAGGGCGAACACCAGCAGCGCGGCGGCGGCGAACATCGCCGCCAGCCGGTGCGCGATCGCCGCTTCGCGCCAACGTTTCATGCGCCGGCCCTGCCGTTGGCTGCGCCGTCCTCGTCCTCGCGCGTCTCCAGCACATAGCCCATGCCGCGCACGGTATGCAGCAGCTTGCTGCGGAACGGGCCGTCGATCTTCGCGCGCAGGCGCTTGATCGCCACTTCGACCACGTTGGTGTTGCTGTCGAAATTGATGTCCCACACCTGCGCGGCGATCACCGTCTTCGACAGGATCTGGCCGCGGCGCTGGGCCAGCAGCGCGAGCAGCGCGAATTCCTTGCCGGTCAGGTCCAGACGATTGCCGTCGCGGAACGCGCGGCGCGCGATCAGGTTGATCTGCAGGTCGCCGATGCTCAGTTCGGTCGGCTCCTGCTGGCGCCCGCGCCGCACCAGCGCCTGCAGGCGCGCCAGCAGTTCGATGAAGGAAAAGGGTTTGACCAGATAATCGTCGGCGCCGGCGCCGAGGCCGTGCACGCGGTCGTCGATGCGGTCGCGCGCGGTCAGCATGATGACCGGGGTCTGCTTGCGCAGGCGCAGTTCGCGCAGCACGCTGAAACCGTCCAGGCCCGGCAGCATCACGTCGAGCACGATCACGTCGTAATCGAACTCGCGCGCCAGGTGCAGGCCGGTGTTGCCGTCGCGGGCGACGTCGACGCTCCAGCCTTGCTCGGCCAGGCCGTCGCGCAGGTAGTCGGCGGTCTTGGCTTCGTCCTCGACGATCAAAAGTTTCATTGCGGGTGCGGCTTCATGGCATCGATGGGCGCTGCAGGCATCCTAACCCCGCTCAGGCCGCCGCGGGGCTGGCCAGCGGCGCGTCCGCGGCCGCGGACGACTCGCGGCGCCGGCTCAGGAACAGCCGGTCCAGGGCCAGATACACCACCGGGGTGCTGTACAGGGTCAGCAGCTGGCTGATCAGCAGGCCGCCGACCACCGCCACGCCGAGCGGCTGGCGCAGTTCCGAACCGGTGCCGAAGCCGAGCATCAGCGGAATCGCGCCGAGCAGCGCCGCCAGCGTGGTCATCGCGATCGGGCGGAACCGGGTCAGGCAGGCCTCGTGGATCGCATCGCGCGGCGACAGCCCGCGCTGGCGCTGCGCGTCGAGAGCGAAGTCGACCAGCAGGATGCCGTTCTTCTTGACGATGCCGATCAGCAGCACGATGCCGATCAAGGCCATGATCGAGAAATCCAGCTTCCACAGCCACAGCATCGCGACCGCGCCGATACCGGCCGACGGCAGCGTCGACAGGATCGTCAGCGGGTGCACGAAGCTCTCGTAGAGCACGCCGAGGATGATGTAGACCGCCAGCAGCGCGGCCAGGATCAGCAGCGGCTGGGTCGCCAGCGAATCGCGGAACGCCTGCGCGGTGCCCTGGAAATTGCCGCTGACGCCCGACGGCAGGCCGATCTCGCGCCCGGCCTGGGCGACCGCGTCGACCGCCTGCCCGAGCGCGACCCCGGGCGCGAGGTTGAACGAGATCGTGACCGCCGGTTGCAGCCCGTTGTGGTTGATCGCCAGCGAACCGTTGCCCGGCGGCTCCAGCCGCGCCACCGCCGACAGCGGCACCATCTGCCCGGTGGTCGGCGAGCGCAGGTGGAAATACGCCAGCGATTCGGCCTTGCCGCGCAGGCGCGGGTCGATCTCCAGGATCACCTTGTACTGGTTGGTCTGGGTCTGGAACTGGTTGATCTGGCGCTGGCCGAACGCGTCGTACAAGGCTTGGTCGATATCCACCGCGCTCAGGCCGAAGCGCGCCGCGGCGGTGCGGTCGATGCTCAGGCGGGTGACGCTGGCGCCGATCTGCTGGTCGTTGGACACGTCGCGCAGCAGCGCCGATTCGCGCAGCTTCGCGGTCAATCGATCGGCCCACGCCGCCAGTTCGCGGCTGTCCTGGCTGCGCAGCGCGTATTGGTACTGGGTGCGCGCCGGGCCGACGCCGAGGTTGATGTCCTGGGCCGAGCGCATGTAGATCGCGATGCCCGGCACCGCGGCGAGCTTGCCGCGCATGCGCTCGATGAACTGGTCGGCGGACACGTCGCGGTCGCCGCGGTCCTTGAGCGTGAACCACATGCGGCCGTTGCTCATGCTCGGGCTGCCGCCGGTGGCGCCGACGGAATGGTTGTAGGCCAGCAGCGCCGGGTCTTCGGCGGCGATCTTGGCCAGTTGCTGGTGCTTGGCCACCATTTCGTCGAAGGAAATGTCCTGCGCCGCCTCGGTGGTGGCGAACACGAACGCGGCGTCCTGCGAGGGGAAAAATCCTTTCGGAATCCAGGCGTAGCCGGCGACCGCGACGGCGACGGTGGCGGCGAAACCGGCCAGCACGGTGCGCTGATGGTTCAAGGCCCATTGCAGGCTGCGGTCGTAGCCGCGCAGCAGACGGTCCGCGAACGTGTCGCCGCCGCGCGCGTGCGCGGGCGGCTTGCGCATCAGCTGCGCGGCCATCATCGGCGCCAGGGTCAGCGAGGCGACGATGGAGATCAGGATCGCCACGGTCACGGTCATCGCGAACTCGGCGAACAAGCGGCCGACGATGCCGCCCATGAACAGCAGCGGGATGAACGCGGCGATCAGCGACAGGCTGATCGAGACCACGGTGAAGCCGATCTCGCCGGCGCCCTTGAGCGCGGCCTCGACCGGGCCCAGGCCGGCCTCGCGATGGCGGTGGATGTTCTCGACCACGACGATGGCGTCGTCGACCACGAAGCCGACCGCGATCACCAGCGCGACCAGGGTCAGGTTGTTGAGGCTGTAGCCGAGTACGTACATCGCCGCGAACGTCGCCGTCAGCGACACCACCAGCACCGCGCCGACGATCATCGTCGCCGACAGCTGGCGCAGGAACAGCCCCATCACCAGCACCACCAGCACGATGGTCAGGCCCAGGGTCAGCTCCACTTCGTGCAGCGAGGCGCGGATGGTGCGAGTGCGGTCGTTGAGCACGTCCACCTTGACCGTCGCCGGCAGCGCCTGCTGCAAACCCGGCAACGCGGCCAGCACGTTGTCGGTGGTCTTGACGATGTTGGCGCCGGGCTGGCGGAACACGATCAGCGACACGCCGGGCTGGCCGTTCGGCCACGACGCGACGTAATCGTTCTCGGCGCCGAAGCCGATCTTGGCGACCTCGCCGAGCCGCACCGGCGCGCCGTCGCGGTAGGCCACCACCAGTTTTTCGTAGTCGCGCGCCTCGAACAATTGGTCGTTGGCGTCGAGCGTGCTCATGCGCCGCTGCCCGACCAGCGCGCCCTTGGCCTGGTTGACGCTGGCGTTGCGCGCGGTTTCGCGCAGGTCGGCCAGGGTCAGGCCGAGCGCGGCCAGACGCTCGGGCGCGGCCTGGATGCGGATCGCCGGGCGCTGCTGGCCGACCACGTAGACCTCGCCGACGCCGTCGATCTGGGTCAGGTTGCGCGACAGCGCGGTTTCGGCGATGTCGCTCAGTTCGGTCAGCGGCAACTGCGGCCCGGTCACGCCGAGCACCAGGATCGGGCTGTCGGCCGGGTTGACCTTGAACCAGCGCGGCGGCGACGGCATGTCGGCCGGCAGCTGGCTTTGCGCGGCGTTGATCGCGGCCTGCACTTCCTGCACCGCGGTGTCGATGTTCTTGTCGAGCACGAACTGCAGGGTGATGTTGGTCTGGCCGAGCGCGCTGGACGAAGTCATCTCGGCCACGCCGGGCACGGTGGTGAGCCGGGTCTCCAGCGGCGTGGCGACCGCCGAGGCCATCGTTTCCGGGCTCGCGCCGGGCAGTTCGGCGTTGATGCGCAGGGTCGGGAAATCGGCTTGCGGCAGCGGCGCCACCGGCAACCGCGGTTGCGCGAATACGCCGAGCAGCAGCACCGCGGCGGTCAGCAGCGTCGTCGCCACCGGATGGCGCACGAACCACGCGGACACCGAAATGCGCGTCGCCGGGCTGCGCGGCGCGGCGTCGCCGGGCTCGCGGCCGCTCATCGCATCACCGTCGCCGTCGCTGCCGTCGCTGCCGTCGACGTCGCTGCGGTCGCCGGCCGCGCCGCGGCGACCACGGTGCCGGGCTTGAGCCGCGACTGGCCGTCGCGGACCACGGTGTCGCCGGGCTTGAGCGCGTTGGCCGCGGCCACGATCACCGCCAGCGTCGAATCCTGATAGCCCACTTTCACCGGCACCGCCGCGACTGTCGCGTCGGCGCCGACCTTGTACACGAAGCTGCCGTCGACGCCGCGCTGCAAGGCCTCGCTGGCGACCGTCAGCGCGTCCTCGTCGGCGCCGGTGCGCACGCGCACGCTGACCAGCTGGCCCGGCCACAGCGTATCGCCGGCGTTGGCGAACACCGCGCGCAGGCGCACCGTGCCGGTGGTTTCGTCGATGCGGTTGTCGATCACCCGCAATTCGCCTTCGGCCAGCAGGCGGCCGGCGTCGCGGTCCAGCGCCTGCACCTGCACCGCGCCGCCGGCCTGGGCGCGGCGCAGGCCGGGCAACTGGTCCTGGGTCAGCGCGAACACCACCGAGATCGGATCGACCTGTTCGACCGTGACGAGCCCGTCGGCGTCGCCGGTGCGCACCACATTGCCCGGATCGACCCGGCGCAGGCCGACCCGGCCGGCGATCGGCGACACGATGCGGGTGTAGGACAACTGCACGCGCGCGGCGTCGATGGTCGCCTGATTGTCCTGTGCGGTCGCTTGCAGTTGCTGCACCGAGGACGCCTGCTGGTCGAGCATCTGCCGCGCGATCAGCTGGCCGCCGGAGAGTTGCCGGAACCGGGTCAGGTCCGATTGCGCCGCGCTGAGCTGGGCGGCGTCGCGCGCGCGCCGCGCCTGCGCGCCGTCGAGGCCGGCGCGGATCGCGCGGTCGTCGATGCGCGCCAGCAGTTGCCCGCGCTGCACGCTCTGGCCTTCGTGGAACAGCACGTCGGTCAGCACGCCGTCGACCTGAGTGCGCAGGGTCGCGCGATTGAGCGCGGTCACCGTGCCGATGGTGTCCTGCCAATGCGGCACGTCGCGGCGTTCGACCTGGGCGGTCACCACCGGCACCGGCGCCGGCGCGGCCGGCGGCGCGGCGCCGCGGCTGTTGCCGAACTCGCCCAGGGCCAGGCCGGCGCCGACTACGGCGACGAGGCCGCCGGCGGCGAACGCGCGTTTGCGCAGGCGCGAGGAAGTTGCGGAGACGGCGGGGTCCGGCATGACGGCATCCTTGGCGGCGGGGCGGAATGAGAAAGGCGGCGTCCTTGGAGAAAAACGCCGCCCGCGGCCGGCGCAGGGGAGTGACGCGGACCACGCCGGAACTGTAGGAGCGCGGCGCCCACGCCACGCTGTCGTCGCGCTGACAAATTCGTCAGTTGCTGTCATTTCGCGGGCTATGACTTTCGGGCTAGCGGCTGCGGCCGGGCGCTCGCGCAACGGACCCAAAGCGCGGCTGCGACCGCCGTTGCAAGAACGCGGCGGCGGCCGCGTGCGCGCCGCGGTCTGCGCTAGCATCGGCGCATCCGCCGCCGCACCGGGAACCCACGCCGCGCATGACCGCGAACCCTCCGCCCTCGCGCGCCCGAGCCTGGCAGGTCGACGCCGCGCTGATCGTCGATGCGGTGTTCGAATCCGACGGCCGGGTCAGCGCCTGGGCGCGCCTGCCCGACGCCAGCTGGCGCGCGCTCGCGCCGGTGCTGGCCGGGCGCTACGACCGCATCGGTTTCGGCTTCGGTTTCGGCCTGCGCGTCGGCGCGGGCAGCGAGGATTTTCTGCGCAGCGGCATCGCCCGCACCCTGGAACTGGAAACGGCGCAGGCGATGCCCGGCGTCGCCGTCGACGGCGAGTCCTTCGACCTGCAAGTCTGCGAGTTCAGCGCCTACACCGCGTACCTGCTCGGCCGCACCGGCTTCAACCACTGGAACAGCAACGACGCCGAACTGTGCGCCGACGAGCTGTGCTTCTTCCGCGACGGCCGGGTCGAGCTGCTGGCGCAGCCGTGGAATTCGATGCTGCGCCTGTTCGCGGTCGAACACCGCTTCCTGCAGGAGATCGAAGCCGCGCATCCGCGCTTCGCCGGCGCGGTCTACGTCAGCGAGAACGGACGCCTGCGCGGCGTGTGAGCCGCCGCGACGCTCAGCGCTTGCCGGGCTTGGCCGGCGGCACCAGTTCGATCTGGAACAGGTCCGGCCACAGTTTGCCGGTCACGAACAAACGGTCGCCGGCCGCATCGTAGGCGATGCCGTTGAGCACGTCGGCGCCGCGGGTGCTGGTGCCGTGCTCGCGCAGCAGGCCGCTCAGGTCGATCCAGGCGCGCACGTTGCCGGTCTTGGGATCGATGCGGGCGATCTTGTCGGTCTGCCAGACGTTGGCGTAGATCTCGCCCTTGACCCACTCCAGTTCGTTGAGCTGATCGATCGCGCGGCCGTGGTCGCTGACCCGGATGCGCGAACGCTCGCGCAAGGTGGCCGGGTCGATCAGGCGGATCTGCGCGGTGCCGTCGCTCATGTAGATCGTGTCGGCCGAACGGGTCAGGCCCCAGCCTTCGCCTTCGTACTTGAAGATGCCGGCGAACGAGAAATCGGCGCGGTTGAGCACATAGCCGGCGCCGTTGGTCCAGCTCAGCACCAACAACTGCTCGCCGCGGTCGGTGAGCCCTTCGCCGAACACCTCCTCCGGCAGCGCCGTGCGTTGCAGCACCTTGCCGCTGTCGAGCTCGACCTTGCGCACCGAGGAGCGGCCGTTGAGGCCGGTGCTCTCGTACAGGTGGCCGTCCTTCCAGATCAGGCCCTGGGTGAAGGCCTGCGGGTCGTGCGGATGGCGCGCGATCACTTTGTAGGAATACACCGGCGCGGCCGCATGCGGCGCCGCCGGGGTCGGCGCGCAGGCGCTGGCGAGGGCGGCGCTGAGCGCGGCGAGGGCGAGCGGGCGCAGGCAGGGGCGACGCTGGGGCATGGGCGGGTCTCGGGAGCCAGGGCGCCAGAATACTGCGCCTCAGCGCTCCGCAGAGGGCCGCTCTGATCGACTTCGTGTTCAACCTGGGCGAGGCCAACTTCGCCAGCTCGACGCTACTGGCGCGCCTCAACGCGGGCGACTACGCCGCGGTCCCGGGACAACTCCTCCGGTGGAACAAGGCGACCGTCGCCGGCAAGAGGGTTGTGCTGGATGGCCTGACCACCCGCCGTTACGCTGAGGTACGCCTGTGGTCTACCTAATGCCTGCGGAGTTTGCACGTTTCAGAACCTACGCCCCTGCGCTTCTCGCGGAGGCCGTGGCCTGCACGCTTGCGGTCTTCGGCATCTCCCAAGCTATTCGAGCCATGTCATAGCGATCCGCTTACGCATCCAACCATATTGGTTCGCGTTTCGGTTGAGTTAACAAAACGCCCGGCCTTGGCCGGGCGTTCGCTCAAACGCTTGCCGTCGAATCCTTCCGCGTGTATGACGGCCACCCCACAGAGAAACCTGGATGATTCGAGACGTTACCGCGAGATCACGCTTTACCCGGCTCTCGTACGATTACGGTTCCACCCGTGCATTTGGGCGCACACCCCCCCGGATTGGGTACGCCGCCACCGCCCCCACCGCTTCCCCCGCCGCTACCGTCAGGGCCACCACTGCCTCCTCCTGACGACTGATTGGCGTTGTAGCGCGGCCCGCCTATATAGTTGTTTGGATCGTCGCTGCGGCTGTAATTCACACAGATTGACGCATTGCATACCACAAAGACATCTCCGGCCATCTGCCGATACGCGGAGTCTTCGTGCAAATTATTATCTATGACCGTTATATACTCCAACGTCGGCCTGTCTGGCGAAGGAGTGTTTAATTGACAAGAGGTCATGCATCGATACCCCCCGTACATGCCCGGCTTCCCTGTCGTCACGCTTCCCGCATAGGAGTAGACCCCTGCCGACGCAACCAACACGACCGACACACACGCCACAATCCATTTCAATCTACGCATCCTTTTGCCCCTAGTTCTTGCAACAAGTGGAATACAACTTCGCAGCAAGAGCATCGCCCTCAGCAATTTTTTCGGCACTAAGGCTTTTAGTTTTATTATCCATCAGTTCTTTGGAGGTCGTTCCCGGCGCCGACATTTCAATAAGACGATAGTATGCGTAGGAGCGCACTGCATCCTTTGGCACCATCACACCGCCCTCATACGCCCCCACATACCACATCATCGCGTCGATATCTCCCTTTTCGACCAGCGCACTCATATACCCCTGGGCCTTTCGCTTATAGCGATCCACAGCAGCAGGATCGGCGAGCATCTCCGCCGCGCTCTTGAAGAAAGCACGCGAGTTAAGGGCGTATAGCCTCTGTGCGACTGTGTCGCCCCCATCTGCGGCCCGCTCCAGCCACTTTCCCTGCTCTGACAGAAGACTGGCGGAGTTCTCGCAATCCTTCCGAATGCGTTGTTGATCGGCGATATACTGACTGCCCGATGCGCCCACGCGCTCAATTGCCTCTGCGGCTTGCTCTATCGTCGAGACATCCTGCTGATTTGCGCACTCGTAAAGCTTCAGATGAATCAGCAAAGCCGCTCGGGCATCACCCGCTTCAGCCTGGGCGCGAAGCTGCGCGATCACCTCTTGCGCATTCCCAGGGGGCGGAACAACGGATTCGCTCGAGGAACGAGCAACTCTACGTCCAGCCGCGCCGCGCTTTTTGCTGTCTTGATGGTCTTTAGCATCTGCGGTCAACTCATTGTTCCTGGCCGACCGCATTGCCGTCACGTCCGCCGCCGCATTCGCTTCTCCAAGCTGCGACTCTCTCTTCAAGAACAGATAGGCTCCGCACGCGGCAGCCAGCAGTGCCAGAACAGAAAGCCACAACGCGCGCCTATTCCGTGTGACTTCTTTTCGTTCACTTACATTCATCGGTCCTCCCACTAGCCACCATTTGTTTCTCCAAAGATCAGCCAACTGAGGGCAGCGTTACTCGATAGTCCGACCAGGGGCCGTCATAGATAAAAAAGTCCACTTCATGCCAGCTTGAGGGCTATAACGACGTATGGCACCCCCCTCCCTACCCACCAATGAGCGATTTGTTAGCAAGCTCTTCTTGTAACAAAAATACCAATGCGTATTTTGTGAGACTTATGCGCAGATTCGCTGTGAACCACCCACGCAGAGAAGGGGGGGGTTTACAACGCTGGCATCATAGTATGAAACCCTATGTTTTACCTTGGGTTTCTCGGTTTCTAACAGCAGGAGATACACCTATGTAACACCTAAGTTCCTCCTGAAAGTTCGCCAGAGGTTCTCTTGATGCTCCGCGCTGTTGTCCTCCCGCTCCCGCTCCTGACCGCCTGCTCGCAAAGCGCCCCTGAGGCCACACCGAAGGCCGGCTCTGTGTCCGTACTGGACATCCCGCCGGCTGAGCCGCGGAGTAATCCGGCGGAGGTCATCGCCGAGGCCGAGAAGCGCAACGAAGGTGGCCTCAATGAGCGACTCCGGGCTGAGCGCAAGGCAAGGCGGCAGGCCGATCATCAGACGCCCTGAGTCGCCTCCGCTTGCGGACGGGTCCCGGGCTGCGCCCGGCTCGGTCCGGCGCCGCGCGCCCTTCACCCCGGTCGCACCTCCTGCGACCTCACCCCGGGTAGAATCCGGCCCTCTGCCCCACCCGGTCGCCAGTTTCAAATGACAGATTCCGTACGTATGGCGTTCCACGGCTTCGAACAGATCCCGCTGCGCGAATACGCCGAACGCGCCTACCTGGACTACTCGATGTACGTGGTCCTGGACCGCGCCCTGCCGTTCCTCGGCGACGGCCTCAAGCCGGTCCAGCGCCGCATCATCTACGCCATGAGCGAGCTGGGCCTGAACGCCCAGTCCAAGCCGAAGAAGTCCGCGCGCACCGTGGGCGATGTGATCGGCAAATACCATCCGCACGGCGACAGCGCCTGCTACGAGGCGATGGTGTTGATGGCGCAGCCGTTCTCCTACCGCTATCCGTTGGTCGAGGGCCAGGGCAACTTCGGCTCGACCGACGATCCCAAGTCGTTCGCGGCGATGCGCTACACCGAGTCCAAGCTGACCCCGCTGGCCGAAGTGCTGCTCGGCGAGCTCGGCCAGGGCACGGTGGACTGGGACCCGAACTTCGACGGCACCCTGGAAGAACCCACCTGGATGCCGGCGCGGCTGCCGCACCTGCTGCTCAACGGCACCACCGGAATCGCCGTGGGCATGGCCACCGACGTGCCGCCGCACAACTTGAACGAAGTGGTCAGCGCCTGCGTGCGCCTGCTCGACGACCCGGACGCGACCACCCGCGACCTGTGCGAGCACGTGCTCGGCCCGGACTACCCGACCACGGCCGAAATCATCACCCCGCGCGCCGACCTGCTGCAGATGTACGAAACCGGCCTCGGCAGCGTGCGCGCGCGCGCCGTGTTCGAGAAGGACGGCGGCAACCTGGTCGTCACCGCCCTGCCCTACCAGACCTCGCCGGGCAAGGTGATCGAACAGATCGCCACCCAGATGCGGGCCAAGAAGCTGCCGTGGCTGGAAGACATCCGCGACGAGTCCGACCACGCCAATCCGACCCGGATCGTGCTGGTGCCGCGCTCCAACCGCGTCGACGCCGACCAGCTGATGGGGCATCTGTTCGCCACCACCGACCTGGAACGCAGCTTCCGCGTCAACTTCAACGTCATCGGCCTGGACGGCCGCCCGCAGGTCAAGGGCCTGAAGGCGTTCCTCAGCGAATGGCTGAGCTTCCGCGCCGACACCGTCACCCGCCGTCTGAACCACCGGCTGGAGAAGGTCGAGCGCCGCCTGCACCTGTTGCAGGGTTTGCTGGTCGCGTTCCTCAACCTCGACGAAGTCATCCGCATCATCCGCACCGAGGACGAACCGCGTCCGGTGCTGATGAAGCGCTTCGACCTCACCGAAGAGCAGACCGACTACATCCTGGAAACCCGCCTGCGCCAGTTGGCGCGGCTGGAAGAGATGAAGATCCGCGGCGAGCAGGCCGAACTGGAGAAGGAGCGCGAACAGCTGATCGCGACCCTCGCCAGCAAGACCAAGCTCAAGAAGCTGATCAAGGACGAACTGCTGGCCGATGCCAAGAAGTTCGGCGACGCGCGCCGCTCGCCGCTGGTCTCGCGCGTGGCCGCGCAGGCGCTGTCGGAAACCGAACTGGTCGCCAGCGAGCCGATGACCGTGGTGGTCAGCGAAAAGGGCTGGGTGCGCGCGGCCAAGGGCCACGACGTGGATGCCGCGGCGCTGAGCTACCGCGACGGCGACAGCGTGCTGGCGTACGTGCGCGGACGCAGCACCCAGCAGGTCGCGTTCCTGGATTCGACCGGGCGCGCTTACTCGACGCTGATCCACAGCCTGCCGTCGGCGCGCGGCAATGGCGAACCCCTGACCGGGCGGTTCTCGCCTGCCGCGGGCGCATCGTTCCAGGCACTGGCGGCTGGCGACAACGAACACCGCTTCGTGCTGTCCAGTTCGCACGGCTATGGTTTCGTCACCCGCTTCGAAAACCTCACCGGCCGCAACAAGGCCGGCAAGGCGATGCTGTCGCTGACCCCGAACGCCAAGGTGCTGCAACCGGCGCAGATCGGCGACGTCGATCAGGACCGCGTGGTCGCGGTGACCAACGTCGGCCATCTGCTTGCGTTCCCGGTCGCCGAGTTGCCGGAACTCGACAAGGGCAAAGGCAACAAGATCATCGACATTCCGAAGGCCAAGCTCGGCACCGAGCGCGTAGTCGCGGTCGCGGTGGTGGCACCGGGGCAGACGCTGAGCGTCAAGTCGGGGGCGCGGACGATGAGTCTGTCGTTCAAGGATCTGGATGCGTACCTGGGTGCGCGCGCGACTCGCGGCGGGTTGTTGCCGCGTGGGTGGCAGAAGGTGGAAGGGTTGGCGGTCGAGTAAGGCCGCCGTTGCGAACCGTGCCTGGACTCGCCGGGCACGGAGCTTCCGAGAGACACGCGTCATGCTCGAACGCGAGCGCTTGATCGCCCTGATCAGAAAAATCGCCGACTGCGACGGCAGCGAAGCGGACATCGACGAGGCGCTGGAACAACTGGATCGGCTGTCGCCGATGTCGGGCGCCAGCGACCTGATCTTCCATCACGATCCCGAACTGACGCCCGAACAGATCGCCGACCGGCTGCTGACTTATCAGCCCACGCCTCTGCATCGCGGCGCGATCGACCCGCAGGATCCTCATTACCTCGCCATCGCCGCTCATTACGGCGAGCGCACCGCCGCACGCAGCGGCGTGAAGCTGCTCCGGCATATCGACGAAGGACTTGCGGTGCTGCTGGCCATCGGCGCGCCGCTGCGGGCGATGCAGGGCTATTGCCTGCATCCGTTGCTGCAGGACGACGATTCGCTGCGCCTCTCCTTGCTGCCCGATTCGACGCTGTACCGCCACGCTCCCGACCCAGGCGCGGTCGCCCTGGCGATGGAGTACCGCCGCGTCGCCAATGCCTATCTGTCCCAGCACTGCACCGGCCCCGACGACGTCATAGCGCTCAGCCCGCTGGCTGAAGTCAACCAAATGCTGATCGCCGACAAAGTCCAGAACCGCAAGGACTTCGAGCGCTATCACCTGGGCGCTCATCCGCGTTCGGACGTGTTGGCGCAGTATTTCGCCAACTGGTTGCGGGCGCTGGGAGTCGGCGAAACGCGCTATCGCATGCTGTGCGAACGGCTCGATTCGCTCTGAACGCTATCGTACTTGCGCCGCGTTGGCCGCTGGAAGGATCCACCGGCGCTTTCGGCCGTACCCAATCTCGTGCCGGGCATCGATCTCCAAAAGAAAGCCTCGCATGCCGCAGGCAGAAGCCTGCAGGTCCACCGCCGCGGGCTCATCCAACCGTCCACCTTGCCGACTCTGGCGAGGCCGCCTTGCCCACCCTGCCCGAACGACACCGCTGGCCCGAACCATTCCATTTGCGCAAACCCGTGCGGGCCGGTGCGGGCGTAGGCTGCCTGCACGCGCCGTCGGCGCGGCGCGGCGATCCCGCGCACTGACTGAGTGGAGATTGATATGAATCGCGAAAAAGCCGAACAGATCGCGGCGCATCTCGCCGCGGGGATGCTCGCCAGCGGGCAGTACGCCATGAGCGAGGATACCGGCGGCGATGCCGAGTTCGTCGCGTCGTTGTACAACGCGATCGTCGACAAGTTGGTGGTCACGCGCTCGGCCGACGGTTGACGGGAAATCCGCGGCGCAACCCGCAACCCCTGTAGGAGCGACGCGAGTCGCGACCGCGGAGTTGCAAGGTTGCGTCGCGACTGCGGCGGCGCGGTCGCGGCTTGCGCCGCTCCTACAGGGAGTTGCCGACGCCGAGGTAATGCGCCACTACTTGCTCGAACTTGCGCTCGTCGAAGCGCAGGCCGTTGGTGTAAACGAGCACCGGCGTACCGACAGTGGAATGCGTGGACGCCATACGCTTGTAGTAGCGATGATCGCGATGCGCGGCCAGGAACCGCTCGGGATCCTTGAGCAGGATCTTGTAGCCGCGCAAGCCGGAACCGGTGATGTCGGCATGGGCTTGCACACCCGCGATGTCGCTCCACTTGATCCGGATCGTACCGTTCAAGTCCAGCCCTTCAGGACCGGCCTTGAGCGGACTGCCGCCGCGGACCTTGATCGCGCCGAGCGCGGCCAGGCCCAAGCCCAGCACGCAGCCCAGCGCGGTCATCGGATAGAAGATGCGCGGATCGCGCAGGAACGAGCGCAGGCTGTCGGGGTCGGGGCCGCGCAGCAGCAGATACGCGCATCCGATGCCCAGCGCGAGCAGGAACGCGCTCGCCAGCAGGACTTTGCCCTTGGCGATATCGGCGGTGAAGGTCGGGTAGTTCATGCGGGCGCCTCGAAGTCCGTTCGCGGCCCGGCGCGGCCGGGCGTCCATGCGGGCGCGGGCCCGATGCGCCCGCAGGCTAGCACGATGCGCGAGCGGCGGCGCGCAGGCGCCGCGCCGCCGGTCCGGCCGCAGCGGCGCCGCGAATCCGCGCGCTCAGTCCACAGGCAACGCCAACACCTGATCGGTGCGCAGGATCTCGCCGAAAGTGTCGGCGATCGACGCCAACGCGGCGCGGTGCAAGTCCGCATGCGGCAGCACGCTGCCGTCGGCGGTGTCGAGGTCGCGCGTCGCGCACGCATCGCCGGCGACGATGGCTTCGAAACCCAGCGGCACCGCGTCGCGCGCGGCGCCGGCGACGCAGGCGTGGGTCATCAGGCCGGCGATCACCAGCGTGTCGACGCCGGCCTGCTTGAGCTGATGCTCGATGTCGGTGCTGGCGAACACGCTGACCGAGGTCTTGCGCACCACGCGATGGTTCGCGGCCGGTTGCAGCCGTTCGTGGAAGTGCACGCCGTCGCTGTGTTCGGCGAACACCGGCGCCTGCGGCGGCGTCACGTGCTGGATGTGGAAGACCGGCAGGCCGTGGGCGTCGGCGTGCGCGATCAGCTTCTGCGCGTTGCTCAACGCCGCGGCGCCGTCGGGAATCGGCAGGCGTCCGCTGAAGTATTCGTTCTGGAAATCGATGACCAACAGCGCGGTGCGGCCGGCAGCGAGCGAGCGCGGAGCGGCGGCGCCGCCGAGGGTGCGAAGCGTGGGATGGTTCATGGGCGGATCCGTCGGGGAATCGAAAAGGAACACGCGTCCGTTCGCCGGCGTTCGGGCCTGCGACTGGGCTTGTGCTGGAGGCGCGCGATGGCGATGGGCCGAAGGCCGGCGATTTCGGCGCGGGCTTCGGGCCCGGAAAAATTTAGACGCGACGCGATGTCGCCACAATTAAGCCGAGTGCTGGCCGCTTAAACGATCGTCCACGGCCGCGACCGGCGCAACGAACCGATCAGCCGGCGCTTCGGCGCGCCGCGCCCGGGGTTTCGCCGGCGATGGTCCGGAACGCCAGATGCATCCCGACCACCGAGGCGTAGCCGACCTGCTGCGCCACCGTTTCCTGCGACAGCTCGGTGCCGCGCAACAGGCGCCGCGCCTCGGCCACGCGGATGCGCGCCAGATGCCGCGCCGGCGGCTCGCCGACCAAGGCGGCGAAGCGCGCCGACAACGCCGATTTCGACAGGCCGGCGTGCGCCGCCAGTTCTTCCAGCGAGCATTTTTCGGCGAAGTGGGTGTACATGTAGTACAGGCAACGGGCGATGCGCGGATCGCGCAGCGCGCTGGCGCCATCGTCGTCGCCGTCGCGTTCGCGGCCGGCGACGGCGCGCTCCAGGCCGAGGCTGTAGATCAGCTCCAAGGCGCGCAGCAGCACCGGATTGCGCAGCGCGCTCGCGCGTTCGAGTTCCTGGCTCAAGCCGCGCAACGCGTGGCTGAGCATCGGCTCGGCGGCGACGGCCGCGGCCTCGACCACCATCGCCGGCGGAAACAGCCGGCACAGCGGCATCGCGCTGGCGGCGTCGTAATGCAGGCCGGCGCAGAGCACGCGCGGCGCAATGGCGCCCTGCTCAGTTGCCGCGCAGGAGCGGCGCAGCAACGCCGCCGGCAACGAAGCCGAGGCATCGAGCTTCGCCAGCCACTCGGCCACGCTATGCGGAAACAGCGCCAGATCGCCTTGCTGCAACCTCAGCGAACGGCCGTCGTGGTCGAGCTCGACCGCGCCGCGCACGGCGTACACGAACATGCCGTTGGCCGTCGCGGCGGGCGCCGACTGCCAGCGCTGCTGCGAATCGGTGTCGCACACGAACCGCGCTTCCAGGCGGACGCGGGTCAGCAGGGCGATCAGCAGGTCGGCTTGTTCCAGCATGCTCGGGGCGCGGCGCGCGGCGGTGCGTGAGCCGCGACGATAGGCCAGGCCCGGCGTCGTTGTCAGCCACTCCAGTGCGCAACGGCCCGGATACGCAACATCCTCGGCCCGCGACGCGGACGCGGCCTGGGCCGCGCCCGCGCGCAACCGCGCGTTACGAACCCGCCGGCCGCGGGCGCGCTTCGAACATCGGCACCACCGCGCCCGTGGCCGCGCTGCCGTCGGCCTTCCACACCACGGTTTCGACCGGGAATTCCTGCTTGCGCGTCATCGCGTCGACTTGGCGGGCGATCAGCTTCGCCGCGCCTTCGACCTCGGGATTCCAGGCGAACACGCCGGCCTTGCCGTACCACACCGCCGGCGTGGCTTTGTCGAGGCGGCGGTCGGGGCACATCGTATAGCGATGCTGCGCCAGTACGCGCAGCGCGCCGACCGGGACCGCGCGCACGCCGGGCGTGGTGCGTTCCTTCGAATGGCCGGGGCACACGCTGGCGGATTGGGCGATGGCCGATTCATAGACTTCGGCGTCGCTCTGCGCCTGGGCGGCGCCGGCGGCAAGCAGGGCGAAAACGGCGAGCGCGAGGCGGGCGGAGGAAGCGGGATGCGGCATGGCGAAAGCTCCTTGTTCGGCATCTGCGCGGACAGCGGGGGCGTCCGCGGTAGCGGCCCGTGCGCGGATCCGTTCCGCGCCGCTGGCGAAAACGGGCCGGGCGCAGCATAGCCAAGCCGCGCGGCGCAGATGTAAGGATTCGGTGAGCGCGACGGCGACGGGTTTCGCCGCTCGCGCTTCAAGCCGCGACTGCTCGCGAGCCGATCGCGAAGGCCCTGCACCGCCCGGAACTTCGCTCCGGGCGGTGCGCGATCGCCTCAGCGACCGCCGTCGGCGCTGCCGGTCGCCTGCGCGCCGGTCTGGTTCGCGGCCACGCCGTCGACCGACGCCGCAGCGGCCGACAGGCCGTTGCCGGCGCTGCCCGGCGAGTACGACAGCAACACGCCGAAGCTGGTGTCCGAATCCAGCCCGCTGGCGTGCTGGCGGCGCAGCAGCAACGACAGGCGCCAGCGCCGCGCCAGTTCCATGTCGATGCCTGCGCCATAGCTCAGCGCGTTGTCGCCGTAGCTGCGCAGGCGCAGCAGGTAGTCGCTGGCGTTCGGCAGCACCACGTAGTTCAGGCGCACGTCGCTGCGGTCTTCCAATGCATCGCGGTACTCGACCATCCAGTACGGGCGGAACAGGTTGCCGCGCGTGGTCAGGATCGGGAAGCTGCCTTCCAGGCCGAGCGCGGCGCCGCTGTTTTCCACGGTCTGCGAGCCGTAGCTCAGGTCGTAGATGCCCAGCCCGGTTTCGCGGTAGCCGTCGAGCTTGGTGCGGCTGCCGTCCAGGCGCGCGTAGCCGGTCAGCAGCACGCCGCCGTCGCTGGTGTGCTCGTAACCGGCGGTCAGCGAACCGAACACCTGGTCGCCTTCGCGGTCGGCGCGGGCGACCGCGCCGGCGGTGGCGCTGAAACGACGGATGTCGTAGTCCAGGCGGCCCCAGCCGAGGATGCCGTCGACGAACCAGCGTTCGCTCGGGCGCCACAGGCCGTACAGCGACAGCGCGCGCTGGCGCGCTTCGAGCTTGGAGCGGCCGTCGTCGAGGTCGCTGTCGTTCCAGCCGTAACCGCCGGCCACGCCGAGCAGGAAGCGCTCGCCGATGCGCCAGTCGGCGCCGACGGTGAGGCCGTCGCTCTGGAAGTCGAAGCCGTCGCTGCGCGCATTGCGGTCGCGCTGGCCGTTGCTGATGGTGCCGGCCGTCCACAGGCCCCAGCCCTGCGGCAGGCGCGAGCCGTCGATCTGCGCGATCTGCTGGCCGCTCAGCGACATGCCGCCGCCGGCGCGGGTGTTGTAGCTCAGCGCGATGCCGTTGCTGGTGCGGCTGGCGCCGGCGTAGCGCTGCTGGCGCAGGCGGTCGTTGATGTTGGACTGCTGCGCCGTGGCGAAGCGCACCGCGGCGTCGGTCTGCGCCTGCAGGCCGCCGACCACGCTGGGGTCGCGGGTCGGGTCGGGCCGGCCGGACACGGTCAACACCAGGCTGACGCTGCCTTGCAGGTAATTGGGCGTAGCCGCCTGGGTCGCGGTCAGCGTGGCCACGCCGGCGCCGACGATGGTCACGCGGCGGCCGCTGACGGTGGCCACCGCGGTGTTGTCGCTGGCGAAGGTGAAGGCGCCGGCGCTGTTGCTGCTCGGGTTCGGCAGGTCGAACGCGGCTTCGCCGTAGGTCTTGGCGATGTCGCCGATCCAGCTCAGCTGCGGCGTGGCGCCGCCGATCAGCACCTGCAGCGCGACTTGCGGCGCGGCGGTGTAGTTGGCGTTGCCGGCCTGGTCGGCGGTTAGGGCGCAATTGCCCGCGGCGAGCATGCTCACCGTGCTGCCGCTGACCGTACACACCGCCGGCGAAGCGCTGGCGAACACCACCGGATTGCCCGACGGGCCGCCGGTCGCCGACACGCTGAAGCTGCCGCCCGGCGTGTACACCGGCGCGGCCGGGTTGGCGGCGAAGTTGCTGATCGTCTGCGCCGCGGCGCCGATGGTCACGTCCAGCGTCGCTTGCGGCGCCGCGCTGTAGTTGGCGTCGGCGGCCTGGTTCGCGGTCAGCGAACACTGGCCCGCGCTGAGCATGGTCACGGTGCTGCCGCTGACCGTACACACCGCCGCGCTGGCGCTGGCGAACACGACCGGGCTGGTCGAGGCGCCGGGCGTGGCCGACACGCTGAAGGTGCCGCCGGCGGCGAACACCGGCGCGGCCGGATTCGCGGCGAAATTGCTGATGGACTGCGCGGCCAGGGCGATGGTCACGTCCAGCGTCACCTGCGGCGAAGCGCTGTAGTTGGCGTCGCCGGCCTGGTTCGCGGTCAACGAACACGTGCCCGCGGCGAGCGTGGTCACCGTGCTGCCGGCGACCGTACACACCGCCGGGCTGGCGCTGGCGAACACCACCGGGCTGGTCGACAGGCCCGGCGTGGCCGAGACGGCGAAGTTGCCGCCCGGCGCGTACACCGGGGTGGCCGGATTGGCCGCAAAGTTGCTGATCGACTGGGTCGCCGCGCCGATGCTCACGGTGAAGCTCGCCTGCGGCGCCGCGGCGTAGTTGGCGTTGCCGGCCTGGTCGGCGGTCAGCGCACAGGTGCCGGCCGACACGATCGTCGCGGTGTTGCCGCTGATCGTGCACACGCCGGCGCTGGTGCTCGCGAAGGTGACCGGATTGCCGGACGCGCCGCCGCTCGCAGACACGGTGAAGGTGCCGCCCGGGGCGTACACCGGCGCAGCCGGGTTCGAAGCGAAGCCGCCGATGGCCTGCGCAGCCTGGCCGATGTTGACGGTCAGCGCGGCTTGCGGCGCAGCGCTGTAGTTGGCGTTGCCGGCCTGGTCGGCGGTCAGCGCACACGCGCCCGCGGCGACGGTGGTGACGGTGCTGCCGGCGACGCCGCAGACCGCCGGGCTGGCGCTGGCGAACACGACCGGATTGCCGGACGCGCCGCCGGTCGCGGAGACGCTGAACGTGCCGCCCGGCGCATACGTCGGCGCGGCCGGGTTGGCGGCGAAGGCGGTGATCGCCTGGGCGCCCTGGGCGACCGTCAAGGTGTAGGCGCGGGTGCCGCTGAAGCTGTTGCTGGAGGTCGCCTGCACGGTGAAGTTGAACGAGCCGGCCGCGGTCGGTGTACCCGACAGCACGCCCGCGTTCGACAAGGCCAGCCCGGGCGGCAAGGCGCCGGCGCTGACCGCGAACGTGTACGGCGCGGCGCCGCCGTTGCCGCTGCTGGCCGTGAGGGTTTGCGAATACGCCGTGTTGAGCGCGGCGTTCGGCAAGGTCGGCGGCGCCACCGTGACGGTCACGGTGGTGCACGCGAGCGCGATGTTGGTGACGTTCGCGGCGATCGCCGCGCCGCTGGCCGGGGTCGCCGTGCATATCTGTCCGGCCGGCGCGCCGAGCACGCTGACGTTCCAGTTGGCGCCCTGCGGCAAGCGGGTCGGGAAGACGAAGCTGGTCGCGGCCTGGGCCACGACGACTTGCTGGCTGCCGGCCGGGTTGGTCGCGGCCAGTTGCAGGGTGACCGGGCCGGTCTGGCCGGCCGCGGTGCCGCCGACCGAGAAGGTCGGCGACGCGAAACAGATCAGCGCCGCGCCGTTGCCGGTCTGCACGCCGTTGTTGAAGACCACGCCGGTCAGTCCGGTCGCGGCCGAGCTGCCGCCCGCGCCGCCGCCGCCGCCGCCGTTCCAGTTCTGCTGGCAGGCCGTGGTGCCCACGCCCGCGCCGCCGCCGCCCGCGCCGACCGTGGCGCCGCCACCGCCGCCGCCGCCGAAGCCGGCGCCGCTGAAGGAACCGGAGAAATTGAACGAATCGCCGCCGTCGCCGTTGGCGGCGTTGCCGGCCGTGGCCGGGAAGTTGCTGCAACCGGCACCGCCGGCGCCGCCGGTACCGACCGTACCGCCGCCGCCGCCGAACGGGCCGGGGCCGCCGGGCACGGTCGCGCCGGTGCCGCCGGTACCGCCGCCGCCGACGCCGCCGGTGCCGCCGGCGATCACGTTGGTGGTGCTCCAGCCGGCGTTGCCGCCGCCACCGCCGCCGCCGGCGATGGCGACGCGGTTGCCGATGCCGTTGCCGCCGGCGCGCAGATCGGTGGCGCCGCCGCCGATGCCGTCGACGCCCTGGCCGATGCCGCCGGGATTGACCGCCTGCGAGGCTTGCCCGCCGACCCAGACCGACAGGGCCTGGCCGGGCGTCACCGCCAGGGTGCCGCGCACGCGGCCGCCGAGGCCGCCGATGCCGCCGGGAGAATTGGGACTGCCGCCGATGGTGCCGGCGCCGCTGCGCCCGGCCCCGCCCTGGGCGCCGCTGAGGTACACGGTGAGCGAGTGCACGCCGGCCGGGACGCTGATGGTCTGCTCGCCGCCGGTGAAGCCGAACGCCGCCGGCGTTTCGCCGACCGCGCAGCTTTGCGCCTGCGCCGCGCCGGCCAGGCCGAGGCCCGGCAACAGCAACCACGCCGCCCACCACGCCGCGCGGCGACGTCCCTCGCCCGCGCGCGACCCCGCGCTCGCGCGCACCGACGCGCCCGCGCGCCCCGCCCCATCCATCGAACCGATCATGTTGTCCCCTGACGGATCGCCGCTCGGCGTTCCGGTCATCCCATTGCCTCTGGCGACGCCTGCCCACGACGCGCGCCCCGAATGCGCGGACGGGCGCAACGCCCGACCCCGCGCCACGTCCACGACCGTCCCCCTCTGGATCGGCCGTCCGGACGCCTTGCTGTCTGGAAATCCCAGATGTATCTCCCGTGTAACGCGGAACAAATGCGATTCCGGTCACCGATTTGCGCAATTTGTACGCATTCTTCGTACGTAAAAGCGCCATTGGCCTGACCTGCGGCGGTCATCGACCGGCCAACGGCATCACCTCCGGGTCGAACCGTCGCCACGCGCCGCGGCCGCCGCGGCAGCGCGGCGCTGGATTGCAGTGGCGCCGCGACGCCGGCATCCGGCGCCGGGCCGTTCCCCGGCCGCGTGGACAAAACGTCCGCTCCTGCTTCTTCTTGCGATCGCACCAGCGGTCTGGCTCGGCCCAGCGGCTTGCGCCCAGGCCGGCGGCGCGGCCCCTGACCTCGGATCGCCGCTCGTGGCTACAATAGGCGGATGGCGCCGCGCCGCATCCCGGCACGGACCGGACCGGCTCCGGAACCGCCCGGCTCCCGGAGAACCCGCATAAGCCATTGATTCAAAAAGCCGGCCCCGTAGCTCAGCTGGATAGAGCATCCCCCTCCTAAGGGGAAGGTCACACGTTCGAATCGTGTCGGGGTCGCCACCCATCACCGCAGCGCGCCCGATGGCGCGCGAGTCGCGCCGCTTCCGCGCGCGCCGCAGTTCCCCAACCCCGCTCTCCTATCCCGCCTTTCCCTTCCCGCCTCACCCAAGCGCCACGCCCCCCGGCGTGCCACCACCTGGAGCTTTCGGTATGACCCACCCCGTTCTCGCCGCCCTGGGACTCAAAGACAACGAGTCCGGCACCTACCTCGGCCACGGCGAATGGTCCAAGACCGCCGACGCCGGCGTGCTGGAACCCGTCAATCCCACCGACGGCGAAGTGCTGGCGCGCGTGCAGGCCTCGTCGCAGGCCGACTACGACACCATCGTCGCCCGCGCCCAGGCCGCGTTCGCGGTTTGGCGCACCACCCCGGCGCCGCGCCGCGGCGAAGCGATCCGCCTGTGCAGCGACGCGCTGCGCAAGCACAAGGACGCGCTGGGTTCGCTGGTCGCGCTGGAGATGGGCAAGTCCAAGCCCGAGGGCGACGGCGAAGTGCAGGAGATGATCGACATCGGCGATTTCGCCGTCGGTCTGTCGCGCCAGCTGTACGGCCTGACCATGCACTCCGAGCGTCCCGGCCACCGCATGTACGAGCAGTGGCATCCGCTCGGCCTCGTCGGCGTGATCTCGGCGTTCAACTTCCCGGTCGCGGTGTGGGCCTGGAACAGCTTCATCGCGGCGATCTGCGGCGACATCACCATCTGGAAGCCCTCGCCGAAGACCCCGCTGTCGGCGATCGCGTCGATGAAGATCTGCAACGAGGCGCTGCGCGCCGGCGGCTTCCCCGATCTGTTCTTCCTGTTCAACGACGCCGGCACCGAGCTGGCCTCGAACTTCGTCGACGACAAGCGCATCGGCCTGGTCAGCTTCACCGGTTCGACCAAGGTCGGCCGCCAGGTCGGCGAGCGCGTCGCCCGCCGCATGGGCCGTTCGCTGCTGGAACTCGGCGGCAACAACGCGATCATCGTCGACGCCAGCGCCGACCTGAAGCTGGCGATTCCGGCGATCGCGTTCGGCGCGGTCGGCACCGCCGGCCAGCGCTGCACCACCACCCGCCGCCTGTTCGTGCACGAGTCGATCTTTGACGACGTGCTGGCCAAGCTGATCGCCGCGTACAAGCAGGTCGAGAAGAAGATCGGCGACCCGACCGACCCGGCCAACCTGATGGGCCCGCTCAACAGCCAGGACGGCGTGCAGGCGTATCTGGACGCGATCGCCAAGGCCAAGGCCAGCGGCGGCAAGGTCGAGACCGGCGGCGAGCGCATCGACCGCAAGGGCAACTTCGTGCTGCCGGCGATCGTCACCGGCCTGAGCAACGACGCCGAAGTCGTGCAGACCGAAACCTTCGCGCCGATCCTGTACGTGATGAAGTTCAGCAAGCTCGAAGACGCCATCGAGTTGCAGAACGACGTGCCGCAGGGCCTGTCCTCGTCGATCTTCACCGCGAATCTCAAGGCGGCCGAAGCGTTCCTGTCGGCGGCCGGTTCGGACTGCGGCATCGCCAACGTCAACATCGGCACCTCCGGCGCCGAGATCGGCGGCGCGTTCGGCGGCGAGAAGGAAACCGGCGGCGGCCGCGAGTCGGGTTCGGACGCATGGCGCGCCTACATGCGCCGCCAGACCAACACGATCAACTACTCCGACGCGCTGCCGCTGGCCCAGGGCATCAAGTTCGATCTGTAATCGCGTCGCGCTGCGGCGCGGTTCGTGCGAAACACCTGCGAGGCGGCCGGCGACGGCCGCCTCGTTGCGTTTGGCGCGGCGAACGGCTCGCGCGGTTGCGGCGTTGCCAGGTCGGCCCGAAATTCGCGCACGCGAAACCGCCGAATTCGCCGCGCGATTTACCGACCGTACGTGCGGCATCGCCTCAGGAGGGGACGGCCCATCCGCCGCGACGCCTGCCGCTCCGCAGCGGGCTCCGCGTTCTGTGATCCTCCGCGTGAATTCCGCCGCGGCCGCACATGACCCGGACGCCCGCGCGCGCCTAGCATCGACGGGCCAGATGGACTGGCGACAGGAAAAGGAGCGTTCGCGATGTCACGCCGCATGTTCCGTTTGACCGCAGTGGCCCTGGGCGTATTCGGTTTTTCCGCCGCGCTGACCGCGTCGGCCGGCCTGCCGAACTGCGACTACTGCCTGCAGGGCTATTACCAGTGCCGGGACAACACCCCCGACGCGCAGCCCAGTTGCATGGACCAGTTGTTCCAGTGCCAGATCGACAATCGCTGCGAGCCGACCTTCCCGCCGGACTGAATCCGCGCGCGAACGTCGACGCCGCGGCCCGCGGATGCGAATCCGCGGGCCGTTCGCGTCGCCGCCGTGCGCGGACCGCGACGCCGATATCGATACCGCCGCGTGCGCGCGCCTAGGATGGCCGGGCCAGACGGACTGGCGACACAGGAGGGACGCTTGTGGACACAAGGAACCGTAGCAACCGCGCGCGCCTGATCGCCTTCGCCGTGGCCGCGTTCGGCCTCGGCGCCGCGCTGTCGGCCGGCGCCGAACCGCCGCAGTGCCTGCATTGCGTGCAGGACTATTACTACTGCCGCGACTACAGCGGCAACGATTACGGCACCTGCTCGAACAATTTCATGAACTGCCAGATGGACGGCGGCTGCCCGGTCGGCCTGCCGCCGCCGTAACTCCCCGCGCGCGACCGCGGTCGCCGCATTCGCGGACGGCTCGCCATCGCAATGCGCGCGACGGCGGCGCATGCGGCAGCGACGCCCCACACCCTCGCCACATACGACCTCAGGAAGAAGTCATGCCTCTGCGTCCCTCGTTCACCCGCTCGCGCCTGAGCGCGCTCGCCTTCGCCGCGTTCGCCTTCGCTGCCGCGCTTACCGCCACCGCTGCAGGGCAGGACTGCCAGCGCTGCATGGACGGCTATTACGCCTGCCGCGCCAGCGGCTTCGACCACGACTCCTGCGTCAACGACCTGTATTTCTGCCAGCAGGTCTATCGCTGCGCGCGCGAGGAACCGCCGCAGATCGATCCGTAAGCATCCGCGGCCGGCGACGCGTCCGCCGCCGGCCGCGCGCACCGCGCTGTACCCGCCGTTGCATCCCGGCAGTCGCCGTCGCGATCTGCCTCGTCACGACATAGGAGGTCTCATGAACGTCCGTACCCGCACTCCGCGCCTGGGCCTGCGCCTGGGCACGCTGGCCCTGGCCGTGTTCGGCTTCGCCACCGCGCTGACCGCCAGCGCCGGTTTCCCGAACTGCGGCCAGTGCTTGAACGACTACTACGCCTGCCGCAACGCCGGCGGCGATTTCGACAGCTGCGCCAATCCGTTCTGGGATTGCGAACGGGCCAACGGCTGCCCGCTGAGCTTCCCGCCGGACATCTGATCGCCCGGCGCGATGCCGGCACGGGCCCGCGGACGCGCATCCGCGGGCCCGTGCGCACATGCAGGCGCAGCGCATGCAGGCGCAAGTGCAGGCGACGCGTGCGCCGGTCAGCGCGCTTGGGCGCGACCTCGCGCGGACCCAGCCATGCGCCGGCGCAACCGCGCGCCGACGAATGCGTGCGCCGACGCAGGCTCGTCCCGACGCAAGCGGACGCACGCGCAACCGCATTCCAGACGCCAACCCGCATTGGCCGCCGCGTACCGACGCGTCGTATGCTGTGACAGCTATCACTTCGCGCAGGAACGCCCCATGCAAAGCCCCGTTCGCCAGACCAGCGGCACCGCCATCTTCAGCCTCGTCGCCGGCGTGCTCGGCTGGACCCTGCTGCCGTTCCTCGGCAGCCTCGCGGCGATCGTCAGCGGCCACATGGCCCGTTCGCAGATCCGCCGCGCGCCCGACCGCCTCGACGGCGACGGCCTGGCCATCGCCGGCCTGGTGCTCGGCTGGGCCTCGGTCATCATCGCCGTGCTCAGCGTGATCGCGATCGTGGTTTTCTTCGGCGGACTCGCCGCGATCCTGGCGTTTCTCGGCCAGCAGCACTACTGAGCGCGGCATGCTGCGATGCGGCTTGCCGGGCGCGGCCGGCGGCCTCTAGCGTGGCCCGGCCAGAAGGACTGGCGCCACGCACAGGACGCATCGAATGAATCTTCGCCCGTTGTCGAATACTTCGCCCGCCGCCGATCCGCATGCCGCGCAAGCGCGCTCGCGCCGCCGCTTGCGCCTGGGCGCCGTCGCCCTCGGCGTGTTCGGCTTCGCCGCCGCGCTGACCGCGACCGCCCAGGTCGAGCAGTGCGAGCGTTGCCGCATCGAATGGGAGAGCTGCCTGCTGCATGCCGAGTCGCCGACGCAGGCGCAGGGCTGCGACAATCGCTACAGCAGCTGCATGCGGCCACTGGATTGTCCGGCGCCGGAGGCGCGCTGAAGCCCGGCCCTCACCCCAAACCCGCCCCGGCCCGAACGCATAGCGTTCGGGCGTTCGGTGCTGCGCGAGCCAATGGCTCGCAAGCGCAGCCCCTCACCCCGCAAGCGGGAGAGGGCTTCAGGACATCGCGTCCGGGCGTCGACACCGCGCAAGCCGGCGAAAACTTCTACCCCGGCTTCGATCCCATCGCGGCATGAACGATTTGGCGGCCTCCCCGCACATCGCGCTCGCCCGAGCGGCGCCGATTGGGCGATAATCGGCGTCCCCCGCCCGAGCCGTCCCCGCCGAACTCGTGTATAGCCTCGCCCGACCCTTCCTTTTCGGACTGGACGCAGAACGAGCCCACGGCCTTGGCCTGACGGCGCTGGAAACCGCTTATCGCAGCGGTCTCAACCCGCTGGTGGCGCGCGCGCCCAAGCCGCTGCCGACCAAGACCCTGGGCCTGACCTTCCCCAACCCGGTCGGCCTCGCCGCCGGCCTGGACAAGAACGGCGCCCACATCGACGCGCTGCTGGCGCTGGGCTTCGGCTTCGTCGAAGTCGGCACGGTCACTCCGCGCCCGCAGCAAGGCAATCCGCGCCCGCGCATGTTCCGCCTGCCCGAGCAGCAGGCCGTCATCAACCGCCTGGGCTTCAACAACGAAGGCGTCGACGCGCTGGTGCGCAACGTGTCCAAGGCGCGCCGCCGCGGCGGCGGCCTGCTCGGCATCAACATCGGCAAGAACAAGGACACCCCGAACGAACAGGCCGAGCGCGATTACCTGCACTGCCTGGAACGGGTCTATCCGCTCGCCGACTACATCACCGTCAACATCTCCTCGCCCAACACCGCCGGCCTGCGCGAATTGCAGGAGGAGCAGTCGCTGCGCCGCCTGATCGGCAGCCTGCGCGAGGCGCAGGAGAAGTTCGCCGCGCGCGAGCGCCGGCGCGTGCCGATGCTGGTCAAGATCGCGCCCGACCTCAGCGACGACGACATCGAAGCCGCCAGCCGCGTGCTCAGCGAGCTGCAGGTCGACGGCGTCATCGCCACCAACACCACGGTCGCGCGCGACGGCGTCGACGGCAGCCCGCACGCGGGCGAGGCCGGCGGCCTGTCGGGCCGGCCGCTGCTGGCCCAGGCCACCGCGGTGCTGCGCAAGATGCGCACGCGGCTGCCGGAAACCATTCCCATGATCGGCGTCGGCGGCATCCTCGAAGGCGCCGACGCGGCCGCCAAGATGGCCGCCGGCGCGAGCCTGGTGCAGGTCTATTCGGGCCTGGTCTACCGCGGCCCGGCGCTGATCGGCGAATGCGTCGACGCGATCCGCCGGCGCAAGGAAGCCCCGAGCCGCGGCCACGTGCCGCCGCAGATCTGAGCCGTCGCCCTAGCCGAACGCCCCGAGCCGCCGCCATTCCGCTTTCCCACGCCAACGCCCGGTCCCAGCGCGCATGAGCCCGAATGTCCGCATCGTGCGCGATGCGCCGCTGCAATCGCGCAACACCTTCGGCGTCGCCGCGCGCGCGCCGTGGCTGGTCTCGGTCGACAGCGCCGACGCCCTGCCCGAAGCGCTGGCCGCGCCGCCGTTGCGCGACGGGCTGGCGCTGGCGATCGGCGGCGGCAGCAACCTGCTGTTCGCCGGCGATCCCGACGGCGCCGTGCTCGAACTCAGCGGCCGCGCGGTGCGCGCGCTGGACGGCGACGGCGAACGCGCGATCGTGCGCGCCGACGCCGGCACGGTCTGGCACGGCTTCGTCATGCAGACCCTGGCCGAGGGCTACGCCGGGCTCGAGAACCTGGCCCTGATCCCGGGCACCGTCGGCGCCTCGCCGATCCAGAACATCGGCGCCTACGGCGTGGAAGTGCGCGAGTTCGTGCACGCGGTCGAGGCCTACGAGCCGGCGACCGGGCAATGGCACCGCTTCGACAACGCCGCCTGCGCGTTCGCCTACCGCGACAGCCTGTTCAAGCGCGAAGCCGACCGTTTCCTGATCACCGCGGTCGAGTTCGCGCTGCCGCGCCGTGCCGCGCCGAAGCTCGACTACGCCGGCATCGGCGAGGAACTGGCCGCGCGCGGCATCCACGCGCCGACGCCTTCGCAGGTCGCCGAGGCGGTGATCGCGATCCGCCAGCGCAAACTGCCCGACCCGGCCGTGCTCGGCAACGCCGGCAGCTTCTTCAAGAACCCGATCGTGCCGGCGGCGCAGGCCGAGGCCTTGCTGGCGCAGCATCCGTCGATGCCGGCGTTCCGCGGCGACGGCGAGGCCACGCGCAAGCTCTCGGCCGCGTGGCTGATCGACGCCTGCGGCTGGAAGGGCCATCGCGACGGCGACGCCGGCGTGTCCGCCGCGCATGCGCTGGTGCTGGTCAACCACGGCGGCGCCAGCGGCGCGCAGTTGCTCGATCTGGCCCGGCGCATCGCCGAATCGGTACGCGCGCGCTTCGGCGTGGCGATCGAACCCGAACCGCGCATCGTCGGCGCGCGCTGGTGAGCGCGGCCGCGCCCGCCGCGACGCCCCCACCGACGCAACCGATGCGCGCCGCCGGCCTGATGCTGGCGAGCACGCTGAGCTTCGGGGTCATGGCGATCGCCATCCGCCTGGCCTCGCAGTCGCTGCACACCTTCGAAGTCGCGTTCTTCCGCAACCTGTTCGGCCTGCTGGCGGTGCTGCCGCTGCTGCTCAGCGCGCGCCGCGCCGAACTGCGCACGCGCCAGCTGCCCAAGTACTTCGTGCGCTGCGCGATCGGCATCGTCTCGATGCTGTGCGGGTTCTGGGCGATCGGCCATCTGCCGTTGGCGCAGGCGATCTCGCTGACCTATTCGACGCCGATCTTCGTCACCATCGCCGCGGCGCTGTTCCTGCACGAACAGGTGCGCGCGCGGCGCTGGGCCGCGGTCGCCGCCGGCTTCGTCGGCGTGCTGGTGATCGTGCGGCCGGGCTCGACCGAGTTCTCCGTCGACAGCCTCGCCGCGCTGGCCGCGGCGGTGCTCGGCGGGGTCATCGCGATCCAGATCAAGCAGCTGTCGAAGGTCGATTCGGCCAACACCATCGTCCTGTACACCTATTCGTTCTGGGTGCCGATGTCGCTGATCCCGGCCCTGTTCGTGTGGCAGTGGCCGCAGGGCACGGCCTGGGTCTGGATCGTCGCCGCCGGCGTGTTCGGCACCGGCGGGCAGGTGCTGTGGACGCATGCGCTCAAGCTCGGCGAAGTCTCGGCGCTGACGCCGATCAGCTTCGTGCAATTGCCGCTGGTGTCGATCGCCGGCTGGCTGTGGTTCGGCGAAGGCCTGGACCGCTACACGGTGATCGGCGCGGCGATCATTCTCGGGTCGAACGCGTATATCGCCCGGCGCGAGGCGTTGCTGGCGCGCCAGCGCGCGTCGTCGGCGGCGACGGCGGGAGCGGTGCCGGGCGAGTAGCGGCGTTCGCTTCGTCGTAGTTGGATTGGCGCGGTCGCGGCTCGCGCCGCTCCTACAGTCGGGATACGTGTCCGCCGGAGCCCCTGCGGCGCGAGCCGCGGCAACGCACCTGCGACGAAACCTCCGCACCGCAACGCAGCCTCCACCGCCGAATTCATCGATAGCGGTCACATGGTGCAGCGCACGAACCCGCGCCGCACAACGCGCTCCCGCACCCCCGCCAGCGGGGCAATAACGGCCAGCCGCGGCCCCATTCGCGGCCAATCTTCCCGCGCGCGGGCAAACTCCCGCGCCGCCGATTGACCCCGCCCGCTCCGCGCCGTTATCCAGACGCTGCAGTACGGAGAGGAACCGGCCGCGCGCACGCCCTAGCACGCGCCGGAAGCGCGTTTCGCTCTGCCTTCATGACGATCACAGGAGAGGACTCATGGCCGCATTGAGCCGTTACGTCGCCGTCGCCCTGGTGGGCGGCGCCGTCGCGTTATCCAGCCTGCCCTCGCAGGCCGAACAGGGCGATTACGGATTTTTCCAGACGCTGCGCAACCTGTTTTCCCCGCCCAAGGCGGACAACAAGGTGCAGCCGCAACAACGCACCGGCCACTACCCGCTGCTGAGCCGCGACGCCGCGCGCGCCGACGGCTTCGACCCGGGCGCGTACTACCAATGGCAGACGGTGCAGCTGCCGGCCGAAACCGGCGCGATCTGCGGCAACGGTTCGCCGTACAAGATCTTCGTCAACCGCGTGCCCAACACCACCAACACCATCATCTACATGGAAGGCGGCGGCGCGTGCTGGGATTACGCCAGCTGCACCGGCGCCACCGGCGTGCGCGGCGCGCGCAATCCCAACGGCGTGCCCGACGACTACATGAAGCTGCTCAACCCGGGCGCCAGCCTGGTCAGCCCATTCGTGACCCGGGTCAGCCCGTTCGACGCGGTCAAGACCCAGGGCTGGAACATGGTCTACGTGCCCTACTGCACCGGCGACATCTACAGCGGCGACAAGGTCGCGGTGTACGACGATCCCAGCGGGCAGAAGCCGCCGCTGGTGTGGCACCACAACGGCCTGCGCAACAGCCGCGCGGTGATTTCCTGGCTCAAGGACAACCTGCCGCGGCCGGGGCAGATGCTCAACACCGGTTGCAGCGCCGGCGGCGCCGGCAGCCTGATTTCCTACGACACTTTCCGCAGCAACATCGCGCCGACCAACGGCTTCCTGATCGACGACTCCGGCCCGATCTTCCCGACCCCGAAGAACGGCAACCCGGCCGAGTACCCCTCGCAGCCGCTGATGACCAAGATCCGCGACGTGTGGGGCCTGGACGCGCCGAACGGCCCGCTGCAGTTCCTCGCCGCCGGCCTGCCGCAAATGGATCTCAACGAACTGGGCTCGATCTATCCGGCGCTGTCGGCCAAGTACGGCGGCGACCGCCTCGGCCACACCCATTTCTGGCAGGACCTCAACTACTCCTCGTACTCCTACGAGCGTTTCCACGACGACATCCAGCAGGCGCCGAACCAGGCCGCGAAGGAAGCGCTGATCCACGCCAAATGGGGCACCGACACCCAGCGCCTGTCGGCGCGGCTCAACACGCTGGACAACTTCGGCGGCTATTTCCCGCAGTACCGCGCGCTCAACGAGAGCCACTGCACCACCATCGTCGATTTCAAGAACGGCGACGTGCAGGCGCAGAACCTGCAGTTGAAGAACTTCATCGACTCGGTGCTGGACGGCAACGGCAAGGTGCTCGACGCCAGCGAGAGCAGCGATGCGGCCGACAAGGCCAAACCGTTCAACTTCTTGTACTGGCTGGTCGACCAGCTGCTGTGACCGGAGCGCCGGCATGAAGCGCAACACCGTCATGCTCGGCCTGGCCCTGACCGTCGCGGCTTTCGCCGCGGCGGTCAGCCTGGGCTGGCGACCGGGCGCCGCAGGCGGCGCCAAGGCCGCGCCGCTGGCGCAGGCCGGCGGCGATGCCGGCGGCGGCGCCACCCTGCACGCGATGCTGGCCACGCCGCAGGGGCGGCAGTTCCAGCAGCGGCGCGAATTCCAGGACGAAGCCAAGCGGTTCTTCCGCGAGGCCAAGACCCTCGGCCCGGCCGAGCGCGAACGCCGCGCGCAGGCCTTGCAGGCGCAGGTCGAACGTTACGAGCAGGCCGACGAATTGTCGGCCGGCGAAACCATGCTGCTGCGGGTCGGCCTGATCCAGGCCACCGTGCCCGACGAGGCGCAACAGGCGCTGATGGTGCAGCGCCTGGCCCAGCGCTACAAAGCCCAGGCGCAGCAGCGCGAGCAGGCCTGGGCCGAGCAGCAGGCGCACGATCCGAAGTTCCAGGCGTACAAGCGCAGCGAAGCGCAGATCGTCGCCGACACCATGAAGATGCGGCAGTTTCCCGATGGACTGACCCGCGACGAATACCTGCGCCAGCGCTTGCAGGCCGAACGCGAGCGGATCTATCGCTGAAGCTTGCGGTGCGGGCTTCGCCAACGGTGCGGCGAAGCTTCAACCGACGTTGTGGGGGGCCTTCAGGCCCGAGGCTGTTCGCTCAGGTCGCGGCGATCCGGGCGCGCAGCCTCGGGCCTGAAGGCCCTCCCACAACTGCGCAAGTCCGCCCGCCGCGCAGCGCTCACTCCGGCTCGGCCAACACCACCCGGTTGCGCCCGCCGCGCTTGGCCGCATACAAGGCCGCATCGGCGCGCGCGAACGTCGCCGCGCTGTCCTCGCCGGCGCGGTAGCCGGCCAGGCCGATGCTGACCGTCAGCGGCAGGCCCAGCGGCAGGTTGGCGATCGCTTCGCGCACGAACTCGCACTGCACCAGCGCCTGGTGCAGCGGCGCTTCGAACAGCATCAGGAATTCCTCGCCGCCGTAGCGCGCCACGCTGTTGGGCCCGGCCGAGTACAGCCGCAGCGTGTCGGCCACGGTCTGCAGCACGCGGTCGCCCTCGGCGTGGCCGTGCACGTCGTTGATGGTCTTGAAATGATCGATGTCGAGCATCGCCACCTGCAACGGCGCGGCCTGCCCACTGCGCGCCACCGCCTGCTCCATCGCCAACGCGAACGCGCGCCGGTTCGGCAGCCCGGTCAGCGCGTCGGTGCGGGTCAGCGCGGTGAGGTCGGCGTTGCTGGCCTGCAACGCGGCGTGGCTGGCTTCGAGCTCGCCCTGGTAGTCGAGCAGGCGGCGCTCGTACCAATCGCTTTCCTGCAACTGCCGCGCCAGCGCGCGGCTGACCCGGCGCAGCTCCATCGCCCGCGAGGCCTGCCGCGACAATGCGGTCAGCGCCTGCTGCTGGCGCTCGGGCAACTCGCGCGGGCGGGTGTCGATCACGCACAGGGTACCCAGCGCTTCGCCGCCCGGCGTCACCAGCGGCGCGCCGGCGTAGAAGCGGATATTGGGATCGTCGAGCACCAGCGGGTTGTCGGCGAAGCGCGCGTCGTCGCGCGCGTCGGGGACGATCAGCGGGCGGTCCGGGCTCAGGATCGCGTGCGCGCAGAACGCCAGTTCGCGCGGCGTCTGCGCGGCGCCCAGGCCCAGCCGCGCCTTGAACCATTGGCGCTGCTCGTCGATCAGGCTGACCAAGGCGATCGGCACGTCGCACACCGCCGCGGCGATCGCGACCAGGTCGTCGAAGTCGCGTTCCGGCGGGGTGTCGAGGATGTCGTAGCTGCGCAGCGCCTGCAGGCGCTGGGCTTCGTTGGCGGGCGTGGCGGGTTTTTGCACGGCGGTGTCGGGACGGTGACGGTCGCGGTGGAGGTGACGGTCGGCTTCCAAACGGCCGCGCCGCGATGCGCGGCCGGCGCCGGCAGTCTAGCAAGCGCCGGCGCGGGGGTGGCGCGGCCGCGCGACGGGCGGCGCGCGGCGACGCCGCGGCGACGGCGGTCACACCGCGGCCGCGACCGCGGCACGGTGGGCTTTCCTTCGCCTGCAATGTCGCGCCGATAGGATCGATCGCGCGGGCCGCAACGGCGAGGGAGGCAACGGGTGCAGGTGGAGACCAACGATTACGTCGAGCTCAAGCACGAGATTCTCGACGGCATGCGCAGCTTCATGGAGGACGTCGCCCAGGACGGCGCCGACGCCGGCTACGGCGCGGCCGAGATCGACGAATGCGAGCGCATCCTCGAACGCTTCCTGGCCAGCCTGCGCAACGTCGCCGGCGACGGCGAGCGGGTGCCCTCGCCCGCGGCGCTGGACCGCAGCGCGCGCGCGGCGGTGGAACAGGCGGTGCGCGCGCTCAACGCGCTCAACGCGCGCTGCCGCTACAACCTGATCGAGACCGACCAGCGCGAAGGCCTGTGCGAACTGATCCGCGGCGCGCTGGCCGAGATCGGCGCGCTGCGCGGCGAGGACGACCCGACCGAGCCCTGGCGCGAGTGGTGAGCCGGCGCGCCGGCGTCGGCGCGGCGCGGCCGGCGCAACCGTGCGTACGCGCCCGTCCCCGCCCCGACGGCGGACGCATCGCCGCCGCGCCGATCCTGGCGTCGCAGCATCCGCGACGCCCGCGGTTAGACTGACCGCCCGATCCAGGAGACTGCGCATGACGCTCAAGCGGATGGACAACGTAGGCATCGTCGTCGAAGACCTTTCGGCGGCGGTCGACTTCTTCGCCGAACTCGGCCTCGAACTCGAAGGCCGCGGCCTGGTCGAGGGCGAATGGGCCGGGCGCATCACCGGCCTGGGCGACCAGCGCGTGGAGATCGCGATGATGCGCACGCCCGACGGCCACAGCCGGATCGAGCTGTCGCGCTTCCTCGCGCCGCAGGTGATCGCCGACCACCGCAATGCGCCGGTCAATGCGCTGGGCTACCTGCGCGTCATGTTCGCCGTCGACGACCTCGACGAAACCCTGCGACGGCTGACGGCGCGCGGCGCGCAACTGGTCGGCGAAGTCGTGCAGTACGAGCGGTCGTACCGCCTTTGCTATATCCGCGGCCCCGAAGGCATCCTGATCGGACTCGCGCAAGAACTGGGCTGATCGATCCCGGCGATGCCGAGCGCCGCCGGTTCCCGCTAAAAGCCGAAGCCCCCGTTTCCGGGGGCTTCGGTTGTCGCTCGATACACGTCGCCGCAGCCGGCCCGCGCACGGACCGGCCGCGGCGCGACTCAGCGCGCGCTCTCGCCGTCGCCGACCGGCATCGCGCTGCCGGTCACCACGGCGGTCGGCTTGGGCGCGTCCGGCGCCGGCGCGGGCGCCGGCACCGACACCGCGATCGGCAGGTGCAGGGTCGGCGACTTGCGGCTCAGCAACGGCTTGAGCTGCAACTGGCCGAAGTGCCAGCTGCCGTCGGCCGCGTACTTGCGGCTGAGCACGAGCACGTTGACCGGCGTGTTGCTGCCGCGCACCGAGGCGAACACCGGCGGGAACGCGATGCCGTCCACGCCCTGCACCTGCGCCAGCCACAGCTCGGCCGGACGCTGGGCGTGGCGGAAGCTGCGCTTGAAGGTGCAGGCGTTGGTGCAGGCGCTCTGCTCCATGCTGGCCAGGTTCAGCGTGGCCGGATCGCCGCCGGCGGCCGGATCGGCCGCGCGGTAGCGCGCGGTGGTCTCGTTGAGCACCAGCCCCGCGTTGACCGCCTGATCGACCTGGATGCGGCCGGAGCCGGTGTCGAACGGATCGGCCTGGGTCACCCCGTCCTCGCGGAACACTTCCTGCTTGGCGGTCATCATCAGCGCCGACTTGATCTCCGCCGCGGTCCAGTCCGGACGCGCCTGGCGCAGCAGCGCCGCCGAACCGGCCTGATGCGGCGAGGCCATCGAGGTGCCGCTGAGCAGGCCGACCAGATTCTCGCTGCCGCTGACGGTGGTGCCGGCGAGCACCGCGAGGATGCTGACGCCGGGCGCGGCCACGTCGGGCTTGATCAGGTTCAGGCCGACCGCCGGGCCGCGCGAGCTGAAAGCGGCCAGCACGTCGGGCGTGTTCGGAATCGGCGTCGGCGGATAGCCGATGCCGCCGGTGGAGACGTTGCCGTTGCCGGCGGCGAAATCGCGCAGCGCGTTGCTGTCGTCCTGGCCGGCCAGGAACGCCGGCACCGTCGTGCCCGGCACGCTCGGGGTCGTCGCGGCCGGCTGGTTGTTGGCGATCACCACCGCGACCGCGCCGGCCGCCGCGGCGTTGTTGACCTTGATCGAGAAGTTGCAGGTGCCGCGGCGCACCACCGCGATCGCGCCGGCGAACGCGCCCGGGGCGAAACCGGCGCAGCCGTCGTCGGCGGCGTCGATGCCGGCGCTGATCCGCACCGGCGTGCTGTTCGGGATCGACGCCGACAACGCCACCCCGCCGCTGCCTTCGGTCAGTTGGATCGCCTGCAGGTCCGCCGGCACCGAACCCGGCCCGGTGATCTGCAACAGCGAGGCGAAATTGCCGCGGCCGTGGGTGGTCGCGGCGGTGGTCGAGGTCCACGGCTGGCGATGGCCGGTGGTGTTCGCGCCGGGGCCGCTGTTGCCGGCCGAGGTGGCGATGAAGATGCCCGCGTCGGACGCGTTGAGGAACGCCAGCGACACCGCTTCGCCCCACGGGTTGAGGCCGCCGCCGATGGAGTAGTTGATGACGTCGACGCCGTCGGCGATGGCCTGGTCGATCGCCGCCACCGCCGACACGTTCGGACACAGGCCCTGGCCGGTGACGGTGTTGGTGTAGCAGATGTCGTAGGCGACGATGTTGGCGTGCGGGGCGACGCCGGAGATGCGGATGTTGCGGCCCTTGAAGTTCGCGGTCCAGGCGTTGCCGGCGGTGGTCGAGGCGGTGTGGCTGCCGTGGCCGTTGGTGTCGCCGAAGCCGGGCTCTTCGCGGATGCCGGCGACGCCGCAGGTGTTGGCCGGCTCGCCGCAGACGAAGTCCCAGCCGCCGATCAGCTTGTCGTTGCAGCGGCCTTCGTCGACGCCGCCGGGCGCGCAGGTGCCGAGGTAGTTGCCGGCGCCGTTGGGATTGCGGTGGCGATAGCCGGTGTCGTCGATCGCGGCGAACGCCGGGCTGCCGAAGTTGATGCCGGTGTCGAGGATGCCGACGACGACGCCCTCGCCGCGCCACTTGCCCGGCTTGGCGTTCCACAGTTCCGGCGCGCCGATCAGCGCGGGGCCGACGTCGGTGGCGACCGGATACTCGTGGTACGCCTCGACCAGCGCCACGCCGGGCAGCTTGGCCACGCGCGCGGCTTCGGCGGCGCTCATCTGGGTGACCACGCCGTTGACCGCGTGGCGCATGCGCCGCTCGACCTTGAGGCCGCGGCCGAGCGCGGCGGCGATGCCGCTTTCGTGCGTGCGCTGGGCTTTATCGAGATAGCCGAGGTACTTGCTGGCCTGCGCGCTGCGTACGTCGACGCGCGCGCTGCCGCCGCCGGCCGCGCGCGCGGCGTCGCTGTTGGCGTTCTGCGCGCCGGCCAGGCGTTGCGGCGCGGCCAAGCCGGCCACTTCGCCGTTGTAGGTGCTCAGCGGCGCTTCTTGGTACAGCACCAGATAGCGTTCGCCGCGGGTGTCGGCGGCGGCGCGTTGCGGTGCCGGCGCGCCGCCGACTGCGGTGCTTTGGCTGCTCGCGTTGTTGTTCAAGCCGCCGACCGCGGCAGCGGCGGCGAGCGCCGTCAATCCGGTCAGGCCGAGCGCGATGGCGAGGGTCAAGCGATTCTTTGCGTTGGGCATTGAGAGGTCCTCCACGTATCGTTCGCGAAGAAACCGCCCCACGCCTGTCCCCTGTCAACAGGCAGGTCGCGGTTCGAGGTCGGGCCAGGGAGGGACCGCGTGATCGGGCGTCGTCCGTGAACCGATGCGCGCTAACGCATCGGCCGATCGCTCCTGCCACCGTGCCCGCACACTGGACCGTGCCGGGCCGAACCTTCCTACCCACGCCGAACACTGCAAGAGGCGGGAAGATTTCGACGTGACCGCGCGCACAAATCGCATTTGGTTACATAACGCAGTGCAGCATGTTGCGCACATGAAACTTCATTTGGCTAAACGGCGACGACGACAGACTGCATCTTTCATGCATCGATGATGCTTCGTATCGCGCAGTCGTTGGACGCAGCCGTCGCGAATCGCGACGATTCGCCGTGCATTGCTCGACTGCGCGCGGCAGCGATCTTCGCGCAACGCGAGCGCAAGCGCATCGATCCATCGCGCGCGTCGCCGTCGCGCTGCCCGATCCGGCCGGCGCGGACCCGGCGACGGCGATGACAATGCCCGGCTCGTCGTGCACTCTTTCGCGCAGCCCGGATACGTCCGACGCGCCGCCGGCATCGTTACGACACCGCCACCCCCGAGGAGTTTTGCATGGACGTTCTGGTTCCGTTGATCGTGCTCGGCGTGCTGGCCTACTTCATCCTGCGCTATGCCCGGCATGGCAGCCTGACCGGCGCGATGCTCGGCGGCGCCATCAAGCGCGAGCTCGGAAAAGTCGAATTGAACCGATCGGCCGTGCTGTCGCAGATCTTGAACGTCTTCCGCATGGAGGCCGCCGACGGCGAACACTTCGTAGCGCTCTCGGTCGTTTCGAAGGCTCCGCTGGCCGTCAGCATGGTGCCTTACAGGCTCAGCAAGACGCAGGCGCAGGAACTCGCGCGCCTGTTGCAGCTGGCGGCGGTTTGATTTCGCGCAACGGCGCGGCCGCATGAGTCCGTAGCGGTCTTGCGGTTGCGCTTTCGTTCGAACGCGAATCGCCAGGCCGTCGGCGCTCGGCCCAGGATTCCGCAAGCGCCGGCGAAATCCGGCGCATGCGCGGTTGCGGCGCGCGCGCGGCCGCGCGAGGCGGCGGCGCGGGCGCCGCGATGGGCGTCTCGGCGATCCGACGTTGCGAACACAAAAAAAACGGCGCCCGAGGGCGCCGTTTTCGCGAGCATGCAGGCCGTCAAGGCACTGCGTCCGTCCTCACCAACCGAAGCCCAGACCGACGCCGGCCGAGCTTTCGCTGTCGCTGAACGCACCGCCGACGGTGAAGGTCGCGCGGTCGCTGATCGCGCGCTGGTAGCCGATCGACAAGGCCTGCTCGCCGCCCTGGAAACCGGCGCCGACCGCGACCCGGTTCTGGGTGCGCAGGCCCGAGGCGCTGGCCGACATCTGCACCATCGCCGCGGTCATCGCGCCCATCCGGTCGATGCGCTGGTCCTGCTTGCGCAGCTTCCATTCCATGTCTTCGCGCAGGCGGTTGATCGCTTCGGTCGGCGCGGCCAGCATCTGGTTGACGCGCTGGTCGGTGTACGCGTTCGCGCTGCGCAGCGTGGCCGCATCGCCGGCCTGGACCTGGCCGACGTTGGCCGCGTCGGTCGGCGCGGTGCCGTTGGCGACGTTGGCCACGCGCGTGCCGCCGGCGCCCTGCAGGGTCATGGTGCTCTTGGAGGCGTCGTCGTAGCTGGCCGCCAGCGGCGACCCCGGGCCTTCCGGACCCTGCGGGCCTTGCGGGCCTTGCGGACCGGCCGGGCCCTGCGGACCGGCCGGAATCGCCGCGACCTTGCCGTACAGATCGGTCAGGCGCCCGTCGACCGCGGCGAAGGCCGCGCCGACATCGCGATAGCTGCCGCCCTGGATCGAATAGGTCGGCGCGACGAAGGTGCCGCCGGCGTAGCTGGCGCCGCCGCCGAGCGCGCCGGCCAGGGTGTTGAGCTGCAACACGTTGACCGCGTCGGTGTCGGCGGTGCCGGCGGCGAGGTTGATCAGCTGGCGCTCCGCGCCGGCGCCGCCGATCGACACCGCGTTGGCGCGGTCGGCGAGCGAACCGGCGCCGAGCGCGACCGAATTGGCCGCGCTGGCCGAGCTGTTGGCGCCGATCGCGCTGGCGTTGTCGGCGCCGGCCGAGCTCTGCGCGCCGAACGCCGCGCTGTTGACGCCGGCGGCGCTGCTGGCGACGCCGGCGGCGACGCCGGACTGGCCGCTGGCGCTGGCGCTGGAGCCGAACGCGGCGGCGAAATCGGCGGTGGCGCTGCTGCCGTCGCCGATCGCGCTGCTGTTGGCGTTGGTCGCGTTGGCGCCGACGCCGATCGCCGTGCTCTGTTCGCCCGACGCGCTGCTGGCGGGGCCGATGGCGAGCGCGCCGGTCGCGCTGGCGCTGGCGCCGGCGCCGAGGGCGGAACTGAAATCGCCGCTGGATTGCGCGCCGGCGCCGATGGCCGTGCTCTGTTCGCCGGCGGCCGCGCTGGCGTTGCCGACGGCCGTGGCGCTGCCGCCGCCGGCGCTGCTGTTGGCGCCGATCGCGCTGCTGCCGTTGCCGGCCGCATCGGCGCCGCTGCCGCAGGCGATGGCGTCGCCGCCGGCCGCGTTGGCGCCGTTGCTGCCGATCGTGCCGGTGCCGTCGTCGGTCTGGCAGGTATCGCCGGCCCAGGCGTAACCGGTCGCCAGCGACAGCGCCACGGCGAGAAGCGTCTTGTGCAGAGTATTCAAAGTGGTTCTCCAGAATTCGGGTGTCGGGGCGCGTGCCGCGCGAACGCGTCGCGCGGCCGTGCCTGCGAGTGCATGGCGCGATGCGCGCGCGCCGCCGCGGCCGCGCCGCGCGCAACGCAACGGCGGGGCCGTTGCGTTGCGGGGCCGGCGTAGCGGCGGTCGCGCCGCGCGGTTACGGCGCCGGGGTCACGGTCAGCTTGATCGGCATGGCGACCTTCGGCTGGGTCGTATCGTTGCTGGCGACGCAGACGTAACCGGAGTAGTTGCCCGGGGCGAGGCCGGCGGCGCTGATCTGCACCTGGGTGTCGTAGCCGCCGTTGCCGGCGATACGGCCGAACGCGCGGTTCGGCGCGCCGACCCAGGTCCCGCCGCAGGCGTTGGACACCTGCATGCCGAACGCCAGACCGTTGTGGCCTTCCTCAGCGGGGTCCAACGCACTCCAGGCGCCGGTGCCGTTGGCCGCGACCGCGATCGAGCGGTACTGGCCGTCGCCGCTGGGCGAACCGAACCAGGCCCAGGCCGTGGCGATCGGCGTGCGCGGGGACACCACCAGCCAGTAACGGCCGGCCGGCAGGGTCACGTTCTGCCCGGCCGCGGCCAGGTTCAGACGGATCGTGCCGGCCTGGATGGTCACGCCGGCCGAGTTCTGCGCAGCGCGGTAGTTCCACACGGCCAGGTTCGGCGTGGTCTCCGGATTGCCTTCGGGGTTGCCGCCGACATCGCGGAAGATCGACCAATCCACGTTCTGCGCCGCCAGCGCGCCGCCGCCGAGCACGAAGCCGTTGGCGACGATGTTGCTGATGGTGGTCGGATCGCTCAGCACGAAGTCGTCGGCGACCATCGAAGCGCGCGGAGCGGTGCCGCCGTTGCTGAAGCGGCTGCCGTAGTAGCCGTTGCGCTCCGGATCGATCCCCTGCGCGACCAGGGTGCGGCCGCCGGAACCGGTGTTGTCGATCTGGTAGTCCAACGAACCGCCGCCGAGGTTGCGGATGCGGAAGTTGGCGCTGCCGGTGCCGCCGGCCGGGACGCTCAGCGCGATCTGCGCCGGCTCCAGAGCGAGCTTGGCCGGCTGCAGGGCGACCGCGATCGGCAGGTTGAGGATCGGCTGCGCGGTGTTGCCGCCGGACGGCGTCGCCACCAGCTTGCCGTAGGCGAACGCGCCGGTGGCCGGCAGCGAGCCGCCGCTGACGGTGATCTTGACCGCCTTGCTCTCGCCCGGATTCAACGCCAGCGTCGACGGGGTGACCAGCGCGGTTACGCCCTGCGCCTTGAGCGTCCAGCTCTGGCGCGTGCTCAAGGCATTGCGGAAGGTGCGGGTGAAGGTGCACGAGCCGGTGCAGTTGAACTTGCCCAGGCTGGCCAGGTTCAGCGACGACGGGCTGCCGCCGGCCAGCGGATCGGCGGCGAGGAAGTTGGCCTTGGTCTCGTCGAGCAACAGGCCGGCCTTGATCGCCTGATCGATCTGGATGCGGCCGGCGCCCATCGACAGCGGATCGGCGGGAGTGACTTCGTCTTCTTTGAAGATCTCCTGCTTGGCCGTCATCATCAGCGCCGACTTGATCTCGGCCACGGTCCAGTTCGGGCGCGCCTGGCGGATCAGCGCGGCGGCGCCGGCCTGGTGCGGCGAGGCCATCGAGGTGCCGCTGTCGAGGTCGACCAGGTTCTCGTTGCCGGTGAGGGTGGTGCCGGACTTCACCGCGAGGATGGCGACGCCCGGCGCGGTCACGTCGGGCTTGACCAGGTCGAAATTGCCGGCCGGGCCGCGCGAGCTGAAACCGGCCAGCACGTCGGGCGTGTTCGGCAGCGGCGTCGGCGGATAACCGACGCCGGCGGTGGCGGTGTTGCCGCTGCCGTTGCCGAAGTCGCGGATCGCGTTGCCGATCGACAGCGGCACGCCGAAGGTCGGGATGGTGGTGCCGGCCACGCTCGGCGAGATCGCCGCTTCGGCGTTGTTGGCGATCAGCACCGCGCGCGCGCCGGCGGCGGTCGCGTTCTGCACCTTGATGGTGAAGCTGCAGGTGCCGCGGCGGATCACCGCGATCGCGTTCTGGAACGCATTGGCCGGGAACGCCGCGCAGCCGTCGGCGGCGGTGTCGATGCCGGCGCTGATGCGCAGCGGGGTGTCGTTGGGCAGCGCGGCGGCGAAGGCGGTGCCGCTGTTGCCTTCGACCAGCTGGATCGCCTGCAGCGCCGGCGGCACCGCGCCGGGGCCGGTGAGCTGCATCAGCAGGACGAAATCGCCGCGCCCGTGCTGGGCCGCGGCGGTGGTGGAGACCCACGGTTCGTTGTGGCTCAGCGTGTTCGGGCCGGGGCCGTCGTTGCCGGCCGACGCGGCGACGTAGATGCCGGCGTCGGTGGCGTTGAGGAAGGCCAGCGAGACCGCGTCGCCCCACGGATCCTGGCCGCCGCCGATGGAGAAGTTCAGCACGTCGACCACGCCGTCGGCGATGGCCTGATCGACCGCGCGCACCGACGACGACCCCGGGCAGCTGCCCTGGCCGGTCGCGAGGTTGGTGTAGCACACGTCGAAGGCGACGATGTTGGCGTGCGGCGCGACGCCGGAAATGCGGATGTCGCGGCCCTTGAAGTTGGCGGTGCGGGCGTTGCCGGCCGCGGTCGAGGCGGTGTGGCTGCCGTGGCCGTTGGTGTCGCCGAAGCCGGGCTCCTCGCGATAGTTGGCGTTCGCGCAGGCGTTGCCCGGATCCTCGCAGACGAAATCGTAGCCGCCGATCAGCTTGTCGTTGCAGCGGCCCTCGTCGACGCCGCCGGGCGCGCAGGTGCCCAGGTACGTGCCGGCGCCGAGCGGGTTGATGTGGTGGTAGCCGCTGTCGTCGACCGCGGCGAACGACGGGCTGCCGAAGTTGATGCCGGTGTCGATGATGCCGACGACCACGCCTTCGCCGCGGAAATTGGTCGGCGTCGCGTTCCACAGCGCGGGCGCGCCGATCAGCTGCGGGCCGACGTCGGTGTGCAGCGGCAGCAGCACGTCGGGACTGACCATGCGCACTTCCGGCAGGCGCGAGATCCGCGCGGCTTCGGCCGGGGTCAGTTCGGTCACCACTGCGTTGAGCGCGTGGCGCAGGCGGTGTTCGACCTTCATGCTGCGGCCGAGCAGGCCGTCGATCTTGCGTTCGTGGCTGGCCTGGACGCGGCCGAGGTAGTCCACGTAGCCGCGCGCGGCGGCGCTGTGCACGTCGATGCGCGCGCCGCCTTCGCCGGCGGCGCGCAGGCCGGCCGCTTCGGCCAGCCGCTGCGGCGCGGGCAGCCCCTTCACGTCGCCCTGGTAGGTGCTCAGCGGCGCTTCGCGGTAGACCACGATGTAACGCTGGTATTCGCTGACCGCGTTGGCGGACTTGCGCGCCGGCGGCGGCGCGCCGCCGGTCGAAACCGCGTCCGCGCCGCCCCAGCGCAGGCTCAGTACGCTCGCACCGGCGATCGCCGCGACTGCGGCGATGCCGAGCGCGATGGAAGTCTTCTTCACTATCTTCTGCATCTGAAACGTCCCCTACTTCAGTGTGCAAACACCCGCCGGCCCCGCGTCTGCGCGCAAGGCCGGTGGACCGTGATCGGGATGCCATCTGAACGACGCGCCAAAGCGCGCACAAATACGCCCCTATTTGTGCCAACGCGGGTAGGCGCTTACCCCCCTACCAGCCGGGCAAGACAATCTGATGAACGGATCAAGCAGTTTTCGGACGAACGGTCGCCCGCGCGCCGCGCGGCGCTTGACAAACAGGGGGCGGGTTTAGTTGTCGCCCGCGCGCCAGGGGCGCAGACGGCTGCCGTAGAGCAGCAGATAGACCGCCACGACCCAGGCGGTGGCGACCGCCCAGCCGGCGAGGATGTCGGACGGGTAATGCACGCCCAGGTACAGGCGCGAGAAGCCGACCAGAAGCGTGAACGGCACCATCAGCCCGATGACCGCCCAACGCCAGCGCGTCGGCCAGCACAGCAGGATCAGCACCGCGGCCAGGGTCATCGACCCCATCGCATGGCCGCTGGGGAAACTGTAGTTGTGTTCCGGCGCGATCGATTCCCACAGCGACGGCCGCTCGCGCGCGAAGAACTGCTTGGCGGCGATGTTGAGCAGGCCCGAACCGCCGAGCGCGAGCGCGGCGAAGCTGGCCTCGCGGAACCTGCGCAACGCGGTCAGCGCCAGCACCAGGGCGAGGTCGAACGGGACCACGCCCCACTGGTAGCCGAGCTTGGAAATCAGCGCGAACGCGAAATCCAGGCTGGCGCGCGACAGCCCGTGCGCGTACTGCAGCACCGGCACGTCGAAGACGATGGCTTCCTGCTCGTGGATCTCGTCGGCCAGTTCGGCGAACGCCCACAGCGGCAGCAGCAGGCCGGCGAACGCCAGCAGCAGGCTCCAGCCGTGGCGGCGCAACAGGGCCAGGCCGAACCGCGCCTCCTGCTTGAGCGCGTTGTCGTCGCCGCCGCGCGCTTGCGCGGCCAGGCCCGGGTCGCTGTGCGCGGACGCGGCGTCCGCGCGCGGCTCCTCGCTCACGCCGCCGCGCCGTCCGCGCGCGCGCCGTAGCGGCGCTCGACGTAGGTGTCGATCAGCGCGACGAAGTCCTGGGCGATGTTTTCGCCGCGCAGGGTCACGGTCTTCTCGCCGTCCTCGAACACCGGCGCCGACGGCGACTCGCCGGTGCCCGGCAGCGAAATGCCGATGTTGGCGTGACGCGATTCGCCCGGGCCGTTGACGATGCAGCCCATCACCGCGAGGGTCAGGTTCTCCGCGCCGGGATGGGTGATCTTCCACTCCGGCATCTTGTCGCGCACGTGTTCCTGCACGGTCTTGGCCAGCTCCTGGAAGAAGGTGCTGGTGGTGCGGCCGCAGCCCGGGCAGGCGGTGACCATCGGCGTGAACGCGCGCAGGCCCATGGTCTGCAACAGTTCCTGGGCGACGATGACTTCGTTGTTGCGCGACTGGCCCGGCTCTGGCGTCAGCGAGATGCGGATGGTGTCGCCGATGCCTTCCTGCAGCAGCACGCCGAGCGCGGCGCTGGACGCGACGATGCCCTTGCTGCCGATGCCGGCCTCGGTCAGGCCCAGATGCAGGGCGTAGTCGCCGCGCGTGGCCAGTTCGCGATACACCGCGATCAGTTCCTGCACGCCGCTGACCTTGGCGCTGAGCACGATGCGGTCGGCCGGCAGGCCCAGGTCGACCGCGCGCGCGGCCGAGTCCAGCGCCGAACGGATCAAGGCCTCGCGCAGCACCCGCCCGGCGTCCCAGGGTTCGGCGCGCAACGCGTTCTCGTCCATCAACTGCGCGGCCAGGGCCTGATCGAGCGAACCCCAGTTGGCGCCGATGCGCACCGGCTTGCCGTACTTGATCGCGAACTCGATCAAGGTGGCGAACTGGCTGTCCTTCTTCTTGCCGAAGCCGACGTTGCCGGGATTGATCCGGTACTTGGCCAGCGCCTCGGCGCAGGCCGGCTCGGCGGTCAGCAGCTGATGGCCGTTGTAGTGGAAGTCGCCGATGATCGGCACCACGATGCCCTTCATCGCCAGCTTGTCGACAATGCGCGGCACCGCGGCGGCGGCCTCGACCGTATTGACGGTGATGCGGACCAGTTCCGAACCGGCCCGCCACAGCTCGCCGATCTGCTTGGCGGTGGCGGCGACGTCGGTGGTGTCGGTGTTGGTCATCGACTGCACCACCACCGGCGCGCCGCCGCCGACCTGAACGCCGCCGACGGCGACTCCGCGGGTCAGGCGGCGCGGCGAGGGGCCGAAATCGGGGTGGGCGCAGGGCAGGATGGCATCGGAATTCATGGGCGGCATTGTAGCGCCGGGGCGAAGCGCGCAGGTGCGGCGGGGGTGAAGCGCGGCTGAGTCGGGCGGTGGTCGGCGCGAGGGCTTGCGGCGCTTGGGTTCGGCGCGGTTATGGCCGGAAGGCATCGGGCCTGAAGAACCCTTCCAGAGAAGCGGACGCCCTCTCGGACCGTCATCCCCGCGAACGCGGGGGTCCAGGGCTTCACCGCGACATGGCTCTGAAGTCTCTGGATCCCCGCCTTCGCGGGGATGACGGTCTGGAGGGAACGCCTGAATTCAATGGAGGGGCATCGGATGTCCGATATCTTCCGATCCGACTCGGCAAACCTGGGACCGGAAGGGGCGAGGCGAGCGGGTTAACATTGGGGTCACTGTTTCGTTTCTGGCGGCTTGCGTCGTCCTCGTTCGTTTATGAACCTCAGTTCCCCCGACGAAGTCCTCACCCCCAGCCAGCTCAACACCCTGGCGCGCAACCTGCTGGAAGACACCTTCCCGCTGATCTGGGTCGAAGGCGAACTCGGCAACCTGTCGCGGCCGTCCTCGGGCCATCTGTACCTGACCCTCAAGGACGCGCGCGCCCAGGTCCGCTGCGCGATGTTCAAGCCCAAGAGCAGTTGGCTGAAGTTCGTCCCGCGCGAGGGCCTGCGCGTGCTCGCGCGCGGCCGGCTGACCCTGTACGAAGCGCGCGGCGACTACCAACTGGTGCTCGACCACATGGAGGAGGCCGGCGAAGGCGCGCTGCGCCGCGCGTTCGAGGAACTCAAGGCGCGGCTGGCCGCCGAAGGCCTGTTCGACCGCGAGCGCAAGCGCGAACTGCCGCGCTTCCCCGCGCGCATCGCGGTGATCACCTCGCCCAGCGGCGCGGCGGTGCGCGACGTGCTCAGCGTGCTCGCCCGGCGCTTCCCGCTGGCCGAAGCCGACGTGTTGCCGGTGCCGGTGCAAGGCGACGGCGCGGCCGAGAAGATCGCGGCGATGCTGCAACGCGCGCAGGCCGCGCAGCGTTACGACGTGATCGTGCTGGCGCGCGGCGGCGGTTCGCTGGAAGACCTGTGGGCGTTCAACGACGAACGCCTGGCCCGCGCTATCGCCGCATCGACGGTGCCGGTGGTCTCGGCGATCGGCCACGAAACCGACTTCACCCTCGCCGACTTCGCCGCCGACGTGCGCGCGCCGACGCCGTCGGTCGCGGCCGAACTGCTGGTGCCGCAACGCGACGACCTGCTGCACCGCCTGCGCGTGCTGGAAGCGCGCCTGGGCAACCTGCACGGCCAGCGCCTGCGTCAGGCCATGCAGCGCACCGACCGCGCCGGCCTGCGCTTGAACGCGCTGCGCCCGCAAGCGCGGCTGGCGACGCTGCGCAGCCGCCAGCAGGACGCGCTGCGCCGGCTCGAACAGGCCTGGCGCCTGCGCGTGGAACGCGAGACCGCGCGCCTGCGCCATCACGACGCGGTGCTGCGCGCGCACCATCCGCAACGGCGCATCGCCCGCCTGCGCGAGCGTCTGGCCGCGCTGGCGCTGCGCCCGCGCGCGGCGGTCGCGCGCCGCCTGCACAGCGACGCGCTGCGCCTGCGCGGACTGGCGCGCTCGCTGGAAGCGGTAAGCCCGCTGGCGACGGTGGCGCGCGGCTACGCGATCGTCCGGCACGAAGACGGACGGGTCGTGCGCAGCGTGCTCGACGCCGCGCCGGGCGACCGCCTGACCGCGCGCGTGCAGGACGGGCAGATCCGGGTCAAGGTCGAGCCGCGCGGGGAGTGAAGCCGCCGCGCGGCCGCACCGCGCTTTTCCGGATCGGGCGACAGCGCCTGCCGGCCCGCACCGTTCCACTGCCGTCTCCCCTCGCTCACGCCGTTTGCGCGATGCTTGCGTCCCTGCGTTTCCGTCCCCGGAGTCCCGCATGACCAAGGCGTCCGACCTGTTCGTCGCCGCGCTCGAAGCCGAAGGCGTGCAATACGTGTTCGGCATCCCCGGCGAGGAGAATCTCGACCTGCTCGAATCGCTGCGCACTTCGTCGATCAAGCTCGTCCTCACCCGCCACGAACAAGCCGCGGGTTTCATGGCCGCGACTTACGGCCGTCTGACCGGCAAGGCCGGCGTGTGCCTGTCCACGCTGGGCCCCGGCGCGACCAACCTGGTCACCGCTGCGGCCTACGCCCAGCTCGGCGCGATGCCGATGCTGATGATCACCGGCCAGAAGCCGATCAAGACCAGCAAGCAGGGCCATTTCCAGATCGTCGACGTGGTCGACACGATGCGCCCGCTGACCAAGTACACCCGCCAGATCGTCGCCGCCGACAGCATCCCGGCGCGGGTGCGCGAAGCCTTCCGCCGCGCCGAGGAAGAACGCCCCGGCGCGACCCACCTGGAACTGCCGCAGGACATCGCCGGCGACCCGACCCAAGCGCGCCTGATCCCGGCCTCGTTCTCGCGCCGCCCGGTCGCCGAGGACAAGGCGATCGAACGCGCCGCCGAAGCCATCGCCCAGGCGCGCCATCCGCTGCTGATGATCGGCGCCGGCGCCAACCGCAAGACCACCTCGAACACCCTCGACCAGTTCGTCGCCAAGCTCGGCATCCCCTACTTCACCACCCAGATGGGCAAGGGCGTGCTCGACGAGGAAGGCCCGCTGTGGCTCGGCAACGCCGCGCTGTCGGACCACGACTTCGTCCACCGCGCGATCGACGCGGCCGACTGCATCGTCAACATCGGCCACGACGTCATCGAGAAACCGCCGTTCTTCATGCGCGAAGGCCGGCGCACGGTGATCCACGTCAACTACGCCGCGGCCGAAGTCGATGCGGTGTACTTCCCGCAGATCGAAGTCATCGGCGACATCGCCCACTCGGTATGGCGGCTGAGCGAAGCGCTGCAAGCGCAGCCGCACTGGGATTTCGGCTATTTCAACCGGGTCCGCACCGCGCTGTTGGAGCAACTGGCCGAACACACCGGCGACGACCGCTTCCCGATGGTGCCGCAGCGGCTGGTCGCCGACGTGCGCCGCGAACTGTCGCCGCGCGACGTGGTCTGCCTCGACAACGGCCTGTACAAGCTGTGGTTCGCGCGCAGCTACCGTTGCCGCGAGCCCAACACCCTGCTGCTCGACAACGCGCTGGCGACGATGGGCGCGGGCCTGCCTTCGGCGATCGCCGCGCGCATCGTCTGCCCGGACCGCAAGGTGGTCGCGGTGTGCGGCGACGGCGGCTTCATGATGAATTCGCAGGAGCTCGAAACCGCGGTGCGGCTGGGCCTGGACCTGGTCGTGCTGGTGCTGCGCGACGACGCCTACGGCATGATCAAGTGGAAGCAGGCGCACGAGCGCTATCCGAGCTTCGGCATGGACCTGGGCAATCCCGACTTCGTCGAGTACGCGCGCAGTTACGGCGCGCGCGGCCACCGCCCGGCCAGCGCCGACGAGTTCGCGCCGCTGCTGCGCAAGGCGCTGGACACGCCCGGCGTCGATCTGATCGAAGTGCCGATCGACTACAGCGACGACGACACCATCCTCAATCAAGAAATTCCCCAGCGCGCCGCCGCGGTGGTTTGAGCGTAACGCAATCCACGGAGCACATTTTCATGGCCAAGTCCGACAAGAAGAACAAAGCCGCCAAGCCAGCCAAGGGCCTCAAGAGCAGCTATCCCTACTACCTCGCCGGCCGCGCGGTCGCCGCCAACACCGAGCTGGAGGTGCTGGACAAGTACAGCGGCAAGCGCGCCACCCGCGTGGCGATGGCCGACGCCGTTGCGGTGCGCAAGGCGATCGTCGCCGCGCACAAGGCGCGCGAGGCGATGGCCCAGTTCACCCCGGACCGCCGCCGCGACGTGCTCGAACACTGCGTGCGCCGCTTCGGCGAGCGTTTCGAGGAACTGGCGCTGGCGCTGTGCATCGAGGCCGGCAAGCCGATCAAGGACGCGCGCGGCGAAGTCACCCGCCTGATCGACACCTTCCGCATCGCCGCCAACGAGGCCACGCGCGATCCGGGCACGCTGCTGGAACTGCAGATCTCGCAGCGCACCCGCGGCTACCGCGGCATGGTCAAGCGCGTGCCGATCGGGCCGTGCAGCTTCATCACCCCGTTCAATTTCCCGCTCAACCTGGTCGCGCACAAGGTCGCCCCAGCGATCGCCGCCGGCTGCCCGTTCGTGCTGAAGCCGGCGATCAAGACCCCGGTCGGCGCGCTGATCATCGGCGAAATCCTGGCCGAGACCGATCTGCCGGAAGGCGCGTTCTCGGTGCTGTGCTGCTCCAACGAAGACGCCTCGCTGCTGGTCGAGGACGAGCGGATCAAGCTGCTGAGCTTCACCGGCGGCCTGATCGGCTGGGACCTCAAGGCCCGCGCCGGCAAGAAGAAAGTGACCCTGGAACTCGGCGGCAACGCCGCCTGCATCGTCGACGCCGACCCGGGCGCGAGCCTGGACCACGTGGTCGAGCGGCTGGTGTTCGGCGCCTATTACCAGAGCGGCCAGAGCTGCATCAGCGTGCAGCGCATCTACGCCCACGCCGACATCTACGACAAGCTGCGCAAGAAGCTCAAGGCCGCGGTCGGCGCGCTGCGCATGGGCGATCCGCGCGAGGAAAGCACCTTCATCGGGCCGGTCGTCGACGAGCAAGCGGCGCAACGCATCCAGTCGTGGATCGACGCCGCGCTCAAGGGCGGCGCCAAGCGCATCGCCGGCGGCGCGCGCCAGGGCACGATGATTCCGGCGACCCTGCTGGAGAACGTCGCGCGCGACGCCGAGCTGTACCGCAAGGAAGCGTTCGGCCCGATCGCGCTGATCGAACCCTTCGACGATTTCGACGCCGTGCTCGAGCGGGTCAACGACAGCGATTTCGGCCTGCAGGCCGGCGTGTTCACCGGCCGCCTCGACCACGCCATGCGCGCCTGGGACCGCCTCGACGTCGGCGGCGTGATCGTCGGCGACGTGCCGAGCTTCCGCGTCGACAACATGCCGTACGGCGGGGTCAAGGATTCGGGCCAGGGCCGCGAAGGCGTGCGTTATGCGATCGAGGACATGAGCGAGCAGCGCTTGCTGGTGATCCGCGATCCGGTCTGAACCTGCGCGCGCACAGCACGGGCGAGCGCGATGGCGTTCGCCCGTGGCGCAGATTTCGTCGCAAACGCGGTGCCGCGGTCGCGGCTTGCGCAGTTCCTGCCTGTAGGAGCGGCGCAAGCCGCGACCGCGCCACCACGACCACGACGCAACCGCCCCACCCTGCCCGCACCCGCAAGACCTGACCGTCCCCCGCAAAACATCGTTTAACCCCACCCGCCGACCCGGCCCGTTCGCCTTCCCAGGTCCACACACCAGGGAAGCCGACATGACCGCCGTCCAGCCTTCGCACCGCCGCGCCACCGTCCATTGCCTCAGCGCGGCCCTGCTCGCCGCCCTCGCCCTCGCCGGTTGCCAGTCCACCGGCAGCCCGGCCGACGCCAAGGCCGAAGCCGGCGCCCAGCGCGGCCAGCCGGCGCCGGCCGTCGCCAAACCCGCCAAAACCGAAGCAGTCACCGACGCCGCCGCGGCCGGCGCCGTCGCCAACGCCGCTGCGCCGGCGCCGGTGCAATCCCGCGCCGATGTCCGCGGTCGCCTGGAGGCCGTGCAAGTCACCGGCTCGCGCGTGGCCGAGGCGCGCCGGTCGGCCAAGGTCGCGCAGGCGCCGGGCATCGCGTACGCCCCGCCGGCGCCGCCTCCGCCGCCTTACTACAGCCAGCCGGCCAACACCGAAAAATACGCCCAGCGCGAAGACAATCCGGTCCAGCGCGCCAGCGAACAGCCGCTGTCGACGTTCTCCATCGACGTCGACACCGGCAGCTACGCCAACGTGCGGCGCATGCTCAACGACGGCGTGCGTCCGCCGGCCGACGCGGTGCGCGCGGAGGAGTTCATCAACTACTTCGACTACGGCCATCCGGCGCCGGTCTCGCGCGCGGTGCCGTTCAAAGTCTCGACCGAACTCGCGCCGGCGCCGTGGAACGCGCAGCGGCAACTGCTGATGATCGGCATTAAGGGCTTTGAGGTGCCCAAGCAAAACCTGCCGCCGTCGAACCTGGTGTTCCTGATCGACACCTCCGGCTCGATGAACTCGCCCGACAAGCTGCCGCTGCTCAAGAGCGCGTTCTCGATGCTGACCAAGCAGCTGCGGCCGCAGGACCGCATTTCCATCGTCGTCTACGCCGGTTCCGCCGGGCTGGTGCTGCCGCCGACGCCGGGCGACCGTCAGCAGGACATCCTCGACGCGCTCGAACGCCTGCAGGCCGGCGGCAGCACCAACGGCGGCGACGGCATCCGCCTGGCCTACGCGACCGCGCGCCAGGCTTTCATCAAGGACGGCGTCAATCGGGTGATCCTCGCCACCGACGGCGATTTCAACGTCGGCACCGTCGGCACCGACGCGCTGGAAACCATGGTCGCCGACCAGCGCAAGAGCGGCATCGCGCTGACCACGCTCGGCTTCGGCCAGGGCAACTACAACGACGAACTGTCCGAGAAACTGGCCGACGTCGGCGACGGCAACCACGCCTACATCGACACCTTGCAGGAAGCGCGCAAGGTGCTGGTGCAGGAAATGGGCTCGACCCTGCTGACCATCGCCCGCGACGTCAAGATCCAGATCGAGTTCAATCCGGCCCAGGTCGCCGAGTACCGCCTGATCGGTTACGAAAACCGCGTGCTCAAGCGCGAAGACTTCGCCAACGACAAGGTCGACGCCGGCGACATCGGCGCCGGCCATGAGGTGACTGCCTTGTACGAGATCACCCCGGTCGGCTCCAAGGCCACCCGCCTGCCGCCGCTGCGCTACGCCCAGGCCGCGCCGGCCGCGGCCGGCGGCGGCGAGATGGCCAACCTCAAGCTGCGCTACAAGCGTCCGGGCGAAGACCGCAGCCAGCTGATCGAAACCCCGATCCTGCGTTCGAGCGAACGCGCCGCCGCCAGCGATTCGCTGCGCATGGCGAGCGCGGTGGCCGCGTTCGCCGACGCGCTGCGCGGCGGCAGCCAGTACGACGGCTGGGGCTGGGAGCAGATCCTCGGCGCGGCGCGCGGGGTCAAGCTGGCCGATCCCTGGGGCCAGCGCGCGGAGTTCGTGCGGCTGGTCGAACGCGCCAAGGCGCAGATCGGCGAGCTCAAGCCGGCCGAGAAGGTGGCGGTGAGCCAGTAACTCCCGCGTACAGGCGTTGCGAGCGCCGTCGGTACCGTTCTGCGACGCAGTCAGGCCCGTCGCAGCCGGCACCGGCGGCGTTTTTTGGTACGAACCTTATTCGCCGACCGCCGATCGCACGTCGTGCAGGCGCTCCGCCGGCCGGCCGAACAGATAGCCCTGGCCGTAGACGCAGCCCAGTTCGCGCAACACCGAACGCTGCGCCTGGGTTTCCACGCCTTCGCCGATGGTGTGGATGCCCAGCGTCCCGGCCAGGGCCTGGATCGCGCGCACCACGGCCACGCTCTCGGGGCGCGATTCGCCGACCAACCCCGCGACGAAACTCTGATCGATCTTCAAACACTCGATCGGGAACCGATGCAGGTACGACAACGCCGAAAACCCCGTGCCGAAATCGTCCAGCTGCGCCAATACCCCGTGATTGCGCAAGGTCCGCAGCATCCGCAGCGCGCGCGGCACGTCGTCGAGCAGGGCCACTTCGGTGATTTCGATGCGCAGCCGGCGCGGGTCGGCGCCGGCGCGTTCGAGCATGCGCAGCAGGCGGTCGGCGAAGTCGCCGGCGCGGAAATGCTTGGGCGAGACGTTGACCGAGATGTAGCCCTCGCCGCCGCGCGCCAGTTCCTGCACGACCCGGCCGTACAGGATCCAGTCGGCTTCCTCGATCAGGCCGCTGTCTTCGCCCAGGCCGATGAACTCGCGCGGCAGCAGCAGCCCGCGCTTCTCGTGGCGCCAGCGCAGCAGCGCTTCGTGGCCGATCGCGACGCCGTCGTCGAGGCGCACGATCGGCTGGTAATAGGCGATGAAGGCGTCGGAGTTGATCGCCCGGCGCAGGTCCGCTTCCAGGTCGAGGATGCGCAGCGCCTGCTCGCGCATTTCCTCGTCGAACACCGCGAAGCGGCCGCGCCCGGCGGCCTTGGCCCGGTACATCGCCGCATCGGCGTCGCGCAGCAGCTCGATGCCGCTGCGGTAGCGCGGATGCCACAGGGCGATGCCGACGCTGGCGGACGGGAACACCTCGCGCCCGGCCACCCAGCACGGCTCGCCGAGCGCGCGCAGCACGCGCTGGGCGAGTTCCTCGGCCACGTTGAGGCCGTCGATGTGCTCGACCAGGATCGCGAACTCGTCGCCGCCCAGGCGCGCGACCATGTCGTCGCCGCGCACCGCGCCGACGATGCGGCGGCTGCTTTCCACCAGCAACTCGTCGCCGGCGGCGTGGCCGACGCTGTCGTTGACCAGCTTGAACCGGTCCAGGTCGAGGAACAGCACCGCGAACGGGCGCTGTTCGCGGCGCGCGCGGGCGATGGCGTGGTCGAGCCGTTCCAGCAGCTGGCTGCGGTTCGGCAGCTCGGTCAGCGGGTCGTGCAGGGCCAGGTGGGTCAGCTTGCGCTCGGCGTTCTCGCGCTCGCCGATCTGCGCGACCAGTTCGGCGTTGGTGTGGGCCAGCTCGCGGGTGCGGCTGGCCACGCGCTGTTCGAGTTCGCCGTGCGCGCTCAGCAGCCGGTCCTGGGCCTGCTTGCGCGCCAGGCCGATGCTGATGTGGTGGGCGACGAAGGTCAGCAGTTCCTGGTCGCGCGCGTTGAAGCTGATCGCGCGCGAATAGCTCTGGATCGCGATCACCCCGACCACCGCGTCGTCGCGGTACAGCGGCACGCCGAGCCAGCAGTGCGCGGCCGAGCCGTGGCTGCGGACCTCGCCGCGGCTGTTGAGCTCGGCGATGCGGTGGCGGTCGGCCAGCAGCGGCCGGCCCTGGCGGATCACGTATTCGGTCAGGCCGCCGGCGAGCTGGCGGGTCTCGCGGATCATGTCGCGTTCGTCGATCGAATACGGGAACTGCAGGCGTTCGCCGTCGTCGGACAGCAGCGCGATGTAGAAGTTGCGCGCGTACAGCAGCTCGCTGACCACGTCGTGGACCTGCGAGTAGAAGCGCTCCAGCGTGTCGGAGGTGATGGTCAGCTCGGCGATGCGGAACAGCGCGCGTTGCAGCCGTTCGGCGCGCTGGCGCTCGATGATCTCGGCCTGCAGGTCGCGGTTGCTCAGTTGCAGCGCGTAGGTGCGTTCGGCGACCCGGCGCTCGAGTTCCTCGCGCGCGCGGAAGCGGTCCAGCGCGGTCAGGATGTGCTGGGCCACGAACGCCAGCAGCGCGCGGTCCTCTTCGCCGTAGCTGTCGGCGCTGTCGTAGTTCTGCACCACCACCGCGCCGCATACGCGCTCGTCGCGGCGCATCGGCACGCCGAGCCAGTCGGCGCTGTCGGGGCCGTGGCAGTCGTCGTTGGGGACGTTGAGGCGTTCGCGCAGCTGCGCCGAGCTGCCTTGCAGCGGCTCGCCGTGGCGCAGCAGGGCCAGGGTCAGGCTGGTCGGCATGTCTTCGCCGCGGATCGCCTGCAGCGGGTTGGCCACGTACGGGTCGTTGCGGTCGGCGAAATACAGGAAGCGCATCGTGTCGGCGAGATCGTCGTACAGCACGATGTAGAAATTCTCGGCGTACATCAGCCCGCACACCACGCCGTGGATGCGGCTGAGCAGGTCGTTCATCTCCAGGCCCGAGCCGGCCAGGTCGGCGATGCCGAACAGCGCCTGCTGCAGACGCTCGGATTTCTCCAGCGCCTCGGCGCGGGCGTGCGCGCGCAACGCGGCCAGTTCGGCGGCGACCACCCGCCGCGCCATCGCCAGCCACGCCGCGCGCAGCGGCGCCGGCAGCGCGCGCGGCATCTGCGCGACCAGGCTGGCGCGGCTGCGGTCTTCCAGCCACCACGCCGCTTCGATGCGGTCGGCGTAGCGTTCGTCGGAGGCGCCGATCGCCGGCGGATCGCATTCCAGCCGGTCCAGCGCGCTGGCGCGCAGCGCGCCGTCGGCGCCCGGGGTGAAGGATTCGGCGACCCGGCCCTGCGCGGTGCGCCAGCTCACCGCGATCTGGGTGCCCGACGGCAGCGCCTCCAGCAACGCGGCGGCCAGCGCTTGCCCCGGCCACGCGCCGTCCGGCGCAGCCTCGGCCGCGGCCGCCCGCATCGCTTCATTCCGCACCGGATCGCCCTGCACCGGACCGCCTGTCCTGAACCGCCCGTTTTCGAGCAAGCCTGAAGGATAACGCGAGCGTTCCGCCCGCGGGACGCCGCAAACCCCGCCGCGGGTCGAGGTTCGGCGTTCCGCGCCGGGCCGCGGAACCCCGTCGGCCGGCCTGGGCCGTTGTTCCTGTCATGATCCTGGCGCTGCAAATTCCGCTATACGACCCGGCTGCGACCGGCAAGCGCTTCCCGTCGGAGCCGTCTGCCCGTAACCTGCCGCCGATGAACTCCGGTGCGGACGCGAACGACGACGTGTTGATGCTGGCCTGGGCGGCCGGCGACGCCGGCGCGTTCGAGGTCCTGTACGCGCGCCACCGCGGCCCGCTGTACCGCTTCCTGCTGCGTCAGCTGCGCGATTCGGCCCTGGCCGACGAATTCTTCCAGGACGTGTGGCAGCGCGTGATCGGCGCGCGCCAGGGCTGGAAACCCGATGCGCAGTTCAACACCTGGCTGTTCCGGATCGCGCACAACCGGCTGAACGATTACTGGCGCGGGCTCAAGCACCGCCCGGCGACGCCGGAAGACGGCGACGAGCGCGCCGCGCGCGTGCCCGACCCGACCACGCCGGAACGCGAACTGTCCGACTTCGAACAGCGCCGCCGCTTGCAGCGCGCGATCGAGGAATTGCCCGAGGAACAGCGCGAGGTGGTGCTGCTGCGCCTGGAGCAGGAGTTGAGTCTGGAGGAGATCGGCGCCATTACGGGGGTGGGTCGGGAAACGGTGAAGTCCAGGCTGCGGTACGCGATGGACAAGCTGCGCGCGAGGTTGACCGAATGAACCGCCGTCCCGACGCCCCCGATCCCTTGTCGCCGGAAGAACGCGACCTGGCCGAGCGCCTGCTGCGGCTGGGCCCGCACGACGGTCCGTCGCCGGCGCTGGACGCGCGCATCCTGGCGATGGCGCGCGCGGCGACGGCCGAGGACGCGCCGCAGGCCGCCGCAGCGACGCTGGCGGCGGCGGACGCTGCGCCGCAAGCCGCTGCGGCCAAGGCGGCGGCACCGCAGGCCGCAGCGCCGCGCGCCGCCGCGCCGCAGACGACGGGCGCGCGCGCGCGGCCGCGCAAATCCCGCTGGCCCGCCTGGATCGGCGTGGCCGCTTCGGTGACCCTCGCCGTCGGCGTGGCCTGGCAGTTGCGGCCGCTCGACAAGGCCGCGCCAGCGCTCAGCGAAGATCAGGCGGCGCCGGCCGTGGCCGCGATGCCGTCGGCCGAGGTCGCCGCCGATGCGGCTGCGGCCGCCGACAGCGCAGCGCCGTCCGGCGGCGCGGTTTCGGCGCCCGAACTGCCCGACGCGCCGATGGCGGCGTCGGCCAACCGGGCCGCGGCCGCCGCCGACGCCGCGCAGGCGCCCGCACCGCAAGAACTGGCCAAACCCCTGCCGTCCGAGCCGCTGTACGAGCGCGCCGACCGGGCGGCCGCAGCCCGCGCCGCCGATGCCGCGCCGGCGCGGGCCCGCATCGCCGAACGCGAATTGAAAGCGGCCAAGCACGAGGCGCCGCCGGTCGAACCGATCCTCGAACCGATGCCTGCGCCGTACGCCGCACCCGCGCCCGCGCCCGCGTCGGCCCCGCCCGCACCGCCTCCGCCTCCGCCGCCGCCCGCCGCGGCAGCCGATGCGGCAGGGTCGCTGGGCTACAGCGGCGCGGCGCCGGCCGATGCCGCCGAGCGCCGCACGCAGCAACCGCAACCGGCGGCCGCCAAGTCCCGCAACGCCGGCCTCTACGACGGCGCGCGCCAGCTCGAACGGCGCCCGGCCGCGGCGCCGCCGGGCGAAGCCGCCAAGGCCTCCGGCCTGGCCGCCGAGGTCCGCCAGGACGCCGCGCCGCCGCCGGCCGCGCCGGTGCCGCAGCAGAACGCGGCCGAGGTCCGGCTGGAAAGCGTCCAGGTCACCGGTTCGCGCATCCGCGGCGCGACCCAGAACGACGACGCCCTGCCGGCCGAGCAATGGCTGGAACGGATCCGCCAATACCGCGACGACGGCGAACTCGACCTGGCCCGCCAGGACCTGCGCAAGTTCCGCCGCGCCTACCCGCACGCCCGCATCCCCAAGGATCTGCGGCCGTTGCTCGAATGAGCGCGCGGCGGCCCTGCGCTGCCGCCACGCACGCGCGCACGAACGCCCTCGCCGCGCGCGTCCGCGGGGCCCGGCGATGAACCCGGCCACGCTGAGCGAACGCGCCCAGCACACGCTCGAGGTCAAGCACAGCCGCTTCCTGGCCCTGGCCGCGCCCGCGGCCTCGCCGGACGCGGCGCTGGCGTTCCTGGCCGAAGTCGCCGATCCCGCCGCGACCCACAACTGCTGGGCCTACCGGATCGGCGCGCAGTACCGCTCCAGCGACGACGGCGAGCCCTCCGGCACCGCCGGCCGGCCGATCCTCGCGGCGATCGACGGCCAGGGCTGCGATCAGGTCGTGGTCGTGGTCACGCGCTGGTACGGCGGCATCAAGCTCGGCGCCGGCGGCCTGGTGCGCGCCTACGGAGGCGCAGCGGCCGAGTGCCTGCGGCGCGCGCCGCGGCGCGAACTGGTGACCTACGCCGAGCTGGAACTGGCGTATCCGTTCGCCGACACCGGCGCGGTCCATGCGACACTCAACGCCTTCGGCGCGGAAAAGGCCGACGAACGTTTCGACGCCGCCGGCGCGCGGGTGCGCATCCGCCTGCCGGCCGCGCAGCTGCCCGCCTTGAAAGCGCAGTTGCGCGACGCCACTCGTAACCGCGTACGCCTGGACGAACCCGGCGCACCGCCCTCCCCCGCGCCGCCTTTCTAAGCGCCGCCTTTCCAAGCATGAAGACCCGATGACCGACGCCAGCGCCGGCTCCCAGGCCGCTCCCAACCGCGACAAGGCCCCGATCGGCGCCCTGCGCATCCTGTGGCCGTTCGTGCACAAGTACCGCGGCCTGTTCGTCGCCTGGCTGTTCGCGCTGGCCGCCTCCAGCGCGGTCACCCTGACCCTGCCGGTCGCGTTCAAGACCATGATCGACCAGGGCTTCGCCCAAAGCGCGAGCGGCGGCGGCAGCGGCGCGATCGATCAGGCCTTCCTGCTGCTGTTCGCGGTCGCCATCGCCCTGGCCCTGGCGACCGCGGCGCGCTTCTACTTCGTGGCGGTGCTCGGCGAGAAAGTCGTCGCCGACCTGCGCGAGCAGTTGTACCGCCACCTGATCGCGCTCGACGCCGGCTTCCACGACCGCAACCGCAGCGGCGAACTGGTCTCGCGCCTGACCGCCGACGCCGAACTGCTGCGCAGCGTGGTCGGTTCGAGCATGTCGGTGGCGCTGCGCAGTCTCGTCACCTTCGCCGGCAGCCTCGGCATGCTGTTCGTGACCAGCCCGCGGCTGGCCGCGTACGCCCTGGTCGGCATTCCGCTCGCGGTGCTGCCGATCGTCGCCGGCGGCCGCCGCCTGCAACGCATCTCGCGCTCCAGCCAGGACCGCGTCGCCGACGCCAACACCCTGGCCAGCGAAACCCTCGGCGCGGTGCGCACGGTCCAGGCGCACGCGCGCGAGCCTTACGAACAAGGCCGCTTCAGCGCCTCGCTGCAGGTCGCGATCAAGACCGCGCGCAAACGCATCCGCGCCCAGGCCTGGGTCACCGCGATCGCCATCACCCTGGTGTTCGGCGCGATCACCCTGGTGCTGTGGTCGGGCGCGCACGACGTCGTCGCCGGCCGCCTGACCGCCGGCACCCTCGCCCAGTTCGTGCTGTACGCGCTGATCGGCGGCGGTTCGATCGGCGCGCTGGCCGAAGTCTGGAACGATCTGCAGCGCGCCGCCGGCGGCATGGGCCGGATCGGCGAACTGCTGGCCGAGCGCAGCGCGGTCGCGCTGCCGGCGCAGCCGCGCGCGCTGCCGCAGCCGGTGCGCGGCGAGATCGTGTTCGACCGCGTCGGTTTCCACTACCCGCAGCGCCCCGACCTGCCGGCGCTGCAGGACTTCAGCCTGCAAGTGAAGCCCGGCGAGACCGTCGCCCTGGTCGGCCCGTCCGGCGCCGGCAAGAGCACCGTGTTCTCGATCCTGCTGCGCTTCCACGACCCGCAGCACGGCGCGGTGCGGGTCGACGGCGTCGACGTGCGCGAAGCCGACCTGCCGCAGCTGCGCGGCGCGATCGCGCTGGTGCCGCAGCAGCCGACCATCTTCGCCACCACCGCGCGCGACAACATCCGCTACGGCCGGCTCGAGGCCAGCGACGCCGACATCGACCAGGCGGTGCGCGCGGCGCACGCCGGCGATTTCATCCAGGACTTGCCGCAAGGCCTGTCGACCGAACTCGGCGAACGCGGCGCGCGCCTGTCCGGCGGCCAGCAACAGCGCATCGTCATCGCCCGCGCCCTGCTCAAGGACGCGCCGATCCTGCTGCTCGACGAAGCCACCAGCGCGCTCGACGCGCAGAGCGAACGCGCCGTGCAGCAGGCGCTGGAAGCGCTGATGCGCGGCCGCACCACCCTGGTGATCGCGCATCGTCTGGCGACCGTGCTCAAGGCCGACCGGATCGTGGTCATGGACCGCGGCCGCATCGTCGCCGAGGGCACGCACGAGGAATTGCTGGCGCAGGGCGGGTTGTATGCGGAGCTGGCCAAGCTGCAGTTCCTGGATTGAAGACGCGCCGGAGCGAATCGGCTTCCAAGGAGCCACGGACGTGCTCATCGACAGAAACGAACCGATGGACGACAGCGTCGCGCGCCCGTCGGCGCTGATCGAATCGGGCCTGAGCCTGGATCGGGCCAAGGGCGAACTGCACGCGCAGCGGCGCGGGCAGTCGCACCTCTACGCGGCGCTGGCGCGCGCGTTCGGCCTGTCCGCGCGCGAGGCCGCAGGTTCGATCGCCCGCCACAGCACCGCATTCGCGCAGGAGCCATCGCCTTGAACCGTACGCTCGCCCTCTGGCTTTGTTTCGCCTGGTCCGCCGCAGCGGCGCCGGCCCCGGCCGCCGCGCCCGCTTCCGCAGTCGAAGCGGTCGGCCACTACAGCGACGTCCGCATCGGCCACAGCGAAGACCCGCACGCCTACGGCTACAGCGTCGAGCTGTATCGCCAGAACGGCGCGCTGTTCGGCCTGTTCTATTCCGCGCAAGGCCTGGACGGCGACACGCCGCGCGGGCGCCTGCAGGATCTGCGCTACGACGCCGCCAGCGGCGCGCTGTCGTTCCGCGCCAAGCTCACCATCGGCCAGGAATACAGCCGCGACTCCGGCCCCGACGGCCGGCCCAGCCGCGACCTGTTCCGCTTCGACGGCCGGCTCAGCGGCAAGTCGCTCAGCGGCGATCTGGAGCACCGCAGCGGCTACCGGCCCGACGCGCCCGGCGAACGCGCGAAGGTAACGCTCAAGTTCGACGCACGGGCCACGCGCAACCTGCGCGAGAGCGCGCCGACCAGCCGCGCGGCGTGGGAAGCCGAAGAACTGCCGTTCGGCCCGCAATGGTGAGCGCGCGCGCAAGCGCACGCCATCGCTAGAAACGAACGCCCCGCGCAAGGCGGGGCGTTCGCATCCGCGGCGCTGCAGGCGCGGCGCCGCCGATTCCCGCGAACTCAGCCGGTGACCAGGCTCAGCCCGTACTGGCTCAGGATCGGGCTCAGGCGCTCGAACAGGCTGCTGCGCTGCGAGGCCGGGATGCCGCAGTTGTTGCCGTTGGACTGGACGTTGCCGCCGGACATCACGCCCTGTGCCTGGCCGGCGCTGGTGATCCACGAGCCGCCCGAATCGCCGCGGCCCATGCAGGCGTTGCCCTGGGTCAGCCCGCGCACCGCGCCTTCGGCGTAGTTGGCGGTGACGTTCTTGGCGGTGATGGTGCCGCACTGGTAGCCGGTGGTGCGGCCGGAACGGCACACCGCCGCGCCGACCGCGGCTTCGGCGCTGCCGCGCACGGTGACGTAGCTGCTGCCGTTGGCGACGCGCGGCAACAGGGTCTGGGCGCTGGTCAGGCTGACCCAGGCGCGGTCGTTGCCGGGGAACACGCGGCCGGCGAAGGTGCCGACCACCGCGCCGCCGATGCGTGCGGTCGCGTTGACGTTGCCGCAGTGGCCGGCGGTGACGAAGCCCTTGGTCGCGCCGCGGGTGACCGAGAAGCCGACCGAGCACAGCGAGGCGTTGTTGATCGAGTATTCGATGCCGCCGACGATGTTGGCCGTGGTCTGCAGCTTGCCCGGCGAGGATTCGATCCGCACCTGCGCGCTGTCGGCGCCGCTGAGGGCGACGAAGTCGACGCCGGCTTCCGTCGCGCCGTCGTCGACTTTGACCACCACCGCGTTGCTGCGCGGATCCACGTACCAGCTCTGCACGCCGTCGAGCGGCTTGGCGATGCCCTTGACCCGCGCGTTGGCGTGGGCATCGAGCTGCTGCATCGCGCCTTGCAGTTGCTTGAGGCTGTAGCGCACGTTGCGCACTTCCACCCCGCCCAGCGTGGTCGACTTGCGCGCGCCCGAAGTCGCGGCGACGAGCTTGAAGCTGCCGTCTTCGTTGCGCTCGATCCACTGGCCGGCGAACTGCGCGCCGAATTCGCGCTCGATCGCCGCGGCCTGGGTGCGGGCGAGTTTTTCGGTGTGCAGGTACTGCGGCAGCTGGGTCGGGAAGATGCCCAGATCGCGCTGCATCGCGAACTTCAACTGCGGATCGACCTGTTCGGCCGCCAGCGCGGCGCCGCAGGACATCGCCGCCAGCGCGGCGACGAGGCAGGAAGCGGAAACGCGCGCGGTCCGGCGCGAACGGTAGTTCGATACGTACATGCGAAGAACTCCTGAGGGACTCTTTCATGGGATCGAAGATGAAGCCGGTCGGCTTCGCGAACGCCGTCGCGAACGGCGGCCCGTGTGCGGCGAAGCGCGGCGCTGTCCTTTGGCGCGGCTTCGCGGGGCCGTGTCAGCTAAAAAGATGTGCGGCGTTCGCGCAAGACGCTGGCGCGTGGGCGGGTCACACGCGCAGTTCGAGCGGTGTCACAAGAACGCGCATTCGGCGGCGCATTGCGCAAGCTGAGCGGGCGTTCGCGCGAATGCGCGCAGAGGCGGGCATTCGCTGTTGCATTGCAGCGCACAGGTTCAAGTGTGTTTGTTCGTGTATTTGGATGCGCCATGCGGCGAAGCGCGAGCACGCCGAATATGCAGTGTTCCTCAGCGCGCTACGCGGCCGATTCGTCGGAGCATGACGCTGAAGTCTCTGGATCCCCGCGTTCGCGGGGATGACGACCGGAAAGAATCGCTGCCCTGCCAATCGACAGATACCCCGAAACCCATAAGCCGCCATTCCCGCGAAACCCACAAGCCGTCATTCCCGCGAACGCGGGAATCCAGAGACTTCAGAGTCGTGTCGCGGCGACGCCCCGGATTCCCGCATTCGCGGCAATGACGGCTGAAAGATGCGCCAGCGAGCGCGGCATCGACGCCGACATCAGCGCTTTCGCTGCCGCCGTCGCGGCAGCCAGTGCGGTCGCCATCGCAATCGCCGAATCGCAGCGTCGGCCGCCGCTTCGACTGGGCAACGCTACGAGCCGCGCCGCGCCTCGACCTGCGCCCACAACCACACCGTCAACGCGGCCAGCGCCAACCAGCCGGCGCCGCGGCCGAGCCACAGCAAGGCGAAGGAAAAGTCCGAACCGTGCGCCGGCGGCGGCACCGCCGCCAGGGCCAGCAGGGCCAGGGCCTGGGATTTACGTGAACCACGCATGGCGCGCCTCCCGCGGCGGCGTGCGTGCCGCCTCACCCGAACTTACACCCATTCGCGGCAAGCTGAGGCCCTGCGCGCGCGGCACGCGACCAGCGGCGCGCCGACGGTATCGGCGCTGCGAGCGAACGACGGCGGTCGCGCGCATTCAGACAACTCACGAACCCATGCAGCCTTATCGCAACCTGAGCGGACGTTCCGGCGTGCGCGCCTACCAGCCCGGCCCGGGCGCGATCGCGGTCGAGTTCGTCGACGGCTCGGTCTATCTGTATACCCAGGCCAGCGCCGGCGCCGCGGCGATCGCGCGCATGCTCGAACTGGCGCAGGCCGGGCGCGGCCTGAGCACCTACATCAGCCGGCATGTGCAGGATCGTTACGCCGAACAACTGCGCTGAGCGACCGGCGCCGTGCCGATGCACGGGATCGCTGCGTCGAACGGCCGCGCCGAACGGTCGACAGCGCGCCCGCAGGCAAAATCGACGCGCCGAGCGGGCCGCGCCGCACCGACGCACCCCCGACATTCGCGCAAGCAGTGTCCGAACGTCGCCGCGCGCCTCAACCGATCGTCGCGAACACATCGTCCCCGCGCTGCGCCGCGGCGGCGTAGAACCCGCTCAACTGCGCGTAGTAATCCAGCACGTAGTCCTTGGCCTCGTCGCCGTCGCGCAGCCAGATCACGTCCGGATAGATCTGCGCATCGGCCAGCGCCTGCGCGTCGTAGCGCGCGGCGAACGCGGCCGGCGGCAGCTGCGCCAGCGCCTGCGCGACCTCGCGCACCTGTTCGGCCGGCAGATGGCGCCAGTCGGCATCGGCCTCGTCGCCGCCGACCGGTGTGCCGCCGAACACCGCCCACGCCCACGGCGCCTCGCCGGCCCAGGCCGAACCGGTCAGCACGAAATGGATCGCATGCCAGGCCTTGTCGAGATAGGCGTCCTGGCCGCCGCGCGCGTCCTCGCGTTCGTACAAGGCGGCTTCGATCCGCTCCGAACGCTGCAACAGCGCGGCGGCGCGCGCCGGGTCCATAGCGGTGGCGCTCCAGGTCATGCCCATGCCCAACGGCTCCGATGTCGAACGGTCGCAGGAGTGTGCACCGCGCGCATCTCAATCGTCGATACGAATCGATGCGACCGCCGGCCTGGAGCGCGGTCCGGGCTGCGCGCGCGTCAAGGATCGATGCGGATCGGCGTGCCGGTCGGGACCAGGCTCCAGACTTCCTCGATCTCGCGGTCGGTCAACGCGATGCACCCGTCGGTCCAGTCGCGCCAATAGCCCGGCGGCGTGCCGCCGTGGATCATGATGTCGCCGCCCGGATCGACCCCGCGCGCGCGCGCCTGCTTCTGGTCGTACGCGTTCGGATACGACACGCGCAACGACAGGTGGAAGCGGCTGTTCTGGTTGCGCCCGCTGATGCGGTATTCGCCTTCCGGCGTGCGCTCGTCGCCCTGCTGGCGCTTGTGGCCCTTGGGCGCGTCGCCGAGCAGGATCTTGTAAGTACGAAGGACCTTGCCGCCGCGCAGCAGTTGCATGCGCCGCTCGGATTTGTCGACCTGGATGAAATCGGCCTGCTGCGCCTGGGCCGCCATCGCCGGCGGCGTGCGCGCCGGCGCCGGCGCGGTGCAGGCCAGCAGCAGGGCCAGCGCGACGGCGCGGACGCGCGCGTTCAAACCGGCACTCCGCGCTCGGCGAGGGCGACGAAGTCCAGGTCGTCCGGCAAGGTGCCGAAGCCCAGCCCGTGCGCGCCGCCGAGGCGGCTGCGGCAGAACGCGGCCGCGACCGGGCTGCCGGCGCGCAGCAGCAGCGCCGCCTGCAGCGCCAGCGCCAGCCGTTCGACCCAGCTGCGCATCTGCGCTTCCGGCAACGGCGCGGCCGTGGCCAGCGCCTGCGCGATGCGTTCGACAGTCGCGTCGAACGCGGCGTCGCGCCCGCGCGCGGCGTCGAGCTCGGCCAGCAAGGCCTGGCCCGCGTCGGGCTCGCGCGCCAGCGCGCGCAGCACGTCGAGGCACTGGATGTTGCCGCTGCCTTCCCAGATCGAATTCAGCGGCGCCTGCCGGTACAGCCGCGGCAGCAGCGATTCTTCGACATAGCCCGCGCCGCCGAGGCATTCCTGCGCCTCGTTGACGAACGCCGGCGCGCGCTTGCAGATCCAGTACTTGCCGATCGCGGTGGCGACGCGCGCGAACGCGGCCTCGCGCGGGTCGCGCGGCGCGCGGTCGATGGCGCCGGCCACGCGCAGCGCCAGCGCGGTGGCGGCTTCCGATTCCAGCGCCAGATCGGCCAGCACGTTGCGCATCAGCGCCTGCTCGGCCAGCGGCTTGCCGAACGCGCGGCGGTGGCGGGTGTGGTGCAGCGCCTGGCTCAGCGCCATGCGCATTTCCGCGGCCGAGCCGAGCATGCAGTCGAGCCGGGTCAGCATCACCATCTCGAGGATGGTCGCCACCCCGCGCCCTTCCTCGCCGATCCGCTGCGCCCAGGCGTTGTGGAATTCGACTTCCGACGAGGCGTTGGACCAGTCGCCGAGCTTGTCCTTGAGCCGCATCAGCCGCAGCGCGTTCTTGCCGCCGTGCGGATGCCAGCGCGGCAAAAGGAAGCAGCTCAGGCCGCCGGGCGCCTGCGCCAGCACCAGGAAGCCGTCGGACATCGGCGCGGAGAAGAACCACTTGTGCCCGACCAGTTCGTACTCGTCGCCGCCCGCATTCTGGCCGACGATCGGGGTGGCGACGGTGCGGTTGGCGCGCACGTCCGAGCCGCCCTGCTTCTCGGTCATGCCCATGCCGAGGGTCAGGCCGGCCTTGTCGGCGAAAGCGACGTCGCGGCCGTCGTAATGCGGCGCGGCGGCCTTGCGCATCCAGTCGGCCAGCGCCGGCGCGTGGCGCAGCACCGGCACGCTGGCGTGGGTCATGGTCAGCGGGCAGCTGCTGCCCGGCTCGGATTGATGGTGCAGATAGCTCAGCGCCGCGCGCGCCACGTGCGCGCCCGGCACCGGCTCGTGCCAGGACAGGCCGGCGACGCCGTGCTCGATCGCCGCGCCCATGATCGCGTGGTAGTGCGGATGGAACTCGACCTTGTCGATGCGCCGGCCGGACGCGTCGTGGCTGCGCAGGCGCGGCTTGTCGCGGTGCGCGTCGACGCTCAGCGCCAGCAGTTCGTCGCCGGCGAACGCGCCGTAGCGCTGCAGGCGCGCGGCGAAGGCGCCGCCGCCTTCGCGCTCGACCGCCTCGCGCAGCGCGGCGTCGTCGCTCCACAGATCGCGCGGCGCGAACGGCGACGGCTGATTGTCGACCGTATGGGTGGCGAACGGCGGCAGCGTAGCGGGCGTGTCCATGTGGCGCGGTGCTCCTGCGGGGAACCTTCGCGATTCTAGACCCGAGGGATTAGAGCGGCGCTTCCATACCGGCTTAACAGCGCGATCGGGCCGGGAAGCGTCGGGCCTGAAGCCCCTCCCACAAGAGCTCCGGGGCTTGGAGGCCTGCAAGGAAAAGCGCGAGGCGGCGCAGGCTCCGCCGCAAAAGAAAAGGCCCCGCCGAAGCGAGGCCTTGGAAACTGTCCGACGAACCTGTCCGAAACGAACCTGTCCATGTGGAACGGTAAGGCGATACGCCGAAGCCCGCGCGGCGGGCAATGCGATCGGTCAAGCCTGCGGAGTGACTTCCGAGGCCTGCGCGCCCTTCGGGCCCTGGGTCAGCTGGTAGCTGACGCGCTGGCCTTCCTGCAGGCTGCGGAAGCCCTTGGCGTTGATCGCGGAGAAATGCACGAATACATCCGCGCTGCCATCTTCGGGAGAAATGAAACCGAAGCCCTTGGCGTCGTTGAACCACTTCACGGTGCCGTACTGCATATCCTTATTGACCTCATGCTGGATGCGTTGACGTGCGTCGCCGCCGCGTGGCGTATGACGCACCGCCGAGTATGCAAACTGTGCCAAGGGATGACAACGGTTCGACGTGACGGCATCGGACACGTGATTCGAGGAAATTTCCGGCCACATTCCGCGCACGGATTCGCATTTATGCGAACCCGGTCACTCAGCCCGCATCGAGCAACGCGCCGAGCAACGCCGGCAGACCCGACGACGCCGCGGCGACGTTGTCGAGCACGTCCTGCAAGGTGATGACCTCGTCCGGATCGGGACCGGCGCCGGCCGCCCAGTTGGCGACGATCGCCAGACACGCGTACTCCAGGCCCAGTTCGCGCGCCAGCCCGGCTTCGGGCATGCCGGTCATGCCGACCAGATCGCAACCGTCGCGGCGCATGCGCGCGATTTCGGCGCGGGTTTCCAGCCGCGGGCCTTGGGTCGCGCCGTAGCAACCGCCGTCGACCAGCGCCACGCCGGCGCGCTGCGCCGCGGCCAGCACCGCCGCGCGCAGCGTGCGGGTGTAGGGCTCGCCGAAATCGACGTGCAGCACTTCGGTGCCCGGCTCTTCGCAGATCGTCGAGATGCGGCCCCAGGTGTAGTCGATCAGCTGATCCGGACAGCCGAGCACGCGCGGCCCGAACCGTTCGGTGATGCCGCCGACCGTATTGAGCGCGAGCACGCGGCTCGCGCCGAGCGCCTGCAACGCGGCCAGATTGGCGCGGTAGTTGATCTGGTGCGGCGGCAGCGAATGGCCTTCGCCGTGACGCGCCAGGAACGCGATGCGGCGGCCGCCGAGCGTGCCGACGCGGACCGGGCCCGACGGCGCGCCGTAGCGGGTGACCGGCTGGTGCGATTCGACGTCCTGCAGTTCGGCGATGCGGTAGAGGCCGGTGCCGCCGATGACGGCGAGGTCGATGGGTTGGGTCATGGGGGCGAAGGACAGCGGGAATGGGGGTTGGGGAACTGCGGGCGCGCGGCGACCTGGGTCGCGCTTCGCGGCTGAAGCGTTCAGCGCAGCGCGTAGATCGCCGGCAGGTTGCGGCCCTGCTCGTGGAAGTCCATGCCGTAGCCGAACACGTAGCGGTCGGGCACTTCGACGCCGACGTAGTCCGCGTGCAGGCCTTCGACGCAGCGGTCGTGCGCCTTCACCGCCAGCGCGGCGATGCGCACTTCCGCGGCGCCCTGCTCGAAACACCATTCGCGGATCGCGTGCAGGGTATGGCCTTCGTCGACGATGTCGTCGGCCAGCAGCACCCGGCGCCCGCGCAGCGGCGTGGCCGGACGGTGCTTCCACACCAGGTCGGCGCCGGTGGTCGCGCCGCGGTAGCGGGTCGCGTGCAGGTAGTCGAATTCCAGGTCCAGGCCGCGCTGGCCGAGCTCCATCGCCAGTTGCGCGGCGAACGGCAGGCCGCCGTGCATGACGGTCAGGTAGACCGGACGCGCGCCGGCGTAGTCGTTGCGGATGCGCACGGCCATGCGCGCGATCTCGCGCTCGAGCTGGCGGCGGTCGAAGATCAGGTCGGCGTTTTCCAACGCGGCGGCCAGGTCGTGGTTGCTCATCAAGCCAGTCCTTCCAAACGGGTACGGGAGTCGGTATAGCGGGCGTCGGCGATCAGGCCGTCCCAGCCCATCGCGCCGCGGCCGATCAGGCCCAGCAGCGCGGCGGTGTTGAGCGGCCGGCCGGCGACCGCTTGCAGCGACTCTTCTACCAACTGCGGATGACAGACCAGCACCACGTCGCAGCCGGCGTCGAGGTGGGCGTCGATGCGCGCGCGCACGCCGCCGACCGAGAACGCCGCGGCCATGCCGATGTCGTCGCTGAAGACCACGCCGCGGAAGCCCATCTCTTTGCGCAGGATGTCTTCGATCCACAGCCGCGAATAGCCGGCCGGTTCCGGCGCCACCGCCGGATACGACACGTGCGCCATCATCACCGCGTCGGCCTTGGCGTCGATGCCGGCCGCGAACGGGATCAGGTCGGTGCGGCGCAGCTCGTCGAGGCTGCGCGGATCGGCGGCCTGGTCGAAATGGGTGTCGGCCAGCACCGAGCCGTGGCCGGGGAAATGCTTGAGCGTGGCGGCCATGCCGCGCGCGTGCATGCCGCGGATGTAGGCGCGGGTGAACTCGGCGACCACCTGCGGATCGGCGTCGAAGGCGCGGTTGCCGATGGCGAGGTTGCCGCGGCCCAGGTCGACCACCGGCGCGAAGCTCAGGTCGACGCCGCTGGCCTGCACTTCGCCGGCCATCAGCTGCGCGTGTTCCTCGGCCAGCTTCAGCGCGGCCTCGCGGTCCTGGGCGTAGAGCTTGCCGAGCAGTTGCAGCGGCGGCAGCGCGCTGTAGCCCTCGCGGAAGCGCTGCACGCGGCCGCCTTCCTGGTCCACGCAGATCAGCTGCGGGCGCGGCGCGGCCTCGCGGACCGCCTGCGAGAGCTCGGCGACCTGGGCGCGCGAGGCGAAGTTGCGGGCGAACAGGATCACGCCGGCGCAGGCTTCGTGTTGCAGCCAGTCGCGCTCCTGTTCGTTGAGTTCGGTACCGGCGACGCCGATCACGAGCATGCGGGAACTCCTGTGAGGAGGATTGCGGCGCGGTCGGCGCCGGGGGCATTGTCGCGCAGATGCGGCGGCGGGGCATCCGCGCGGTTCAGGCGCCGGGACCGGGCCGCCGGAACCTCGCGCCCGCGGATCAGGCTTCGCCGTCGCGCTCGGCCGGGTTCCATTGCGCGAACGGCCGGGTCGACAGCGCCAGGTTGTAATAGCGCACCGACTCGGTCACCTCGCGCCCGGCCCAGGCGGGCTTGTCGAACGCCGCGTCGGCGCTCGGCAGCTCGATCTCGGCCACCACCAGCCCGGCGTTGTCGCCGAGGAATTCGTCGACTTCCCACAGGAACCCGGCGTGCTCGACGTAATGGCGGCGCTTGTCGACCAAGCCGCCGACGCACAGCGCCAGCAGGCCGCGCGCGTCGTCGACCGGGATCGGATAATCGAACTCCTGGCGGGTGTGGCCGAGCTCGCGCGACTTGAGGTTGAGGAAGGCCTCGTCGCCGGCGATGCGCACGCGCACCGAGGCCTTCATCGCGCCGGCGTCCATCGCCGCCAGATCGTTGAGATAGCCCTGCGCCATCGGCACGACCTTGTGCGCGGCTTCGCGCCAGCCATCGCCGGTCACCAGGAATTTGCGTTCGATCTCGATACCCACGGGAATTCCTCGAAAAATAAAACCACTCGCATCCAAGGTCCGCGCGCAGCCGCCGCAACCATCGCCCGCGCTGTCTTCAGCCCGGTCGAGAACGACCCGCCTCGCGCCGCCTTCAGCGCTCGAACATCGCGATCGATTCCACGTGCCCGGTGTGCGGGAACATGTCCATGACCCCCGCCGCGCGCATCTTCCAGCCCTTCTCGCGCACCAGATAGCCCGCATCGCGCGCCAGCGAGGCCGGATGGCAGCTCACGTAGACGATGCGCTTGAACTGCTTCAGCGGCAGCTGGGTCAGCACGAAATCGGCGCCCGAACGCGGCGGATCCAGCAGCAGGCGGTCGAAGCCTTCGCGCATCCAGCGCTCGCCGCTGAGATCCTTGCCGAGGTCGGCGGCATAGAACTGCGCATTGGCCAGACCGTTGAGCTCGGCGTTCTCCCGCGCGCGCTTGACCAGACCGGCCTCGCCTTCCACGCCGACCACTTCGCGCACGCGCCGCGCCAGCGGCAGGGTGAAGTTGCCCAGACCGGCGAACAGGTCGAGCACGCGGTCCTGCGGCTGCGGGTCGAGCAGGTCCAGCGCGTGCTGGATCATGCGGCCGTTGAGCGAGGCGTTGACCTGGATGAAATCCAGCGGACGGAACTTCAAACGCAAATCCCAGTCCGGCAGCGAGAACTGCAACTGCGGATCGGCCGGCCACAGCGGGTGCACGGTGTCGACGCCGCCGGGCTGCAGGAAGATCGCGAACTCGTGCTCGCGGCCGAACGCGGCGAGCTTGCCGCGGTCGCCGTCGGACAGCGGCGCCAGATGGCGGAAGGTCAGCGCGATGCCGCTGTGGTCGCTCATGCGGTCGCCGCCGATGAACTCGATCTGCGGAATCTCGCGGCGCCCGTCCATGCTCTCGACCAGCGCGGCCAGCGCGGCGACCTTGTCGCCGATGGCCGGAATCACGGTTTCGCAGCGCGCGATGTCGGCGACGAAGCGCGGATCGTTCTCGCGGAAACCGACCAGGGTCTTGTCCTTCTTCTCGACCCGGCGCACCGAGAACCGGCCCTTGCGCCGATAGCCCCAGGCCGAATCGCTGAGTGCCGGCAGCACCCGTTCGGGCATGACGTGGCCGATGCGCTCGAAGTTCTCCATCAGCACGCGCTGCTTGGCCAGGATCTGCTTGTCTTCGGCCAGATGCTGCAATGCGCAGCCGCCGCAGGTGCCGAAGTGCGCGCAGCGCGGATCGACCCGGTCCGGCGAAGCGTCCAGCACCTGCACGGCGATGGCTTCGTCGAAACTGCGCGAGCGCGCGGTCTGCTTGGCCATGACCCGTTCGCCGGGCAGCGCGCCGCTGACGAACACGGCCTTGCCGGCGCTGTCGGGAGTCTTGGGATCGGGGCGGCGGCCGACGCCGCGGCCGTCGTGGGTGAAATCGGTTATGGCGATTTCGAAGGGAGTCTGATCGAGGCGGGCCACAGCGGCTGGCGGGGGGAAACGGCCGGCTATTGTCGCAGATTCGCGGCCGCAGGCCCCGGGGGCCGGATCGGCGGCAGCGAAAACCGGGGCCGGTTGCGGCAAAACCCGCGCCCGCAACGCAAAAGCCCGCCATCCGGCGGGCTTTTGCCTGAACCCGTGCCGGGGCGCTGGCCCCGGCACCGCGTCCGCATCACTTCTGCTTCCAGGCCCCGCCCGCGTCCTGGTACCACCAGCCGCCCTTCGCGCTCTCGATCCACTGGCGCGAGAACACCTGGCGGATCTGGCCTTCCCATTCGGGATGGTTGTTGGCGACCGCGATTTCCTTGTAGACCGCGTTGGAATCGCGGTTCTGGTCGGCCACCGCCTGATTCACCCCGACCCGGTCGGACAGCGGGATCTTGGCCGCGTCGCGCACGCTGACCGTGCCGTTGCTGGCGAAGCCGAGCGCGCCGGAATCGAACTGCGCGCGCAGCTGCGAATCGAAGCGCTGGGCCATGCGCGACTGGATCGCCTGGATCGCCGGGGTCTTGATCGAGATGTCCGGCGACTGCGCGCGGGCGCTGCCGATGCCGGCCACCGACCACCAGTCGATGCGGCTGGCGAGCTGGCCCCATTGCAGCGACGGGCGCTCGACCGACGCGCTGCCGCCGGGCTTGCCGGCTTCCGACGGCTGCGCCTTGGGCTGCGCCGCCGGCGTGTCGCCGATGACCTTCTCGACGAATTCCTTGGCGGCTTCCTTGGCCTCGGCGGCCGGGAAGTAGACGTTGATGGTCACGCAAGCCGTCAACATCACGGCGGCGACCGGTACTCCCATCCAACGGCGCATGTGCGAATCCTTCTGGTTGTGCGCGTCCGGCGCGGCGGGCCGCGGGTCCGTCCGCGGCAGTCAACGAATGGGCGCCATTGAACCACGGCGCCGTTGAACGACAAGGCTACACGGGCTTCATTCCGGCATCGCCTTCATGACCGGGTCGGCCTCATTTCACCACCGGCTTGACGTCGCCCTTGCCGACCGCCTCCATGCGCTCCAGCAGCGTCGGCCAATCGACGCGGTGGTTGTAGCCGACCACGTCCAGGTGCGGCACGCCGGCGCCGCCGACGATGGTGAAGCCCGGCCGGCCGTCGGGGCCGGCCTTGGCCGCGCCGAGCCCGCCCATCAGGCAGACCTCGTCGGCGAGCTTGCAGGAGATGCCCAGGCGCGCGTAACCGAAGTCGTCGAAGAAACCGATCAGCTTGTCCTGCAGGCTGCCGACGAAGGAGCTGTCGCCGACGCTCGACAGGTCCTGCACCGCGCGCTGGCTGATGCGCTGGCGCACGCCGCGGGTTTTTTCGGTATGCAGTTCGGCGTCGAACGCGGTCGGCTGCCAGTCGACCAGACGCAGTTGTTCGATGCGGCCGTACAAGCGCCCGGTGATGCTGCCGAAACCGAACACGCCGGTCAGCGATTCCAGGTCGATGTCGCGCAAGGCCAGATCCGAGCTCAGCGTCGGCGCGACCCCGAACGGACGCTCCATCGCCAGCGACGACACCTCGACCGTGCCGCCGAACAATTGCATCGCCAGGCCGCCGTCGAGTTCCAGGCGTTCGTCGGCGTAATGCGCCTGCGGAATGCGGCCGCTGAGTTCGCCGGTGAACGCCGGCCAGTCCAGCGCCTTGGACAATTGGGCGACGTCGAGCTTGTCGAGATTCAGGCCGAAGCGCAGGTCCAGCCCCTTGCCGCCGGCCGGCGGACGCAGCCGAAGATTGTCGGCGCCGACGCGGCCGCCGAGCATCGGGAACGAGATCGCGCGCTGCAGGCGGAACTCGCCGTTGTCGCTGGAAAACGGCAGGCGGGTGGCGCCGAATTCGAGCCCGTACAGCGCGCCGCTGCGCCAGCTCAGTTCGCTCTCGCGCGGCGCGGCGTCGGAGTAAGCGAGGCTGCCGTCGAGGCCGTCGAAGCGGAAACGTCCTTGCTCGTCGCGCAGGCGCACCTCGCGCAGTTGTGCGCGCGCCTGCGACAGGTCGCCGCCGCGCAGGCTCAGCTGCGCGTCCACGCCGCCGGACAGTTCCAGCTTGGCCAACCCGGCCAGGCCGAGGAAGCCGCTCAGATAGCGCTCGCGCAGCGGCGCCAGGTCGGGGCTGTCGAGTTGCAGGTCGAGCGCGTCGACGCTAGCGCTGCCGCTGGCGTTCAGCGCGCCGGGGTCGCGCCAGACGATGCGCGGCAGCCGCCAGCCCTGGCCGGACGCGCTTTCGGCCTGCACCTCGAGTTCCACCGGCTTGCCCTGCAAGGCGATGTAGGCGTTGCCGAACAGCATCTCGCCGTCGAGCAGGCGCCCGCCCAGGCGCACCCGCGTCGTGGCGCCGAGCTCGCTGTCCACGCGCAGCGCCGCGCCGAGTTTCTCGCCGGCGATCAGGCCGTCGGGGGTGTCGAAACCGGCGCCGGCCACGCGCAGGTCGCCGCCGATGCGCAGCGGCGCGTGCGCCGGCGCGGCGATGTCGAGGCGGCCGTCGAGGGTGCCGGACTTGATCCGGCCGGCGCTCCAGGCCTGCGCGGCCAGGGCCTGGGTCCAGGCCAAGGGCACTCGGGTCAGGTCGATCCGGGTCAGGTCGGGGGTCGCGGCGGCGCGCTGCAACGCGATCGCGCTGGCGCCGCGGCTCAGGCGCGCGTCGGTGCTGGCCGGGCCGAGCTCGAGCGCCAGCCGCAGCGGCGCCCCGCCCTGACCGCGCAGTTCGCCCTCGCAGCGCCAGCCGCCGCGGCCATCGCGGCGCAGCGGGCAGCGCCAGGCCACGTCCTGGAAACGGTAGCCCAACTCCGGCGCGACGATCCGCGCGGCCTGCAGCTGCAGTTCGCCTTCGGCCGCGCCGTCGGGCCAGGCCAGCCGCACCTGCACCTGCTCCAGACTGGCCACCGCGGTGGCGACCCGGGCGATCCTGGCGTTCAGCGTGCGCGCCTCACTCTGCCCCGGCCATGCCCACAGCGGCACCACCCACAGCATGGGCAGCGACAACCCCATCAGTAGGCGTAACATGGTCCGCAGCATGGAAGCAGGATAGCGGGCGGAAGCGAACCGGCAATGAAGAATTCCCAGGTCCCACGCGTGTTGTTGGTCGAGGACGATCCGACCAGCCGCGCTTTTCTGACCGCGGCGGTGGAAGCCGTGCCGGCCCAGGTCGACGGCGCCGACAGCTTGGCCGCGGCGATGGCGCTGAGCGCCTCCACCGATTACCAGTTGTGGCTGTTCGATGCGCACCTGCCCGACGGCAGCGGCATCGACCTGCTCGAACGCCTGCGCCGCTCGCACCCGGCCACGCCCGCGTTGGCGCACACCGCCACCGGCGAGAGCGAAGTGCGCGAGCGCCTGATCGCCTCGGGCTTCTCCGACGTGCTGGTCAAGCCGCTGCCGGCCGCCGCGGTGCGCTGCGCGATCCGGCGCCTTCTGGGCCTGCCCGAACACGACCTGCCCGCGGTCGCCGCGCCCGCCGACGAAGCGGCCGCGCCGGTGTGGGACGACGACACCGCGGCGCGCGCGCTCAACGGCAACCGCGCGCACATCGCGACCCTGCGCGGTCTGTTCGTGCAGGAACTGCCGAACGCGCGGCGCTCGATCCTGGCCGCGGCCCAGCTCGGCAACCTGGACGCGGTGCGCGGCGAATTGCACAAGCTGCGCGCCAGTTGCGGTTTCGTCGGCGCCGCGCGGCTGGCGCTGGCGGTGCAGGCCTTGCAGACGCAGCCGGATTCGGCGCAGGAACTGCAACGCTTCGAACGCGCGGCGCAGGAAACGGTCGAACAGGCCGGTTGAGTCCTGCCGCCGGCGCGATCGCGACGCCGCGCCGTTTGCGCCCTGCGCCGTCGCGCGATGCGATCGGCGCCGCGGATCAGCCGCCGTCGTCGCGCGCCGGATCCGGCCGCGACACCCGCGCCAGCTCCGCCATCATTTCCCACGATTTCAGACCGCGCGGCCCGAGATGGTGGGTCAGCACCGCGCGCAAGGCATGGCGCAGGCCCGGCAGGTCGCTGGATTCGGGCAGCCGGTCTTCGGCCAGCGCGAGCAAGGCGCGCCCGGTCGCCGCGGCGCTGCGTTCGCCGTGGCCGCGGTCGCTGAGCAGGCGCCGCGCGCCCTGCTCCGGATCGAGCCGGTAACGCGCGGCCGGATCGATCGGCGCGCCGTCGGCGTCCGCGCTCCAGTCGAAGCCCGAGCCCAATGCATCGAGCAAGTCGCGTTCGAACCGGCGCAAGGTCCAGGCCAGATGCGGCCCGTCCAGGCGCGCGCGAGTGCGGCCGTAGAGTTCGTACAGTTCCTCGAACGGATCGCCGCGCGGCACCAGCCGCAGCAGCAGTTCGTTGATGTAGAAGCCGGCCAGCGCGGCGTCGCCGAGCAGGCGCGGCGCCGCGTCGATCGCCTCGGCGGTGTTCAGCCGCGCCAGTTCGCCGCGCAGCAACGCGTCCAGGCGCACGTGCTGGAACGGCTGCAAGGCCGCGCGCAGCACCTGCTTCTTCGGCCCCTGCACGCCGCGCGCGACCAGCCCGATCCGCCCGTGCGCGGCGCTCAGCGCTTCGATCAGCACGCTGGTCTCGCGCCACGGCCGGACGTGCAGGATGTAGGCGGGTTCCGCGGTGAGGCGCATGGCGCTTAGGAGCGGGGAAGAAGGGAAAGAGGGGGTTGGGGAACGGTGGGCGCGCGGCGGTCGGGAGGATGCTTCGGATACGGAGCCTGGCATCGGCTCGCGCCTCATCAGCGCGGCACCCGCCATTCCCCGCGCCCTTCTTTCCCGTTATTTCCCTGTTCCCGAGCTCATTCGTAACCGAGCTGGCGCAGCGCCGCTTCGTCGTCGGACCAGCCTTCGCGCACCCGCACCCAGGTTTCCAGGAACACCTTGGAGCCGAACAGGCGCTCCATCTGCACGCGCGACTTGGAGCCGATTTCGCGCAGGCGCGCGCCGGCCTTGCCGATGACGATGGCCTTCTGGCCGTCGCGCTCGACCCAGATCACCGCGCCGATGCGCAGCATCGCGCCGTCGACTTCGAAGCGTTCGATCTCGACCGTGGTCGCGTACGGCAGTTCTTCGCCGAGCTGGCGCATGAGCTGTTCGCGCACCATCTCGCCGGCGAGGAAGCGCTGGCTCTTGTCGGTGATCTCGTCCTCGCCGTACAGCGGGGGCTGCTCGGGCAGCAGCGCCAGCAAGGTCTTGACCAGCGCTTCCAGCCCGCTGCGCTTGAGCGCGGAGATCGGGTGCACGCCGGCGAATTCGCGGCCTTCGGTGATCGAGGCCAGATACGGCAGCAGCTTGGTCTTGTCGGCGATGCGGTCGACCTGGTTGACCACCAGCACCACCGGCACGCCGGCGCCGCGCAAGGCGTCGTAGGCGAGCGTGTCCTCGTCGTCCCATTGGCCGGCGCGCACGACCAGCAGCGCGGCGTCGACGCCTTCGAGCGAGCCGCGCGCGGCGCGGTTCATCATCCGGTTCATCGCCCGCTTCTGTTCGCGGTGGATGCCGGGGGTGTCGACCAGCAGCAACTGGCCTTCGGGAAAGGTGGCGATGCCGAGCAGCCGGTGGCGCGTGGTCTGCGGGCGCGGCGAGACGATGCTGACCTTGGCGCCGACGAGGGCGTTGGTCAGGGTGGATTTGCCGACGTTGGGTCGGCCGAGGACGGCGACGTAGCCGGCGCGGTGCGGAGTGGAGGTCATGGGGGGAATTGTCCGCTGGGGCGGCGGGGACGGCAAATGTTGGGGATTGGGGATTGGGGATTGGGGATTGGGGGCGGGAGGCGGGAGGCGGGAGGCAGGAGGCAGGAGGCAGGAGGCGGTCGAGGCTACGAGCCGCGGCGCTGCGGCCACCGTCATCCCCGCGAAGGCGGGGATCCAGAGACTTCAGAGCCATGCCTCGGTGACGCCCTGGGTCCCCGCTTTCGCGGGGATGACGGCACGAGGGTGCCGCAACCTTCCAGGCTTGGCTCGGCCCGCGGCAAAGCCGCCGAGCCTTTCCAGGCCCTCAATCCCGTCTGCAAACCAAAGTTGCAAGCCCTTTCCGAACCCCGACCACCGCAAACAAAAAGGCCCGCAACCGGCGGGCCTCATACGCTTACCGATCCTCAACCTCGCCCTTCAATCGTCCGCCTTGAGCAAACGCAGCAACTCCTCAGCCGCCAACTGCTCGGCCGCGCGGCGCGAACCGGCCTCGCCTTCGGCGCTCAGCGCCGGCTGGCCGATGCTGCAGCTGACCCGGAAGGTCTTGGCGTGGTCCTCGCCGCTTTCTGCCAGCAGCGCATACACCGGCAGCGGCTTCTGCCGGCCCTGCAGCCATTCCTGCAGGCGGGTCTTGGCGTCTTTGCCGACCTTGTGCGCCGGCGGCAGCGCGTCCATCGCCGGCAGGAACCACGGCAGCACCTGCGCGCGGCAGGTTTCGAAGCCGGCGTCGAGATAGATCGCGCCGACCACGGCTTCCAGGGCGTCGGCCAGGATCGAATCGCGGCGGTGGCCGCCGGATTTCATCTCGCCGGGCCCCAGGGTCAGGCGCGCGCCCAGCTCGAGCGAGCGCGCGATCGGCGCCAGCGCCGATTCGCGCACCAGTTCGGCCCGGGCGCGGGTCAGCGCGCCCTCGTCGGCCTGCGGCCAGCGCTGGTACAGCGCTTCGGCCACGATCAGGTTCACCAACGCGTCGCCGAGGAACTCCAGGCGCTCGTTGTGCGGAGCGCCGGCGCTGCGATGGGTCAGCGCTTGCTCCAGCAAGGCCGGAGTGGCGAAGCGATGGGAGATGGGATCAGTCACCTTCTTTCGTGGTCATCGCCTGCTTGGTCTGGAAATGGCCGATCACGTCCAGGTTGGCGATCAACGGACGGCGCACGTCGTAGGTCACGGTGATTTCCATGCCGCGGTCGCTGCGCTGGATCTTGAAGTTCTCCGGCTTCACGCTCTCGACATAGCTCATGTCCATGCGGCGGAAGAACAGGTCGCGCGCCTTGGCCGGATCCATGCTGCCCGCGCCCGGCTCCTTGGCCAGATCGGCGAGCGAACGCTTGACCGAATAGAACTCGGTGTACATCGGCACCAGCTTCATGCCGACGTAGGCGAACACGCCGACCACGGCCAGCGTGATGATGAAACCCAGCAGAGTGATGCCGCGTTGATTGCGCTTCATGAGCTTGAATCCCCGTTTGCTCTAGATGGTGCCGATCCCGGCGGACCGATCCGCCTGGCGGGCCGCGTCCGTCGATCCTGGTTGCCGACCGTGCCGTCCCGGGCGCGCCGCTCCTGTGCCGGTTCCCCGGCGGCCCGCGCCGTCCCCGCGCGGGCCCGACTAACCTCAGGGAATGCTATTACCGATTCGGGAAAAATCCACGCCTTCGTCGAAATTCATCCAAATCAGAAACGCCCGGCCGCGCAGGTTCTGCTCCGGCAGGAAGCCCCAGTATCGGCTGTCCTCGCTGTTGTCGCGATTGTCGCCCATCACAAAATATTCGCCCTTGGGCACCACCCAATCGCCCTCGCCCTGGTCCAGCAGCGGCGACTCGGTGCGCAGCAGGATGCGGTGCACGTGCTCGCCGATCTGCTCGCTGAGCTCTTGCGCGCCGGTCATCTCCGCGCCGTTGCCGCGGCCCTGGTAGGAACCGATCGGGGTGTAGGCGATCGGCGCGCCGTTCACGGTCAGGCGGCCGTCGCGGTAGCTGATCTTGTCGCCGGGCAGACCGACGATGCGCTTGATCCAGTCCTGCTCGGGATGGTGCGGCGGACGGAACACCACCACGTCGCCGCGCGCCGGCTCGCCCATCGCCAGCACCTTCTGGTTGCTGATCGGCAGGCGCAGGCCGTAGGTGAACTTGTTGACCAGGATGAAGTCGCCGGTCAGCAGGGTCGGCATCATCGAGTTCGACGGGATCCGGAACGGCTCGGCGACGAAGCTGCGCAGGATCAGCACCACGAACAGCACCGGGAAGAACGCCTTGGAGTAGTCGACCAACACCGGCTCCTTGCCGTCGTCCAGCAACCCCTCGCGCGCGGCGCGGCGCTTGGCCAGGACCGCCTTGTCGAGCAGCCACACCAGGCCGGTGAACAAGGTCAACGACACCAGAGCGATTTCGAACCAACGCATGCTTGTTCCTTTGGTGGGAGCCGGACATCGGGACGAGGACATCGGGAATCGGCCGCAGCCGCCCCGCCTACCTCGCGCCGTTACCGCCTCCCGCTAGTGGTTGAAGACGAAAACCTCAGAAAACCCGGACCGCCCAGCCTCGCGACGATTCCCGACTCCCCATTCCCTATTCCCGTCCGAATTACTTGCTGTCGGTCGAAAGCACCGCCAGGAACGCTTCCTGCGGAATCTCGACCCGGCCGACCTGCTTCATCCGCTTCTTGCCCTCTTTCTGCTTCTCGAGGAGCTTCTTCTTGCGGGTGATGTCGCCACCATAGCACTTGGCCAAAACGTTCTTGCGCATCGCCTTGACCGTGCTGCGGGCGATGATCTGCGAGCCGATCGCGGCCTGGATCGCGACGTCGAACATCTGCCGCGGGATCAGGTCCTTCATCTTTTCGCACAGCTCGCGGCCGCGCCGGTCGGCGTGGCTGCGGTGGACGATGATCGACAGCGCATCGACCTTGTCGCCGTTGATCAGCGTGTCCACGCGCACGAACGGACCTTCCTGGAACCGCAGGAAGTGGTAGTCCAGCGAGGCGTAGCCGCGGCTGACCGACTTGAGCTTGTCGAAGAAGTCCAGCACCACCTCGGCCATCGGCAGCTCGTAGCTGATCTGCACCTGGCTGGCCATATAGGTGATGCCGATCTGCACGCCGCGCTTTTCCTCGCACAGCTTGATCACGTTGCCGATGTAGTCCGGCGGTGTGAGGATGTTGGCGCGGATCACCGGCTCGCGGATTTCCGCGACCATGTTCAACTGCGGCAGCTTGGCCGGGTTGTCCATCGGGATCACGCTGCCGTCGGTCTTGAGCACCTCGTAGATCACCGTCGGCGCGGTCGAGATCAGGTTGAGGTCGTACTCGCGCTCCAGCCGTTCCTGCACGATCTCCATGTGCAGCATGCCGAGGAAGCCGCAGCGGAAGCCGAAGCCCATCGCCTCGGAGCTTTCCGGCTCGAAGCGCAGCGCGGCGTCGTTGAGGCGCAGCTTTTCCAGGGCCTCGCGCAGCGCCGGGTAATCCTCGGCGTCGACCGGGAACAGGCCGGCGAACACGCGCGGCTGCATTTCCTGGAAGCCCGGCAGCGGCTTGGGCGCCGGATCGCCGGCCAGGGTCAGGGTGTCGCCGACCGGCGCGCCGTGCACGTCCTTGATCGAGGCGTTGATCCAGCCGACCTCGCCCGCGCCGAGCTTGGTCAGCTCCTTGCGCTTGGGGGTGAACACGCCGACCTTGTCGACCTGATGGGTGCGGCCGGTCGACATCACCAGGATCTTGCTGCCCGGCTTGATCTCGCCCTGCATGACCCGCACCAGCGAGACCACGCCGAGGTAGTTGTCGAACCACGAGTCGATGATCAGCGCCTGCAGCTTGTCGGTGTCGCGCGGCTGCGGCGGCGGAATGCGCTGCACGATCGCTTCCAGCACCAGCTCGACGTTGAGGCCGGTCTTGGCGCTGATCGCCACCGCGTCTTCGGCGTCGATGCCGATGACCGCTTCGATCTCGGTCTTGGCGCGCTCGATGTCGGCGGTGGGCAGGTCGATCTTGTTGAGCACCGGCACCACTTCCAGGCCCTGCTCGACCGCGGTGTAGCAGTTGGCGACCGACTGCGCTTCCACGCCCTGGGCGGCGTCGACCACCAGCAAGGCGCCTTCGCAGGCGGCCAGCGAACGGCTGACTTCGTAGCTGAAGTCGACGTGGCCGGGGGTGTCGATGAAGTTGAGTTGATAGGTGTTGCCGTCCTTGGCCTTGTACGGCAAGGAGACGGACTGCGCCTTGATGGTGATGCCGCGCTCGCGCTCGATCGGATTGGAGTCGAGCACCTGCGCTTCCATCTCGCGCGCTTCGAGGCCTCCGCACAGTTGGATGATGCGGTCGGCGAGCGTCGACTTGCCGTGGTCGACGTGGGCGATGATGGAGAAGTTTCTGATCAGTTGCATGCGGGGCGATGCGAGACTCGCCGGTTCCAGTTGAGTGGGTCGGTCGGGAAAATTAACGGGACATTATCGCACAGCCTCCGCGGCGAGTTGGCGGCCCGGCGACGGGTCGGGCCGGCTTCGGACCCGGACGAGGCGCGGATCGAGCGGCCGCGTTCACGGATCGCGGCAGCCGCCCGCTCCGGCAAGGCCGACCGGGGCGGCCCGAGCGGCCGCGCGGGGCCCGGTCCCGCCGCCGCCAACGACTCCTGCGCCGAAATGCGAACGCGCCCGCCGCGATGCGGCGGGCGCTTCGTCGATCCGGACCCTGGCCCTGCCCCGGGGCGCCGCGGCAACGGCGCGCCGGGACCGCGGCTCACTTGGTCTCGGCCGCCTGGACCGCGATGAACTGGGTCTGCGCGCCGCGCCGGATCAGCAGCATCGCGGTCTGGCCCGGACGGGTGCCGGCCAGGGCCCGGTTCAGCGCCGCGGCGCTGCCGACCGGGGTGCGGCCGACCGACAGCACCACATCGCCCGGACGCACGCCGGCGTCGCCGGCATCGCCCGGGTCGCGCACCAACACGCCTTCGCCGGCCTTCAGGCCCAGGCGCTGGCGCGCGGCGGCGTCGACGTCCTGGGCGACGAGGTTGAGCGGGTTGCCCTTGGCGCTCGGCGCCGCCGGCGAGCCGTCGCGGTCGGACGGATCCGTGCCGGGGCCGCCGGCCAGATTGGCATCGAGCTCGTTGACCGCGACGCTGATCTCGACCGTCTTGCCTTCGCGGAACACGCCGAGTTTGGCCTTGGAGCCAGGCGCCATGTTGCCGATCAGCGGCGGCAGGTCGCTGGATTCGCGCACCTCGGCGCCGTTGACGGTGCGGATGATGTCGCCGGCCTGCAAGCCGGCCTTCTCGGCCGGACCGCCCGGCACCACCTGCGCGATCAGCGCGCCGCTGCTGTCGGGCAGGCCGAAGCCCTTGGCGGTTTCCGCGGTCAGCGGCTGCACCACCACGCCCAACTGCCCGCGGCTCACCTTGCCCTTCGCGCGCAACTGCTCGGCCGAGTTCATCGCCACGTCGATCGGAATCGCGAAGCTGACGCCCATGTAGCCGCCGGAGTTGGAGAAGATCTGCGAATTGATCCCGACCACTTCGCCCGCGGTGTTCAGCAGCGGGCCGCCGGAGTTGCCCTGGTTGATCGCCACGTCGGTCTGGATGAAGGGCACGTAGCGCTGGTCGGCGTAGGGATTGGCGCGGCCGACCGCGCTGACGATGCCGGCGGTGACCGAGTGGTCGAGGCCGAACGGCGAGCCGATCGCCACCACCCACTGCCCGGCCTTGGTCAGGCTGGCGTTGGCGCTGCGCAGGAACGGCAGGCCCTTGGCGTCGATCTTGAGCAGGGCCACGTCGGACTGCTCGTCGCTGCCGATGACCTTGGCCTTGAACTCGCGGCGGTCGGTCAGCTTGACCGTGACCGTGTCGGCGCCGTCGACCACGTGATGGTTGGTCAGCACATAGCCGTCCTGCGAAATCAGGAAGCCGCTGCCGATCGAGCGCGCGCCGCCGCGCGGCTGGCGCGGGCCCTGGCCCTGGCCGCCGCCCGGGCCGGGGAAATCGGGGCCGAAGAAGCGGCGGAAGAATTCGGGGACCTGATCGTCGTCCGGCAGTTGATTGCGCGAGCGCGCCTGGCGCTTGGGCGTCACTTCGGCGCTGATGTTGACCACCGCCGGGCCGACGCGCTGGACCAGTTGGGTGAAGTCCGGCAGGCCGGCGACGATCGGCGCCGACGGCGTGGCCGACGGCGGCGGCGCGATCGGCGCGGTCGGCGCCTGCGCGGTGCAGGCCGCCGGCAGCGCCGCGATGATCGCGCCGACCAGGGCCAGCGACTGCAGCGGCCGGCGGCGGCGGAGGGAAAGCGTCGTGGACGGAGCTTGGATCGGCAGATTCATGGCGGCGGCCTCGATACGTCTTGATGGTCCGGTGATGGGAACGGATAGGGATGGACAGCGTCCGCGGCAAAACCGCGGCAAGGCGATCCCGTCGCGCGCACGCGGCGCGCAGGCGGGGAGAGTTCGGGGAGGGTCCGGCCGTCGTCGCCGGCGCGGACCCGCTGGGGGCGCTGCGGTCGGACCCGCTTCGCCGAGCTTAGGGCTGCTGCGGCTGCGGTTCCTGGACCGGCGGCCGGGTTCGCGCGGCGGCCGCTTCATGCGCCGGCTCGAACGGGTAGAACGACGGCGACACCGGGCTGGAATTGCCGTAGCTGGCGGTGTAGGCGCTGGCGCTGGGGTAGTTCGGCAACGCCGCGCGCGGCCACGGCCGGCTCGCCGGCGTTTCGTTCGGCTGCGGGCGGAACGGGTTGGCGTTGGCCGCGCCGTTGCCGCGGCTGGCGTCGGCGACCATCGGCGCGGCACCGGCCGCGGCGACCTGCAGCGGCGCCTCCAGGCTCTGCCGCTCCGAGGCGCGGACCGCGGCGCGCTGGCTCTGGCCGCGCGAACGGCGCTCGTTGAGGCGGCGCGGGATTTCGGCCACGGCGACCGCCGCGCCGGCGACGAGGCCGGAGGCGTCGGCCGAGGTCAGGCCGGTCTCGGCCGCCGTCGCGGCGGCGACCGCCTGCGGCGCCGGAGCCGGCGTCGGCACGGGCTGCGGCGCGGCCGGCTGCGCCGGCGCGGACTGCGCGGCGACCTGGGCCGGGTCGGCGGCGCCGGCCGCGGAATCGTCGGAGAACGGCCGCGCCACGAACAGCGCCGCGACCGCGACCGAAGCCGCCAGCGCCGCGCCGCCGAACCAGCCGCGGCGCGATCCGGCCGCCTTGCGCGGCTTCAATTCGGTGTGCGCCGGCTCGGCCGCCGCGCGGCTGGCCTGCAATGCGGCGTCGGCTTGAATCGCGGCGGCGACGCGCTCGGCGAAGCCGGCCGCGGCGAAACCCGGCGCCGGCTCGGCCGCGCCGTGGGCGCGCCGGCGCAGCACGTCGCCGCACAGCTGCCAACGGCCGCAGGCTTCGCGCCATTGCGCGTCGTGGCCGAGCCGCTTGAGCGCGAAGCGCGCGGCGTCGCCGTCGAGCTCGCCGTCGAACAGCGCGCTCAGGTTCTCGCGTTCGTCGCTATGGAGAGGAGTGGGGGTCATCAGTGAGCGCGCTCCCTGGTGCGGTGGGTACCTTGGTCTTGATTGTCCAAGAGGGGCCGAAGTTCCGTATCGATCGCCTCGCGTGCGCGGAAGATGCGCGAACGCACGGTTCCGATCGGGCAATTCATCTTCTGCGCGATCTCTTCGTAACTCAGGCCTTCCACCTCGCGCAGGGTGATCGCAGACCTCAACTCCTCCGGCAGGGATTCGACCACGCGCATGACCGTGCGTTCGATCTCCTGCCGCAGCAGTTCGTGTTCGGGGGTGTCGGTGTCGCGCAGGCGGATGCCGGTTTCGAACTGCTCGGCGTCGCCGGCGTCGATGTCGTCGGTCGGCGGGCGCCGGTTCTGCGCGACGAGATGGTTTTTGGCGGTATTCACGGCGATGCGGTGCAACCACGTATAGAACTGCGCGTCGCCGCGGAAATTCGCCATCGCGCGGTAGGCGCGGATGAAGGTTTCCTGGGCCACGTCCTGGCATTCGCTCCAGTCGGGAATGTAGCGCCCGATCAGCGCGGTGATCCGATGCTGGTACTTGCGCACCAAGGCATCGAAGGCCGCGCTGTCGCCGCGCTGGACACGCCTGACCAGCTCCTGGTCCAACAACTCGTTATCGGCCATACCGCGCCGGCACTCCTGTCGGCTCGGCGAATGGCCGAGCAATGGGACAACCCTGTCGGGGCAAAAGTTCAATCGTCGCAGTAATGGGGCCGCCGACGACCGCTCGCAACCGCCAAGTGTCACACAGCCTTCCGCGGGCCGCCCGCACGGCGGCTGAAAGTCCCGCCGGACGGGCGCGGACCGGGGCGCCGGCGGCGCCGATTTGACGGCAGCCGAACCAGATCGGGATGATAGCGGCCTATTCCATACCTGAACGGATGGTGCGGCATGACTGCAGCCCTCGACGGCCTCCCCGCGTTTGACGGGCTACGCGCCCGCCACTGGCATACCGAACTGCGCGCGGACGGAGTGCTGGTGCTTTCCTTCGACCGCGAAGGATCGCCGGTCAACACCTTCGCCCAGGAGGTGCTGATCGAACTCGACGGCCTGCTCGAACGGCTGGCGCTGGACCCGCCCAAGGGGCTGGTGCTGCGCTCGGCCAAGGCCACCGGCTTCATCGCCGGCGCCGACATCAAGGAATTCCAGACCTTCGACGAGAAGGGCACGGTCGGCGACGCGATCCGCCGCGGCCAGCAGGTGTTCCAGCGCCTGGCCGAGCTGCCCTGCCCCACGGTCGCGGCGATCCACGGCTTCTGCATGGGCGGCGGCACCGAGATCTCGCTGGCCTGCCGCTACCGCGTCGCCAGCAACGACCCGTCCACGCGCATCGGCCTGCCGGAAGTGAAGCTCGGCATCTACCCCGGCTGGGGCGGCAGCGTGCGCCTGCCGCGCCTGGTCGGCGCGCCGGCCGCATTCGACATGATGCTGACCGGCCGCACCTTGTCGGCCTCGGCCGCGCGCGCGATCGGCCTGGTCGACAAGACCGCCGAACCGGCGGTGCTGGTCGACACCGCCGCGGCGCTGGCCTTGAACGGCGCCCAGCGTCCGTTCAAGCAGCGCTTCACCGCCTGGGCCAGCAACACCTGGATCGCGCGCAAGATCCTCGCGCCGATGCTGGTCAAGCAGGTCGCGCGCAAGGCCAAGAAAGACCACTACCCCGCGCCGTACGCGCTGATCTCGACCTGGGAACGCGCCAGCGGCGGCGTGCAGGCGCTGCTCGCGGCCGAGCGCAAGTCGGTGGTGAAGCTGTCCGGCACGCCGACCGCGCGCAACCTGATCCGGGTGTTCTTCCTGCAGGAGCGGCTCAAGAGCCAGGGCGGCAAGGATCACAAGATCAAGAACGTGCACGTGGTCGGCGCCGGCGTGATGGGCGGCGACATCGCCGCGTGGTCGGCCTACAAGGGCTTCGAAGTCACCCTCAGCGACCGCGAGCAGCGTTTCATCGACGGCGCGCTGGAGCGCGCGCAGGCGCTGTTCGCCAAGAAGGTCAAGGACGAGGCCAAGCGTCCGGCGGTGGCGGCGCGGCTCAAGGGCGACCTCGCCGGCGACGGGGTCAAGGACGCCGACCTGGTGATCGAGGCGATCATCGAAAAGCCCGAGGCCAAGCGCGAGCTGTACGACGCGGTCGAACCGCAGCTCAAGCCCGACGCGCTGCTGACCACCAACACCTCGTCGATTCCGCTCGACGAACTGCGCGAACACATCCGCCGCCCGGCCCAGTTCGCCGGCCTGCACTACTTCAATCCGGTCGCGCTGATGCCGCTGGTGGAGATCATCCGCCACGACCGCATGGCGCCGGAAACCGAGCAGCGCCTGGCCGCGTTCTGCCGCGCGCTCGACAAGCTGCCGGTGCCGGTCGCCGGCACCCCGGGTTTCCTGGTCAACCGCGTGCTGTTCCCGTACATGCTCGAAGCCGGCACCGCGTTCGCCGAAGGCATTCCGGGCGCGGCGATCGACAAGGCGGCGGTGAAGTTCGGCATGCCGATGGGGCCGATCGAACTGATCGACACCGTCGGCCTCGACGTGGCCGCCGGCGTCGGCGCGGAACTGGCGCCGTTCCTCGGCCTGACCGTGCCCGCGGCGCTGGCCGGCGTGGAGCCCGGCAAGCGCGGCAAGAAGGACGGCCAGGGCCTGTACAAGTGGGAGAACGGCCGCGCGCAGAAGCCCGAACTGCCGAAGGACTACAAGGCGCCGGCCGACCTGGAAGACCGCCTGATCCTGCCGATGGTCAACGAAGCGGTGGCCTGCCTGCACGACGGCGTGGTCGCCGACGGCGACCTGCTCGACGCCGGCGTGATCTTCGGCACCGGCTTCGCCCCGTTCCGCGGCGGCCCGATCCAGTACGTGCGCGAAACCGGCGTGGACAACGTGCTGGCGCGGCTCAAGCAGTTGCAGGCGCGCTACGGCGATCGTTTCGCGCCGCGGCCGGGTTGGGATTCGCCGGCGCTGCGAAGCTGATCCGCGCTTCGTCAGAGCAAAGAAAAAGCCGCGCACCGCGCGGCTTTTTCTTTGCGGGAACCGACGCAAACGACCGGCGTTGCCGTTGCCGTTGCCGTTGCCGTTGATCTTCGCCCCCCCTCGCCGCTTCGAACTCGCCACAGGCAAACGCAGACCCGAAGGGCGCGCGCATGGATGCGCGCGTGCGGGACCGGGCCAGGATGGCCCTTGTCCCGCATCCCTGCGCAAGCTCCGAACCATAGTGGCTCTTGATTCGAAGACAAGGAAAGCGCCTTTCTTTGGTTACTTTCTTTGGCAAGACAAAGAAAGTAACTCGGCCGCTTGCGGACGAAAGCTCTGGATTGTTGCTTGTCCTCACTCGCAATCGAGACAACGACGAAACCCACCGCGGAACACCGCCCCCTGTAGGAGCGACGCGAGTCGCGACCGCGAAAACACAACCACGACGAAATCTGCGCAATGGCTGCGGTTTCGCGGTCGCGACTCGCGTCGCTCCTACAGTCGAGTACGAACCTTCTTCGGATCTCGCAGCGACGAGTGAAGACAAGCAAAGATCAAGGGCTTCCGTCCGCAAGCGGCCGGGTCACTTTCTTTGTCTTGCCAAAGAAAGCAACCAAAGAAAGGCGCCTTTCCTGTCATTCGAATCAAGAGCCACTATGGTTCGGAGCTTGCGCAGGGATGCGGGACAAGGGCCATCCTGGCCCGGTCCCGCACGCGCGCATCCATGCGCGCGCCCTTCGGGTCTGCGTTTGCCTGTGGCGAGTTCGCAGCGGCGGGGGAGCGAAGATCAACAGCTACAGCAAAGCGACATCGATTCCGACTTTCGCCGGAATGACGGGAATGGTTTTGCTTGGGCAGACGACGACGGAACTGCGTCGCTTGGATTCCAATCGCAGCCGGAACACCGGCGCGAGGGTCAGGCTTCAATGCATCGCGCCGACGCCAGGCGACTTCGCCCGCTCGCTATCGGCGCACAACCCGCCGCGCTTACATCGTATGCGTCGGCCGCTCCGCACCCAGCGTCCCCGCCAGCAACGCCTCGATCTTGCCCTTGACCGCATCGCCCTCGGCCGTCTCGGCGAACTGCACCCCGATCCCGGCGGTGCGGTGCCCCTGCGCGCCCGTCGGCGTCACCCACACGACCTTGCCGGCCACCGGCAAGCGTTCGCCGGACTCGGGCAGCGTCAGCAGCAGGAACACTTCGTCGCCGAGGAAATAGCGCTTGGGCGTGGCCACGAAGATCCCGCCGAACTTCAGGAACGGCATGTACGCGCTGTACAGCGCCGCCTTGTCCTTGATCGTCAGCGACAAGATGCCCTGCCGCGCTGCGCCCGCTGGTGCGTTCATGCCCTTCCTCCCCCGGCGCGGCGCGCGTCGTCGCTGCGCCAGGCCATCAACAATTCGGTAACCGCCAGATCGGCGCGGACCGTGGTCCGCAACAGCTCGCGGGTCCGGTTGGCCCGGTCGAACCAGGACGCAAGACTGCGCGCGCGCGCCGGGTCGGTCAAGCCGGCCGCGGCTTCGGCGAGCGCGATGTCCGACGCGTGTCGCAGACGCAGCGCGGCGTGTTCGTCGCCGACCCAGCGCTGCGCGACTTCGGCCGCGGCGGCTTCGCCGCGACCGAGCTTGGTCAGGTCGGCGGCGACTTCGCGGCGCAGTTTGAGGCCGTCGCCGGTCAGCCAGTCGTGCGCCAATCCGGGATGTCCGCGCGCGGCGTCGAAGGCTTCGCGCGCGGCGGCGTCGCTGTGGCCCTGGGCCTTGAGCCAGGCCAGCGCTTCGTCCTGCGGCGGCAGGCGGAATTCCAGGCGCTGGCAACGGCTGCGGATGGTCGCCGGCAAGCGCGCCGGATGCGAGCTGACCAGCCACAGGTAGCGGCCCGGCACCGGTTCTTCCAGAGTCTTGAGCAAGGCGTTGCAGGCGGCGGTGTTGATCGCGTCGGCCGGATCGATGATCGCGATCTGCGCGCCGCCGTACTGCGGCGTCAGCGCCAGCCGCTCGGACAGGTTGCGGATCTGTTCGATCACGATCTCGGTGCGCAGCCGGGTGCCTTCCTTGTTCGGCACGAAGCTGATGAGCTGGTAATCCGGGTGCGTACCCGCGGCCAGCAGCAGGCAGCTGCGGCAGTGTCCGCACGGGCCGCCGTCGGGCCCGCGTTCGCGGCACAGCAGGCCCTGCGCCAGCCGCTGCGCGACCGCGCGCTTGCCCAGCTCGGCCGGGCCGCAGAACAGCAGGCCGTGGCCGAGCCGGCCGGCGCCGATCGAGGCCTGGGCCTGATCGTAGATGCGCTGTTGCCACGGCGCGAAAACGGCGCTCATGCGGTCTGCTCCGGCGTCGCCGCGATCAACGCGCGCAAACGCGCCACCGCCTGCGCGGCGACCGCGTCGGCGGGTTGGGCCGCGTCGATCACTTCGAAACGCTGCGGCTCGGCCGCGGCGCGGTCGCGGTAGCCCTGGCGCACGCGCTCGAAGAATTCGTTGCGTTCGCTCTCGATGCGGTCGGCGGCGCCGCGCCCGCGCATGCGCGCCAGGCCGACCTCGACCGGCACGTCCAGCAGCAGGGTCAGCGCCGGGCGGATGCCGACCACGCGCGCTTCGAGCTCGGCGATGAAGCCCGCATCGCCGCCGCGGCCGGCGCCCTGGTAGGCGTAGCTGGCGTCGGTGAAGCGGTCGCTGACGACCCAGGCGCCGCGTTGCAGCGCCGGCAGGATCGTCGCCTGCACGTGTTGCGCGCGCGCGGCGAACGCCAGCAGCAGTTCGGTCGCGTCGCTGGCCGGCTCGTGGTGGGTGTCTAGCATCAGCCCGCGGATCTGTTCGGCCAGCGGCGTGCCGCCGGGTTCGCGGGTGTACACCGCGTCGATGCCGGCGGCTTCGAACGCGGCGCGCAGCGCGGCCAGCACGGTCGACTTGCCGGCGCCTTCGCCGCCTTCCAGGGTCACGAAGCGCGGCCAGGTGCGCAGGCTCATCGGGTCGCTCCCGGCGACGCCGGCGCTGCCGACGCGGACGGCGCCTCGGCCGCTTCTTCCAGCACCGCCTTGCCCTCCTCCGGTTGCCCGCGGCCCTGGTTCTGGCGATAGCGCTGCAGGTACACGCGCACGTTGGCCTGGTGCTGGGCGTAGGTCGCGGCGAACAGGCTGCGGCCGCTGCCGTCGCCGGCGGCGACGAAGAACAGCGCATCGCCGGGCGCCGGATTGGCCGCGGCCTTGAGCGCGGCCAGCCCCGGCATCGCGATCGGCGTCGGCGGCAGGCCGGCGCGGGTGTAGGTGTTGTACGGCGTGTCGGTCTGCAGGTCGCGCTTGCGGATATTGCCGTCGTAGGCCGAGCCGATGCCGTAGATCACGGTCGGGTCGGTCTCCAGGCGCATGCCGAGCTTGAGCCGGCGTTCGAACAGGCCCGCGATCTGCGCGCGCTCGGCCGGCACGCCGGTTTCCTTCTCGACGATCGAGGCCATGATCAGCAGCTCGTACGGCGTCTTCAGCACGCTGTCCTTGTCGCGGCCGGTCCACGACGCGGCCAGCGCCTTGTCCAGCGCCGCGGACGCGCGCTTGAGCACGTCCAGGTCGCTGTCGCCGCCGGTGTAGAAATAGGTTTCCGGCAGGAACCGGCCTTCCGGATGTTGCCCGCCCTTGCCGAGCGCTTTCATCAGCGCCGCGTCGTCGAGCTGGGCGGCCTGCTGCTTGAGCTTGTCGGCGCGCGCCAGCGCCGCGCGCAGGTCGCGGATGTTCCAGCCATCGACGATCACGAAACGGTGGCTGACCACCTTGCCGTCGCGCATCGCGGTCAGCAGCGCGCGCGGGCTGGTGCCCGGCGCCAGCGCGTACTCGCCGACCTGCAAGCGCCCGGCCGCGCCGAGCTGCTTGGCCAGCAAGCGCCATTCGACTTCCTCGCCGACCTCGACGCCGGCCGCGCGCAGCTTGCGCACCACCGTCGGCAGCGAATCGCCGCGCTCGACCAGCAGGCTCTGGTCCGGGCTCAGGCCCTGCAGCGGCGCGTCGGCGAAGCTCAGGTAACGCTGCCACGCCCAGCCGCCGGCCGCGGCCAGCGCCGCCAGCAACAGTACGATCACGATCAGGCAACCGCAGCCGCGCTTGCCCTTCTTTTCCTTTGCCGCCACGCAACCTCCACAGAACGATCCGGGGCCGCCGCGCCGCCGCGGACCGGCGGCCGCGGATGCGGCGGCTCAGTCGTCGCCGGGGACGAAGGCGGGATGGGCGTCGCCGAGCCGGCGCCGCAGTTCGGCCAAAGCCGGATGCGGCGCCCATTGCCGCTCGCCGAGCCGCGCCACCGGCAGGATACCGCGCACGGCGTTGCACAGGAAAATCGCATCGGCGCGTTGCAGTTGGTCGACGCTCAGCGGCGCCACCGTGGCCCCGCCGAGTTCGATCAGGCGCTGGCGGCAGATGCCGGCCACGCCGCAACGGTCCACAGGCGGCGTCGTCCATCGTTGCGCGTGCAGGACGAACACGTTGGCGGCGGTGGCGCAGACGACGTCGCCCGAAGCGTTGCGCAGCAGGCCCTCGTCGATGCCCGGATCGTCCCACTCGGCGCGCGCCAGCACCTGCTCCAGGCGGTTGCAGTGCTTGAGCCCGGCCAGCGCCGGCTGCTCGGCCAGGCGCAGCTCGCACCAGCGCAGGCGCAGCCCGCCGGCGCGCGCCGGCGGCGGCAGCGGGTGGCGCGACAGCGTCCATACCGGCTCGGCCTGCCCCGCCTCGGCCTGCGCCGGCGGCGCATAGCCGCGGCCGCCGGCGCCGCGGCTGAGGATCAGCTTGAGCACCGCATCGCTGCCGTCGAGCAGTTCCGCGGCCTCGGCCTGCACCCGGCGCGGGTCCGGCAGCGCCAGCCCGAGCCGCTGCGCGCCTTGCGCGAGCCGCGCCCAGTGCGCGTCCCACCACGGCAGCGCGCCGCGGTGCGCGCGCAGGGTTTCGAACAGGGCGTCGCCGTAGGCCTGGCCGCGGTCGAACGGCGGCAGCGCCGGGAGACGTCGCTCGCCTTGGAAATAGCGCGCTTCGGGGGTCGGGTCGGGAGCCATGCCGGCATCGTACGCGGGCGCGCAGGTCGCCGCGCGGCCCCGCGCCACTCGGCCATACAAACGAAAAACCCGCGGAGCCGAAGCCCCGCGGGTTTGTTGCGACGCTAAAAACCGATCAGACCCGCTTGAACACCAGCGTGCCGTTGGTCCCGCCGAAGCCGAACCCGTTCGACACCGCGACGTCGACCTGCTTGTCGCGCGCCACGTTCGGCACGTAGTCCAGATCGCAGCCTTCGCCCGGCTCGTCGAGGTTGATGGTCGGCGGGATGATACCGTGGTGCAGCGCCAGCACCGAGAAGATCGCCTCGGCGCCGCCGGCCGCGCCGAGCAGGTGCCCGGTCATCGATTTGGTCGAGCTGACCATCATCTTGTAGGCGTGGTCGCCGAACGCGCGCTTCATCGCCAGGGTCTCGGCGAGGTCGCCGAGCGGGGTCGAGGTGCCGTGCGCGTTGAGGTAGTCGACCTGATCGGCGTTGATGCCGGCGTCCTTGAGCGCGGAGACCATGCAGCGCGCCGGGCCTTCGCCGTTCTCGCTCGGCGCGGTCATGTGGAACGCGTCGGAGCTGGCGCCGAAGCCGGCCAGTTCGCAGTAGATGCGCGCGCCGCGCGCCTTGGCCCGTTCGTACTCCTCCAGGATCAGGATGCCGGCGCCGTCGCCGAGCACGAAGCCGTCGCGGTCCTTGTCCCACGGCCGCGACGCGCGCGCCGGGTCGTCGTTGCGGGTCGACATCGCCTTCATCGAGCAGAAGCCGCCGACCGAGGTCGGCGAGGAGCCGCGCTCGGCGCCGCCGGCGACCATCACGTCGGCGTCGCCGTACTGGATCATGCGCATGGCCATGCCGATCGAATGGTTCGACGTGGCGCAGGCCGAGACCGCGGAGAAGTTCGGGCCCTTGGCGCCGGTGATCAGCGAGATCTGCCCCGGCAGCATGTTGATGATGGTGCTGGGCACGTAGAACGGCGAGATCTTGCGCGGGCCGCCCTCGTGGAACTTGACGGTCTGCTCCTCGATGCCGAGCAGGCCGCCGATGCCGGAGCCGACCAGCGCGCCGATGCGCTCGGCGTTGGAGTCGTCGACGACGATGCCGGCGTCCTGCAACGCCATCAGCGATGCGGCGACGCCGTAATGGATGAATTCGTCCATTTTCTTCGCGTCCTTCGTGCTCACCCCGTAGCGGGTGATGTCGAAGTCGCGCACTTCGCCGGCGATGCGGGTGGTGAACGCGGCGGGATCGAAATGGGTGATCGGACCGATGCCCGAGCGGCCGGCGACGATGCCGTCCCAGCTGCTGGCGACATCGTTGCCGAGCGGAGAGACCAGGCCGAGACCGGTGACGACGACGCGGCGGTTGAAGGAACGGTTGGACATTCAGCCTTACCTCTTGGAATCAGTCTGCGCAGGATCGCTCGGGTCGGAGACGATCGTTCGACGCTACGCCGGCGTATCCACCGGCTGCAAAAGCGCGGGGCCGCAATGCGGCCCCGAGTGGTTGCTCATTCGATCATGTCAGGTTCGATCATGTCAGGCATGCGCAACCCATACCGCGGGGCCGCCGCGCGCGAGACTCTGCGAGCGGCGCCGCCGGGGCGGATTACGACTTGACGTGCGCCTTGACGTAATCGATCGCCTGCTGCACCGAGGTGATCTTCTCGGCTTCTTCGTCCGGGATCTCGCACTCGAACTCTTCCTCAAGCGCCATCACCAGCTCGACGGTGTCGAGCGAATCCGCGCCGAGGTCGTCGACGAACGAAGCGTTGTTGGTGACTTCTTCTTCCTTGACGCCCAGCTGTTCGACCACGATCTTCTTAACGCGTTCTTCGATGCTGCTCATGGATGTTGCTCCTCCCGTGAGGGGTTTTTCGATGGGATAGTCTAATGGAATCGGGATGTTTCGCGAGACCGGCCCCCGGCGTCGACGAAACTCCTTTGGGTTCAATCGCTTACTAGCCTACGTCAAGGCCTTACGGCATGTACATGCCGCCGTTGACGTGCAGCGTTTCGCCGGTGATGTAGCCGGCCCCGGGGCCGGCCAGGAACGCCACCGCGCGGGCGATGTCGGCCGGGTCGCCGAAGCGGCCCAGCGCGATCTGGTCGAACATGGCCTTCTTCGCGTCTTCCGGCAGGTCGCGGGTCATGTCGGTGTCGATGAAGCCGGGCGCGACGACGTTCACGGTCACCCCGCGGCTGCCGATCTCGCGCGCCAGCGATTTGCTGAAAGCGATCACGCCGGCCTTGGCGGCGGCGTAGTTGGCCTGGCCCGGGTTGCCGGTCACGCCGACCACCGAGGCGATGTTGATGATGCGGCCCTTGCGCGCCTTCATCATCGAGCGCAGCACCGCCTTGCTGGTGCGGTAGACGCTGCTGAGGTTGGTGTCGAGGATGGCCTGCCAGTCCTCGTCCTTCATCCGCATGAGCAGGTTGTCGCGGGTGATGCCGGCGTTGTTGACCAGGATCGAGATCGCGCCGATCTCCTTGGCGACCGCGTCGAGCAGGGAGTCGACCGAGGCCGGATCGGCCACGTTCAGGACCCGGCCGTGGCCGCCGTGCGCGGCCAGGCGCGCGCCGATCGCGGCGGCGCCGGATTCGCTGGTGGCGGTGCCGATCACGGTCGCGCCCAGCGCGGCCAGTTCGTCGGCGATGGCCGCGCCGATGCCGCGGCTGGCGCCGGTGACCAGCGCGATTTCGCCCGAAAGCGGGGTCGTGCTCATGTGCTTTGCTCCGTAATGCTCGTGGTTGCGCCGCTGCTGCCTACCGCCGCGTCCTGCGACCCCGCCCGCCGGGCGCGGGGCCCGGGCGCGGCCAGCCTACAGGCTGAAAGAGTGGTTGAGTAGCGGGACGATTGAGTAGCGCGCAGCGCTCGGTTAAGCGACGTGTGTTCGGCTGATGGCGGGCTGAGGACTCAGCGCCACTCGGCCAGGGCGGCCTCGAACTCCGCCGGGGTGCCGATGGCGCGGCCGTCGATGGATTTGTCGATGCGCTTGACCAGCCCGGTCAGGACCTTGCCCGGCCCGCACTCGGCGGCGCGCTGGACGCCGTGCGCGGCCAGCGCCTGCACGCAGGCGGTCCACTGCACCGGCAGGTACAGCTGGCGCACCAGCGCGTCGCGGATCGCCTCGACGCTGGCATGGACCTGGCCGTCGACGTTCTGCACCACCGGCAGCTGCGGCGCGCGCCAGTCCAGCCCGGCCATCGCCTCGGCCAGACGGTTCGCGGCTTCGCGCATCAGCGGGGTGTGCGAGGGCACGCTGACGGCCAGCTTGACCGCCTTGCGCACGCCGGATTCGGCCAGCCGGGTCAGCGCCTTGTCGACCGCCGCGGCGTGGCCGCCGATGACGATCTGGCCGGGCGAGTTGTAATTGGCCGGCACCACCACTTCGCTGCCGGACACGGCCTTGCAGATGTCTTCGACCAGCGCGTCCTCGGCGCCGAGCACCGCGGCCATCGCGCCGACGCCGCTCGGCGCGGCGTCCTGCATCAACTGGCCGCGCAGGCGCACCAGGTGCGCGCCGTCGCGCAGCGACAGCGCGCCGGCGGCGACCAGCGCGGTGTATTCGCCGAGGCTGTGCCCGGCCAGCAGCGCCGGTTGCGCGCCGCCCTGGGCCTGCCACAGCCGCCACACCGCCACGCCCGCGGCGAGCAGCGCCGGCTGGGTGTATTCGGTGCGGTTGAGCATCTCCTCCGGGCCGCCCTGGCTGAGCGCCCACAGGTCCACGCCGGCGCCGTCGCTGGCCTCGGCGAACGCCTCGCGCACGCCCGCGTGCAGTTCCGACAGCTCGGCCAGCATGCCCACCGATTGCGAGCCCTGGCCCGGGAACAGGAAAGAAAGTCGCTGGTCGCTCACGCGCACTGCCGTATCGGTTCGAAGCGCGCATGATACGGGCGAAAACAGGCGATCGTCTGTACTCGGCGGTACGGCGTCACAGCGCGTCGCAATGTGACGCGAGCGGCTGTGCGGGATCGGTGGTTTCGGCGTGTCGATCGGCGATGGCCGACCTCGGCGGTGTGAGGCCCGACTGTAGGAGCTGGGCGAGCTGCGACCGCGAAACCTCGCTTGCGTCGTCACTGTGGATTCGCGGTCGCAGCTCGCGCAGCTCCTACAGTCGGGCTTCGTGCGTCGCGGCGATCGGACGATAAGAAAACGGCCGCGGGTCGCCCCGCGGCCGTTCGTCTCGTGCGGCATGCGTTGCGAAGCTCAGTCGATCAACTCGGCCATCTGCCGCAGCGAATCGAAGTCGCGGTCCGGCGCGAAATCCACGCCGAGGCCGATCAACACCGCGGCCAGCATCCACAGCCACGCCGCGCGCCGCAGCGCCTGCACCGCGCCGCCGAGGCCGCGCGCGCGCCGGCCGAGCCAGCGGCTCAACGATTGCACGAACCCGAGCCGGTCCGCGGCGTCGCCGACGCCGCGGCGCACTTCCTCGGCGCCGCCGCGCAGCGACTCGGCGATGATCGCGCTGAGCTCCTGGTCCGGATCGCGGAAATAGCGCGAGGCGCCGGCGGCGAAGATCAGCCAGTCGCGGATCTGCGCCTGTTGCACGCTCATGACTTCGGCCGGGTCTTCCTCGAAATCGATGAAGCCGATGCGGCCGTGCTCGTCGACGGTGAGGTTGCGCGCCAGCGGCTGGCCGATGTAGCCGCCGCGCGCGTGCACTTGCGCGAGCGTGTGCGCGGCCTGGGTCACCAGCCGGTACGCCTGCTGCGGCGAGGAACGGCGCAGGCGCGCCGACAGGGTTTCGCCGATGTCGCTGAGCAGCAGATAGGTGTCGCCTTCGCCGAGGATGCGCGGCACGCGCACGTCGACCGCGGCCAGTTCGCGCAGGCGGCGCTGTTCGGTCTGGCGCGCGGCGGCGCCGACCCGGTGCGGCGGCGGCCGCAGCGACGGCACGCCGAGCCGGCGCGCGGTCAGGTCGAGCGCGCGCAGGCGCAGCCGGCGGCTGCCGCCGCCATAGGATTTGAGCCAGGCCGTGCGGCCTTGCAGGTTCAGTCGGGTCACCATGACGCGGTTCCTTGTGCGCGGCGCCTCGCACGGGCTTCCGGCCCGTGTCGGGACGCCGCTCCGCGCAGGAGCGGACGCCCCTGTCGCCGGTTCAGTAGCGCAGCAGCGCCGAACCCCAGGTGAAGCCGCCGCCGAAGGCTTCCAGCAGCAGCAACTGGCCGCGCTGGACCTTGCCCGAACGCACCGCTTCGTCGAGCGCCAGCGGCACCGAGCCCGAAGAAGTGTTGCCGTGCTTGTCGACGGTGACGATCACCCGCTCCATCGGCATGTCCAGGCGCTTGGCCGTGGCTTCGATGATGCGCAGGTTGGCCTGATGCGGGATCAGCCAATCGATTTCGTGGCGGTCCAGGCCGTTGGCTTCCAGGGTCTCCTCGACCACCGAATCCAGCGCCTTGACCGCGTGCTTGAACACTTCGTTGCCGGTCATCAGCACGCGCACGCCGGCGTTGTGCTCGTCCGGCTTGAACCCGGCCGAGACGCCGACCGGATTCCACAGCAGTTCCTTCTTGCCGCCGTCGGCGTGCAGATGGGTGCTGAGGATGCCGGTCTCGCTGTCGGCCTTGAGCACGACCGCGCCGGCGCCGTCGCCGAACAACACGCAGGTCGAGCGGTCGGTCCAGTCGAGCATCCGGGTCAGGGTTTCCGCGCCGACCACGAGCACGGTCTTGGCCGCGCCGGAACGGATGAACTTGTCGGCCACGGTCAGCGCGTAGACGAAGCCCGAGCAGGCCGCGTTGACGTCGAAGGCCGGGCAGCCGTTGGCGCCCAGGCGGTGCTGCAGCAGGCAGGCGCTGGACGGGAAGATCAGGTCCGGGGTGGTCGTGCCCAGGACGATCAGATCGATCTCCTCGGGCCGCACGCCGGCGGCTTCGAGCGCGCGCAACGAGGCCTGGTAGGCCAGGTCGACGGTGGTTTCGCCTTCGGCGGCGACATGGCGCTGGCGGATGCCGGTACGGGTCCGGATCCATTCGTCGCTGGTCTCGACGCGCTTGGCCAGCTCGTCGTTGGTCACCACCTGGGCCGGCAGGTAGCTGCCGGTGCCCGCGATCCGGGCGTAAATCCGATCTGTCATCACCGCTCCGCGGAATGCCGGGGCGGCCTGCGCAGGAGCGGGCGTCGCGTACGCGCGCGCACCCGCAGGCCACCGAGAAACAGGACCGCCAGCGCAGAGCTGGCGGAAGACGAAGCCGCGGGGGCCGCAGGTCTGTTGTCGCGGACCGCCGGGGCGGTCCGACCGGTGCCGGCGCGATGGCGGACGCCACCCTCCGCCGGCCCAGATCGCGGCGACGCGCGCCATTGCCAGCGCGCGCCGCGGCGGGCCGGGAGGATTACTCCTCGTCGGCGACGCGCGACTTGGTGTCGATCACCTTCTTGCCGCGGTAGTAGCCGTCGGCGGTGACGTGGTGGCGGATGTGGGTCTCGCCGGTGGTCGGATCGGTGGCCAGCTGCTTGCTGGTCAGCGCATCGTGCGAACGGCGCTGGCCGCGGCGGGACGGGGTGACGCGGGACTTCTGAACGGCCATGGTCTTGCTCCGGAAAAGCGGTGGAAACCTGAGGTGGATAGCGTAAGCCCGATTAGCAGGACTCGCTCGATGCCTGCAGGTCGGAGTTGGAACTGGGTATTGTGAACCCAAACGCGCGGCTTGGGGTCAGTTGTTTTTCTTCAGCGCCGACAACGCCGCGAACGGGTTGGCGGCTTCCAGCTCGGCGGCGGGCGCCGGCCAGTCGCTTTCGACCGCCTCGTTGCCCGGCGCCATCGGCACCACCGGCACGGCGAGGATCAATTCGTCCTCGACCATCTCCGAGGGCCGCAGCATGCCGTCTTCGGGCATCAGCAGCGGCTCGTAGCCGGGCGGCAACGCGGCTTCGTCGGCCTCGTCGCGGATCAGTCCGAGGCGCTGCACGATCTGCACCGGCATCACGAACCGCTCCAGCGTGCGCTGGCACAGCAGCGGCAGTGCGGCGTCGATCTTCAGCTCGGCGTAGGGCGTCTGCAGTTCGTCGGTGTCGAAGTCCAGCGAGAACCGGACTTCGCCGTCGGTGTCGTGCAGCAGACCCGCCAGGCGGTCCAGCGCCGACAGCGGCAGACGGCCTTCCACGCCGCGCCGTGCCGCCACCAGGCGCCAGGCATCCAGAACTTCGGGCACCCGCCCAGGTGGCACTTCGGCTGACATAAGCCGCGGAATGGTAGAGACCGCGCGGGGCCCTGTCAAACCCGGCCGGCGGATCGCAAGTCCCGGGCCGGCCAGGGATTTGCCCGTGGCCGGCCCGCGCGTGCAGACTGCCGGGCCTCGACCCCCGCCATCGGCCCGGCCGTGACCATCGCCCTGTTAATGTTTCTGACCACGGCGGCTGCCGCTGCCCTGATCGCCGCCCTGCTGTACCGGCCGCTGCGCCGCCAGCGCGCGGTGCGCGAGGTGCTCGACGCCGCCGACGCGCTGGAAGAACGCCTGCGCATCGCCCGCGCCGAGATCGAGGCGGTGGCCGGCGACGGCGGCCGCGACCCGGTCGGCGAGGCCATGCGCGAGATGCTGCGCCAGCGCCTGTGGCTGCGCGACCACGGCCGCGAGGCCAGCCTGAGCCAGCTCGGCGAGGTCCGCGCCTCGATCGACGCCGCGCGCGGGCGGATCGAGCAGCAACTGGTGCAGATCGAACAGGCGCGGCTGAACTGAGCCGCGATCCGGGCGCCGCCGTGCCCGCCTCTCCGCTGCCGCCCCTGCGCCCGGCCCTCGACGCCGGTTTCGCCCGCAGCCTCGCCGCCGCGGCCGGACTGGACGAACTGCGCGACTGGCTGCGCCGTTACCGCGACGACGGCGTCGGCGCCGACGCCATGACCCAGCACCTGCAACATCTGCTCGCCGCCTGCGCGGACGAAGCGACGCAGGACCGCCTGCTCGAACTGCTCGATCTCGCCACCGGCTTCTGCCCGCCGCAGGCGCGGATCTGGCCCTGACGCCCCCCACTCGCCGCCGCCATGACCCCACTGATCCTCGCCTCCACCTCCCGCTACCGCCGCGAACTGCTCGGCCGCCTCGGTCTGGCCTTCGACGTCGCCCGCCCCGACACCGACGAGACCCCGCAGCCCGGCGAGGCGCCGTCCAAGCTGGCCTGGCGGCTGGCCGAAGCCAAGGCCGCCGCGGTCGCCGCGCAGCGGCCGGACGCGTGGGTGATCGGCTCCGACCAGGTCGCCGAATTCGACGGCCTGCCGATCGGCAAGCCCGGCGGCCGCGACGGCGCGATCGCCCAGCTCGGCGCGATGTCCGGGCGCGAAGTGCGCTTCTGCACCGGCCTGTGCGTGTTGCGCCACGAACACGCCGCGTTGAGCGAACTCGACGTCACCACGGTGCGTTTTCGCGAGTTGAGCGCGGCCGAGATCGAACGCTACGTCGACGCCGAGCAGCCGTACGACTGCGCCGGCAGCTTCAAGTCCGAAGGCCTCGGCATCGCCTTGTTCGAAGCGGTCGAATCGCGCGACCCGACCGCGCTGATCGGGCTGCCGCTGATCGCTACGGCGCGGCTGCTGCGGCGCGCGGGCTACGCGCTGCCCTGAGGCCTGACAGCGCGCCTTGGCCGCGCCGCCCTGCGCGCGGCGCGCTCAAGGCCGGCGCAGATCGATCGGCTGCTCGGCCCAATCCTCGACGCTGCCGTCGCGTCCGTGCAGGCGCAGGCCCAGCCAGTGGCGGCCGGGCGCTTCGGCGTCGAGCAGCACGGTCGCGCTGAAGCCGACGTTCGGGTGCTGCGGATCGGTCGAATGACGGCCGTCGCGCAAGCGCCAGAATTCGCGCACGCCGTCGCGCGGCAAGCCGTACTGGGTCTGCGCCACCACCCGCCCGTCGAGCATGATCTCGACCTTGGCCAGGCCGACGCCGTCCTTGAACGCCCAGCCCGACACCGCGAACGCGCCCGGGCCGACCCGCGCGCCGGCCGCCGGCTGGTCGATCCAGGCCATCGCCGGCGTCGTGCACTCGCCCGCGCGCGGCGCGCCGTCGAACGCGAACAGGGCGAACCGCTGGCGGCCGTGATCGACGTTGAGGATCTGCGGCGGCGGCAGCGGGCCGACCATCGCGCACAGGTCGTGATAGCGCTGCAGCAGATTCTTGTATTCGACCTCGGTCGCGCCGACCACCAGCAAGGCCGGGCCCGCGCCCCAGTCGGCGCGGCCGTCGCGGCTCAGGCCCCACAGCCGCAGTTGCGGCGCGCGGCCGTGCTTGTGGTTGATCGGATGATCGAGCACAGCGATGCGCGGGTCGTCGAGGGCGAAGCCGAGTTCGGCGCCGGCCTTGAAGTTGTCGGCGATCAGGCGCGTGCCCGGCGGCATCGCATCGAGTTTCTTGCGCACCGCGCGCGCCAGTTCGTCCCAGCCGGCGAAGTTGGCCGGGTACCACTTTTCGCCGGCGCTGCGCGCGCGCAGTTCCGGCCGCGACACCGCCACGTAATAGCCCAGCGTCGCCAGCAAAGCGGCGCCGGCCAGCGCCGCGGTCAGCCCGCGCGCCCATTCCGGCCAGCGCGCCAGCACCATCGGCAACAACGGCAGCAGCGCCATGAAGCCCGGCAGCGGCCAATGGAAGCTGACCCGCTCGGTGTCGGCGAAGAACCCCAGAACGAAGAAACCCAGCACCACCAGCGAACCGAGCAAGGCGAAATAGCGGGTCACCGGCGAGGGATCGCGCGCGCCGCGCCAGCCGGCCAGGCACAAGGCCGCGAACAGCAACGGGGTGACCAGCAAGGCCTGGATCGCGACGAACCACAGGCCGTCGGCGTGGAACGCCCACGGATGGCGCTCGACCAACTGGAAGCGCAGGCCGGCGTCGGCGTTGTCGAGGTTCCACGCCACCAGCGGCGCCCACGCCGAAGCGCCGATCGCCGCGGCGGTCAGCACCCGCGCGTCGCGCAGCGCGCGGCGGCCTTCGGGCAACAGCAGCAGCACGACGAAGCCGACGCCGATCACGGCGATGAAGCGGTAATGGCTCAGCGCGCCCAGGCTCAGGCCGGCGGCGAGTTCGACCGCGCTGCGCGCATCGACCTGGCGCAGCAGGCGCGCGCCCGCGTCCAGGCACAGCAAGGTGGCCAGCGCCATCATCGCGTCGGGCAAGGCGAGCAGGCCGAGGCTGCCGGCCAGCGGCAGCAGCAGCGCGTAGCAGCCGGCGATCCAGCCGTTGCGCGCGCCGAACTCGCGCGCGCCGACCCGCGCCAGCAGCCACGGCACCAGCGCGGCGATCGTCAGGAACGGCGCGCGCAGCGCCAGGGTCGAATTGCCGCCGAGCTCCACGCCCAGCCGCGCCAGCCACGCGGTCAGCCCGGGCAGGTCGGAATAGGCCGCGGCCGGATGCCGGCCTTCCTGCCAATAGAACGCTTCGTCGACGAACAACGGCAGCTTGGCGGCGACCGCGAGCTTGAGCAGCAGCACCAGCGTCCACAGCGCCCAGAACACATTGCGCATCGCGCTGGCTTCATCCCTGTCCCGCATCGGCACCCGACCTCGCTACACTCTGGAACTTGGGGGAACGTCTCGGCGCACTGCGTCGCGACCGCACCACGTTTTATTGACGCGCATCGCACAAGCGCAGCGCGCGAGACGATGGCGGCGATCACGAAGCTGACAAAAACGACAGCTTCTGCGGCGCGCCTTTCGATCTTGAGATTCTTGGCGTCGGGTTTTCGGCGTCAGGTTTTCGGCATCGCGTCTTCAGCGCCACGCAGTCCGCTTCACGCTTTCGACATCCACGACTTCACGCTTCCACAACGGCAGGCCCGATGAGCGCAGGCAAGATCACCGCAAACCCCGCCAACCACGATGTGATCATCCTAACCGATGCGCTGCGCGGCGCCCTCGAACACGCCCAGGCGCAGGTCAACGCGTTGGTCCTGGGCAAGGCGCAGGCGGTGCGGCTGGCGTTCGTCGCGCTGCTGTCCGACGGCCATCTGCTGATCGAGGATCTGCCCGGCCTGGGCAAGACCACCCTCGCCCACGCGCTGGCCGCGACGCTGGGGCTGGAGTTCCAGCGCGTGCAGTTCACCTCGGATCTGTTGCCGGCCGATGTGGTCGGCGTGTCGGTGTTCGATCCGACCTCGCGCCAGTTCCAGTTCCATCCCGGCCCGGTGTTCACCCAGGTGCTGCTCGCCGACGAAATCAACCGCGCGCCGCCGCGCACGCAAAGCGCGTTGCTGGAAGCGATGGCCGAGCATCAGGTCACCGTCGACGGGCGCACCCATCCGCTGCCGGATCCGTTCTTCGTCATCGCCACCCAGAACCCGGTCGATCTGTCGGGCACCTATCCGCTGCCGGATTCGCAGCTCGACCGTTTCCTGCTGCGCCTGCACCTGGGCTACCCGGACGAAGCCGCAGAACGCGACCTGCTCGCCGGCGCCGACCGCCGCCATCTGATCGCGCAGACGCGCGCGGTGCTGTCGAGCGAGGACGTGCTGGCGATCCGCCGCGCGGTCGATTCGGTGTACGCCGGCGAATCGCTGATCGCTTACGTGCAGGCGCTGCTGGCGCGCAGCCGCAAGCATCCGGGCGTGCGCGTGGGCCTGTCGCCGCGCGCCGGGCTGGCGCTGCTGCGCGCCGCGCGCGCGTACGCGCTGCTGCTCGGCCGCGCGCACGTGGTGCCCGAGGACGTGCAGGCGCTGTTCGCCGCGGTCGCCACCCATCGCCTGGTCGCCGAGGCCGATGCCGCGGCCGATCTGGCCAAGTCGATCCTCTACGCCGTGGCGGTGGATTGAGCGCGGCGATGGCCGGCCAGGACGATCAGGATCGCGCGAACGTCGCCGCCGCCGGCCGGCTGTGGCGGCGCTGGCGCCTGCGCGTGCAGGCCTGGACCCGGCCGCGCCAGCCGGAAACCCTGCCGGTCCGCTTCGACCGCCGCCGCATCTACGTGCTGCCGACCGGTTTCGGCGCGTTCTATGCGGCGCTGCTGGCGGCGATGATCCTCGGCGCGCTGAACTACAACAACAATCCGGCCTTCCTGCTGGCGCTGCTGCTCGGCGGCGCCGGATTGGCGAGCCTGATCGCGGCGCAGTTGCAGTTGTCGGGATTGGGCATCGTCGCGGTCGACGCCGAGCCGGTGCCGGCCGGCAGCGCGATGCGCGTGCGCGTGCACGTGCGCGCGCCGGCCGACCGGGTGCGCCGCGGCCTGCGCATGGACGACGGCATCGCCGCGCAGATCGAACCGGCGCCGCTGGACCTGGAGCAAGGCGCCGGCGAAGCCGAACTGCGCATCGCCACCCACCGCCGCGGCTGGCTCGACCTGCCCAAGCTGCGCGTGTCGACGACCCGCCCGCTGGGGCTGGCGCGGGCGTGGTCGCACGTGTGGCCGCAAACGCCGCTGCTGGTCTATCCCGCGCCGGAAGCGCACGGCCCGCCGCTGCCGGTCGGCGGCGGCGACCAGACCGTGACCCGGGTGCACCCCAGCGGCGACGACGTCCACCACCTGCGCAGCTACCGTCCCGGCGACGCGCGCCGGGCGATCGCGTGGAAGCATTCGGCGCGGCGCGACACCCTGCTGGTGCGCGAGTACGAACAGCCGCTCGGCGCCGACGTCGAACTGGACTGGCAGCGCCTGCACGGCCTGGGCCAGGAGGCGCGGATAGCGCGGCTGGCGCGCTGGGTCGACGAGGCCGAGCGCGACGGCTGCCGTTATCGCCTCAGCGTGCCGGGGCACCCCGCGCTCGGCCCCGGCAACGGCGCCGCCCATCGTCACGCCTGCCTGCGCGCGCTGGCGCTGCTGCCGCATGGCTGAGTCGGCGCTGTCCCCGTTCGCGCGGCCCAAGCCGGCCGCCGCGCTGGAATCCGGCGTACGGCGCTGGGCGCTGCTGGCCGGCGCCAGCTGCCTGTTGCCGCTGCTGCTGCAGTTGCCGCCGACCATCGCCGCGGTCATCGCCGCGACCGGCCTCGGCGTCGGCGCGCTGTCGTGGCGGCGCGCGCAGCCGGCCTGGCTGCGGCTGGTGCTGGTGGTGGCGCTGGTCGGCACGGTGCTGGTGCTGGCGCGGTTTTCGTTCGGGCGCGACACGGGCTGCGCGCTGCTGGCGGCGATGTTCGCGATCAAGCCGGCGGAGACCTACACCTTGCGCGACGCGCGCAGCCTGATCGGCTTCGCCCTGTTCGGCCCGTTCGCGACCTTCCTGCTCGACCAGGGGCCGCTGTCGCTGGCGCTGGGCCTGGCCGCGTCGGTCTTCGCCCTGGTCGCGCTGCAGCGGCTGGCCGAAATCGACACCCTGGCCGCGCCGGGCCAGCCGCGCGGGCCGGCGCCGTCGGCGCGGCAGCAGCTGTGGTCGGTGACGCGGCTGATCGGCATCGGCCTGCCGCTGGCGCTGGCGGTGTTCTGGCTGTTCCCGCGCCTGGCCGCGCCGCTGTGGGGCGTGCCCGACCGCGCCCTCGCCCGCCCCGGCCTGTCCGACCGGATGGCGCCGGGCGAGATGGTCGACCTGATGAACGACGAGACGGTGACCCTGCGCGCGCGCTTCAACGGCGCCGCGCCGCCGACCTCGCAGATGTACTGGCGCGGGCCGGTGCTGTGGCACTTCGACGGCCGCGCCTGGACCCAGGCGAGCTGGTTCCGCGGGCTGCCGGCGCCGCCGTTCCAGCCCTCGGCGACGGTCTGGGACTACGAACTGGAAGTCGAGCCGACCGACGACCGCCAGTTCGTCGCCCTCGACCTGCCGTTGAACGCGCCGGACGGTTCGCGCCTGAACCACGATTACGGCATCTACGCGCGGCGCCCGCTCAACGCGCTGAGCCGCTGGCACCTGCGCTCCTCGGCGCCGCGCAAGTTCGAAATGGACCTGCATCCGCAGCTGCGCCGGGCCGCGCTGGAGCTGCCGTCGGGCTACAACCCGCGCACCCTGGCGCTGGCCGCGCAGTGGCGGCGCGAGGCCGGCAGCGACGACGCGGCGATCGCCGAGCGCGCGCTGGCGATGTTCCACCGCGAATTCGCCTACACCCTGGCCACGCCGCTGCTCGGCCGGCACTCGGTCGACGAGTTCCTGTTCGAGCAGAAGGCCGGCTTCTGCGAACACTTCAGCTCCTCGTTCGTGGTGCTGATGCGCGCGGCCGGGGTGCCGGCGCGGGTCGTCACCGGCTATGCCGGCGGTTACTACAACCCGGTCGGCGGCTATTGGCTGGTGCGCCGCTCCGACGCCCACGCCTGGGCCGAGGTGTGGCTGCAAGGGCGCGGCTGGACCCGGGTCGACCCGACCGCGGCGGTCGCGCCGGAACGCATCTACGACACCCTGGCCGACCGCGCGCCCGGCGCCGGCGGCCTGCTCGGCGGGATCGGCGCGGTCACACCCTTGTTCAACCTCGGCGACTGGGCGCGGCGCGGCTGGAACGACTTCGTGCTCGGCTTCGACGCCAGCCGCCAGGAGCGGCTGTTGCAGCCGCTCGGCGTGGACCGCCTCGACGGCCCGCGCCTGATCGCGCTGTTCGTGCTGTTCGCCAGCCTCGCCGGCGCCTGGATGGTCTGGCTCAGCAGCCGCGGCGAACGCCAGCGCGACCCGGTCCTGCGCGCCTGGCGCGCGCTCGACCGGCGCTACCGCCGCCTGGGCCTGGCGCGCGCGCCGCACGAGCCGGCGCTGGCCTGGGCTGAACGTGTCGGAAAGGCGCGGCCGGATCTGGCCGTGGCGCTGCTGCGGCTCAGCCAAAAATTCAGCGATTGGCGGTACGCTGGCAGCCAAGCCGGGCGGCGCGACGCCCGAGAACTGCGCAACGAACTGGTCCGGGCCTTACGCGCGCACCGCCCGGGCCGCACAGGAGAACCCCGATGAAGCTCCGTCTTGCCTTGTTAGCCGCCGGCGTCGCGCTGCTCAGCGCCTGCGCCACGGCGCCCCAGCCGCTGCAGGGGACCTTTACCGCGCTGACCCCGTCCGACGCCGCCGCCCGCGATGCCACCGGCTCGCTGGTGCGCTGGGGCGGGCGCATCGTCAGCGTCGAACCGCAGTCCAACCGCACCTGTTTCGAAATGATCTCGACCCGCCTGGGCGACACCGGCCGGCCGTACTGGGCCACCGACGACACCGGCGGCCGCTTCCTCGCCTGCCGCACCGGCTTCTACGACCCGGCGCTGTTCGAGAAGAACCGCGAGGTGACCTTCACCGGCCGCATCGCCGGCTACGAGTCGCGCCGCATCGGCGAATACGACTACCGCTTTCCCAAGCTCGACGCCGAGGTCGTGTACCTGTGGCCGGTGCGCCAGCAGGTCGACGTGATCGAACGCCCGGCGCCGTGGCCGTGGTGGGGCTGGTGGTGAGCGCGGCGCGCGGCTGAGCCGGCGCGCGGCGGATACGACGAAGGCGCCTTGCGGCGCCTTCGTCGTTTTTGCGGTTCGGCCGGTCGTCGATGGGTCAGCCGATGCGTTCGCCGATGCGCTCAGCGTGGCGTGCCGAAGCGGCCGAGGTGATCGCCGGCGAGCAGGTGCAGGTGCAGCTGGAACACGGTCTGGCCGCCGTGCTCGTTGCAGTTCATGACCACGCGGTAGCCGTCCTGCGCGAAGCCTTCGCGCTTGGCGTACTGGGCGGCGGCGTAGGCCAGCTTGCCGACCACCGCGGCCTGCTCGGGCTGCAGATCGTTGAGCGTGGCGATCGGCGTCTTCGGCACGAACAGCACGTGCACCGGCGCCTGCGGCGCGATGTCGCGGAACGCGATCAGGTCGTCGTCCTCGAACACGATGTCCGCGGGCAGTTCGCGGCGGATGATCTTGCCGAAGATGGTGGAGTCGGTCATGGCGGGCTCGTTTGGGTGGGATTCGGGATTCGGGATTCGGGATTCGCCAAAGCGTAGCAGCGCGGGCGATCCGGTGGTTTCGATGCGGCCCGCCGGCAGCCTCGAATCGCAAATCCCGAATCCCGAATCCCAAAAAACCGTCACACCTCGGTGCGGCTGCCGAACGCATGCGACAAGGTGCCGCGGTCCACGTATTCCAGTTCGCCGCCGAGCGGCACGCCATGGGCCAGGCGGCTCGGCTTGACCCCGTGCTGACGCGCCAGCTGCGCCAGGTAGTGCGCGGTGGCCTCGCCTTCGACGGTGGGATTGGTGGCGATGATCAGTTCCTGCACCTCGCCCTCGCCCAGGCGCGCGGCCAGCGTGTCCAGGCCGAGTTCGCGCGGGCCGATGCCGTCGAGCGGGCTGAGCCGGCCCTGCAGCACGAAATACAGGCCGCGGTAGCCGGTGGCCTGCTCGATCGCCAGCCGGTCGGCCGGCGATTCGACCGCGCACAGCAGATGCGCGTCGCGCGCGGCGCTGGCGCAGGTCGGGCAGACCTCGGTTTCGCTGAAGTCGCGGCAGCGCGCGCAGTGGCCGATCTTCTCGATCGCCTCGCTCAGCGCCTGCGACAGGCGCTGGCCGCCGGCGCGCTCGCGTTCGAGCAGGTGATAGGCCATGCGCTGGGCCGATTTCTGGCCCACGCCGGGCAGCACCCGCAGCGCGTCGATGAGTTGTTCGAGCAGGGCGCTGCTCACGCGCGCGCCCCGCCCGCAGCGGCCGCGGCGTTCACTCGGAGGTGGTGAAGGTGCTGCGCGCGGCCGGCTCGCGGTTCATCGAGCGCACCACGTTCAGCACGACGATCGCGCCGAGCAGCGGCAGCAGCCAGATCATCGCCGACTGGAAGCCCTTCTGCGCGCCGGTGAGGTCGGGTTCGCGCCAGACCGCCCAGGTCGCGAACAGGTCCAGGCCGAGCAGGCCGGCCGCGACCAAGGCGGCGGTGATACCGATATGCAAGCCCATGGTCGCCTCGCTCAGAACGGCAGCTTCATGCCGGGCGGCATCGGCATGCCGGCGGTGGCCGCCGACATCTTCGCCTGCGACTCGGCGTTGATCTTGTTGACCGCGTCGTTGAACGCCGCCGCGATCAGGTCCTCGACCATTTCCTGGTCGCTCAGCACGCTCGGGTCGATGCGCACCTTGCGGCACTCCATGCGGCCGGTGACGGTGACGCTGACCATGCCGCCGCCGGCGCTGCCGGTGGCTTCGATCTTGGCCAGTTCTTCCTGCGCGCGCTGCACGTTTTCCTGCATCTTCTGCGCTTGTTGCATGAGTTGGGCGATGTTGCCGCGCATGGTGGTGGTCCTGCTGTGTCGTGAAAGAGTCGGTGGATCGGGCGGCGCCAGTGGAACACGCCACGATGTCGTTCAGGTGTTGGGCCGGCGCGGGCCGCACGCAAGGGGGCGGCCGCGGCGGCTCAGGGTTCGTTGGCCGCTCAGGGTTCGTCGAACGGGCGGATCGAATCGGGCACGACCTTGGCGCCGTACTGCTCGATCAGCCGGCGCACGTCGGGATCGTTCATGAACATGTCCTCGGCCCGCGCCTGGCGCTCGTCGCGCGCGCGCAGGTTGCGCTCGTGCACCGATTCGCCGTTCGCCGCGCCGGCCGGGGCGGCTTCGAAACGGATCTGCGGCGCCGCGCCGAGGCGCGCGCTGAGCGCGTCGGCGACCAGCTTGACCAGTGCCGGCGCCTTGAGATGCTCGTCGTTCGGGCCCAGCGCCAGGGTCAGCACGCCGTCGGCGTAGCCGATGAAGGCGGCATGTTCGGCCAGGATCCGGGCCGGGCCGCGCAGGCCGCTGCTGTCGATCAGCGCATGCCAGGCGCCGTCGTCGGCGATGCCGGCGCCGGCCGCCGGTGCGGCGGCGCGCGCCGGCATGGTGATCGGCGCGGCCGCGGCGAGCAGGTCCTCGCGCGCGGCGGGCGCCGGGCGCGCGGCGGAGACGGCGACCGGCGCAGGCGCGGACGTGCGCGGTGCGGGCGCCGGCGCATCGCGCGGGTCGTCCTCGAACAGCGGGCCGCGCGCGGACGCGGCGGCGACGACGCTGTCGGCGTCGCGCGGATCGTCCTCGAACGGATTGGCGCGGACCGGCGCGGCGGGCCGGACGGGCGCGGCAGGCTCGGGGGCTGGCGCGGACGCTGCAGCGCGGGGTTCGTCCGCGAACGGGTCGACGCGCGCCGCTGCGACGGGTTTCGGCGCCGGGTCCTCGAACGGGTTGCTGCGCGCCGCAATCGCGGGCGGGGACGCAACGTGCGCCGCCGCCTCGCGCGGATCGTCTTCGAACGGGTTGGCGCGCGCCGCGGGCGCCGGCTGCGGCGCGGCGTTCGGCGCCGCCTCGCGCGGATCGTCCGCGAACGGATTGGCGCGCGCCGCAGGCACCGGCTGCGGCGCGGCGTTCGCCGCCGCTTCGCGCGGGTCGTCTTCGAACGGATTGGCGCGGGCTGCGGGCGCCGGCTTCGGCGCCGCTTCGCGCAGGTCGTCCGCGAACGGATTGGCGCGCGCCGCAGGCGTCGGTTTCGGCGCCGCGTTCGCGGCTTCGCGCACCGGCGCGGCCGGCTTGGCCGGGTCCGGCGCCCACGGCGGCGCATCGTTGGGGTCCTGCGCCGGCGCCTGGACCGGATACACCGCCGGCGCTTCGCGCACCGACAGCGGCGCGCGCGCTTCGGCCGCAGGCGTTGCCGCCGGTGCGGGCGTCGTTGCCGCCGGCGCGGCGGCGTTCGCAGCGCGCGGCGCCGCGCCCATCTCGCGCATCGCCGCGGCCGCTTGCGCGGCGGCGTTGGCGCCGCGCGCCGGTTCGCCGCGCTCGCCCGACCCCGAACCCGACGGCGGCGCGGCATCGCCGCCCGCGCTGGGGCGGAACGCGAGCATGCGCAGCGCGCTCATCTCGAAACCCGCGCGCGGGCTCGGCGCCAGCGGCAGGTCGCGGCGGCCGCTGAGGCACATCTGATACCAGAGCTGGACCAGTTCCGGCCGCAGCTGCGCGGCCAGGCCGTCGACATCGACGCCGTCGGCCTCCACCGCCGCCTCGGGCACCAGCTGCCGCACCTGGATGCGGTGCAGCGCATCGCCGAGCGATTCGAGCACGTTGCCCCAATCGGGCGAGAACTCGGCCAGCGTCGCCACCTCGTCGAGCAGGCGGCGGCCGTCGCCGTCGGCCAGCGCCGCCAGCACCGCGCCGACCCGGGTGCGGTCGACCGAGCCGAGCATCGCCGCGACCGCCGCGCCTTGCAGCGCCTGCCCGTCGCCGGCCGCGTCGGCGCTGCCGGCGCCGCTGTAGGCGATGGCTTGATCGAGCAGCGACAGGCCGTCGCGCAGGCTGCCGTCGGCGGCCTTGGCCAGCTGGCGGATCGCCGAATCCTCGGCGGCGATGGCTTCCGCCGCGAGGATCCGGGTCATCTGCCCGGCGATCTGCTGCTCGTCCAGGCGCTTGAGGTTGAACTGCAGGCAGCGCGACAGCACCGTCACCGGCAGCTTCTGCGGGTCGGTGGTCGCGAGCAGGAATTTGACGTGCCCAGGCGGCTCCTCCAGCGTCTTCAGCAGCGCGTTGAACGCCGACTTCGACAGCATGTGGACTTCGTCGATCAAATAGACCTTGACCCGTCCGCGGCTGGGCATGTACTGGGCGTTGTCGATCACCTCGCGCACGTCGTCGACGCCGGTGTTGCTGGCGGCGTCGATTTCCAGCAGGTCGATGAAGCGGCCGGCGTCGATGTCGCGGCAGGCGTTGCATTCGCCGCACGGATCGGCCGAGGTGCCCTGCTCGCAGTTGAGCGACTTGGCGAAGATGCGCGCGATCGTGGTTTTGCCGACGCCGCGGGTGCCGGTGAACAGGAACGCGTGATGCACGCGTCCGGTGCTCAGCGCATTGGTCAGCGCGCGCACCACGTGCTCCTGCCCGACCAGTTCGGCGAAACGCTTGGGGCGCCATTTGCGGGCGAGGACGAGGTAGGACATCGGATCCTTGGACACGGTTGGGCGGGGAGCGGCCCGCGCGGCCTGAGGCCGCCGCGGGAGCCGGCGACGGCGCCGCGGACGGCGCGCGCCGGCCGGCGGCGCGACGCGCGCGGACCGGCCCCGCATTGTGCCATGCCCCACCCCCGCGCCCCAGGCCGCGGCCGGACGCGCGCGCGGCTGCGGCGCGGCGGCCCCGCGCGGGCCGCGGGCGCGTCGCATTCGACCCAACTTGTCCATCGGCGCCGCGCCGGCTAGAATCCCTGGCCCTGCACGGCCCGCCGCTGGCGGCCGGACAGTTCCGGAGAGGTGTCCGAGTGGTTGAAGGAGCACGCCTGGAAAGTGTGTAAGCGTCTAAACCGCGCTTCGGGGGTTCGAATCCCCCTCTCTCCGCCAGATCCATGAAAAGCCCCCGAGCGATCGGGGGCTTTTTGTTTTTGCCGCGACGATGTTTTCGCGGCGGTTCCCTGTAGGCGCGGCGCGAGCCGCGACCGCGACATCGCGCTTACGACGCAAGTGCGGTTTCGCGGCGCCGCTCCTACAGGGAGCGATCGACGTCGCGTCGCAGCCCGAACGCGACAAACGCCAAAGGCACGCGCAAGCATCGCCCGCAGTCTTCGAAACCAGCGCCGACGCGCAAGCGCGACTGCCGGCGCATTCGCACGAACGATTACAGACGACATTTGTCACACCCGCCGCGAATTGCGCCGCTGTTCGCATTCGCGCATGACGACCGCCTTCTAGATTGCGCGCGCCTCGCGGCCTGCAGGGGAATGCACGACACGCCGCGCGGAACGTGCGCGCGCCGCGCGATGCGGCGACGCGATCGCTACCGAGTGATCCACGCAAGGAATCCGCATGAGCAAACAGTCTTCCAACGGCCCGGCCGGCGACGCCGCGCCGGCCTCGCGCGCGCGCCGCAAGCTGATCGGCGCGGCCGGCATGGTCGCCGGCGCGGGCGTCGCAGCGGCCGCGGGCAGCGTCGCCCAGATCGGCGCCTCCGCCTCCGCGCAAGCGCCGGTCGGCGGCGCGCCGCCGCCGCGCCGGCAGTCGGCTGCCGCGGCCGACCCGGTTCCTCCCGGCCGCATCAGCGTCAAGGACTACGGCGCCGTCGGCAACGGCAGCGCCGACGACACTGCCGCGATCGAAAAAGCCCGCGACGCCGTGTTCGCCTCGCGCAACGGCAACGGCTTTCTGACCCATCACCTGTACTTCCCCGCCGGCATCTACCGCGTCACCCGCGCCGACGCGCTGCTGCCCAAGGGTTCGCCGGGCGACAAGATCAACGGCTACACCATCGAAGGCCAGGGCAAGCGCTGCTCGGAGATCCTGTTCGACGCGCCGGCCGGCGGCGGCGATCCCTACAGCGGCAACCTGCTGACCGCGCACGGCCGGGTGCGCCAGTTGCGGGTGCGCGAAATCACTTTCCGCAGCGCGCGCGCCGGGCTCAACTGGATGTACTGCTGGTCGTCGGTCAGCGGCGGCCAGAGCAACCAGGACTTCGCTTTCGACGATGTGGAATGGCGCGGCCCGTGGAACCGGGTGATCGGCCTGGACGGCGACGACAAGTCCAACCTCAACTCGGAGTGGTCGTTCAACCGCTGCCATCTGGCCAACGACGTGGTGTTCGGCGACGCGTTCCTGCATTCGGGCATGTCGCCGGCCTACAGCCAGCAGGACCAGTTCCTGAATTTCTGGTTCCGCGACTGCAAGTTCGAATACCGCAGCGGCACCTTGCTGCGCTTCGCCCGCGGCGGCTACGTCAACGTCTACGGCGGCTCGTGGATCCAGTGCAACACCGACCCGAACCTGCGCTCGGTGTTCTTCGACCTGCCGCCGGGCCCGCACAACAACACGGTCAAGACCCTGCTGGTGTGCGGCGTGCGCTTCGAGCTGCGCTCGCGCGCGAGCAAGCTGATGGACTGCGGCTGGGACGCCAGGAACGCCAACCTCAGCTTCATCGCCTGCACCGACGCGGCGCTGGCGCACAGCGCCGAGGTCAGCGCCGGCTGCTATCCGGTGACCTACCGGCCGCGCAACGGCGACATGCCGTTCGTGAAATGGCAGTCGTGCCAGTTGATGGGAAATCACGAGTCGTATGCGACGGCCAATCGCGAACGCCTGGTGTTCGAGCAATGCAACACCTTGAACGCGAGCATGGAGCAGTTCGTGGTGCAGCGCTGAGCGAAGGCCCGCGGCGCGTTCGCGCGCCGCGGTTTCGCGGCGGCACAGCGCGGAGCGTCGGACCTGCAGATCCGCCGACACGCGCGCAGGTCAGGCGGCGAGCTCCGGGCCGTCTTCGCCGGTGACCCGCCCGCGCCCGCCGCGCTTGCTCGCATACAAGGCGCCGTCGGCGCGCTTGAGCAGGTCGACCGCGGGCTCGCCGCCGCGCAACTGCGCCACGCCCAGGCTCACGTCGACCTCGACCAGGACGCCGTCGATCGCGAACGGGCTGGCGACGACGGCGTCGCGCAGGTACTCGGCGATGCGCATCGCTTCGGCCAGCGCGGTGTTGGGCAGCAGCAGCACCATTTCGTCGCCGCCGTAGCGGCACAGGCGGTCGTCGCCGCGCAGGCGGTTGCCGATGCGCTTGGCGACGATGCGCAGCACCTCGTCGCCGACCGCGTGGCCGTGCACGTCGTTGATGAGCTTGAACCGGTCCACGTCGAGGAACGCCGCGCACAGCGGCGCGGCGCTGGCGTGCGCGCCGGCGACCGCGCTGGCGAGCGCGTCCTCGAACGCCGGCCGGGTCAGCGCGCCGGTCAGGCCGTCGTAGGCCGCGCGCCGGTGCGCGGAGTCGCGGTCGCGGCTGAGCTGGCGCAGCGCGCCGCGCAGGATCGTGCCGTGCTGGTGAGTGAAGCCCATCAGCAGCACCAGCCCGCCGAAGGTCACCACCCAGGGATAGGCGACGCCGAGCCATTCGAAGTTCGGCCACCATTTCGCCTGGCCGCCGATCCGCACCACCAGCACCAGCATCAGCGGCGCCCACGCCGCGAACAGGATGAAGGCCTCGATCCGGCGCGCGGCGATCGCGCGCACGCAGGCGACCACGATCGCCGCGATGACCACCAGCAGCACGATGTTGCCGAAGTACGCCGTCGCCGGCCAGATCTGGAATACCGAGACCGCCAGGATCGTTCCCAGCACCGCGCTGCAGACGTTGAGCACGCGCGCGACGCGCGGCTGGGTCGACGGCAGGTCGAGGAAGAACATCAGAAAGCGCACGCTCGCCAGCACCGCGGTGGTGTTCAGCAGGAACTGGGTGCGGCGGTCGGTGGCGATCGCCGACAGCCACGGATCGACGCGGAAGTCGCCGCCTTCAATCGCCAGGGTCACGACCTGGGTCAGCAGGGTCGCGGCCAGGTAGGCGTAGCCGGGCTGGCGCAGCGAGATCGAAAAGCCGATCGAGAGCAGCGCCACCACGCCGAGCGCGGTCAGGAAAAAGGTGCGCAGGCGGTTGTAGGCGCCGTCGCGGGCGTAGACCTCGGCCAGCGGCACGATCGAGAACGTCGAGACCACGTTGGAACGCGAGTGGATCCGCACGTACACCGATTCGCCGGCGCGCAGGCCTTGCGGCAGCGGCACCACATGGGCGAGCGCGGAATGGCTCAGGTCGCTGTCCTCGCCGTACAGCGCGCGGCGCACGCCGATGCTGTCGCCGGGGCGCCAGGCTTCCAGGCGCTTGAGGAAGGGATGCGACATGACCAGCTGCGGCGCGTCCTTGGCGTCGATGTCGCGGGTCGCGGTCAGGCGCCACCAGCGCGCCTGGCGCCCGCGCACCTCGACCGACTGGCCCGGCACCGCGCGGAACAGCGGCTGCGCCTGCTGCGAGCGCGCGAACTGGTACGACTGGTCGGGCACGTCCGCGGGCAGCAGGGCCAGTTGCAGCACGTCCGCGGGCTCGGCCGCGGCGGCCGGCCCCGCGGCCAGCGCGCAGGCCAGCAGCAGCGCGGCGATCCGCAGCATCCGGCGCATCAGACGGTCCATAGGCTCTCCATAGCCATGTCCGCAGAGAATACCGCCGGCGGCGCAGGCCGCGCACGCGGCGGCGCGCGCCGCGCCGGTGCGCGCGGCGTGGGCCCGACGTCGTTGCTGCGGGCGGTCCGCGCTGCGGCCGCGTTCGGACGGCGGCTCACATCCGACCTGTCGCCAGCGCCCTGGCCCAGTCCGGCCGCCCGTTGCGCTCGGCCAGCGCCGCCGCTGCGTTCCAGTCGTACTCGACTTGCAGCAGCTGCGCGCTCCATTCGCCGCCGGCGCCGCGCTCGACGATGGCGTAGCGCGCATGCGGGCTGCCGATCTCGACCCGGTGCGGATGCGGCAGCTCGCTCGCATACGCCTGCAGGCCGACGCTGCCGGGATTGACGATCAGGCGCCCGTCGGCGAGGCGCACGACGCGCGGGGTGTGGGTGTGGCCGCACACGATCAGCCGCGCGTCGGCGTCGCCCGCGCGCGCGGCGGCTTCGGCCGCGGTGGCGGCGCGGATGCCGTCGGCGTCGACGGTTTCCAGGAACGTGTGCAGATCGCTGTCCGGAGTGCCGTGGACCATCAGCACCTCGTCCAGGCGCAGGGTCGGCGGCAGCGAACCCAGCCAGTCGCGCTGGTCGGGGCGCAGGCGCGCGGCGGCGTGACGGTCGGATTCGCCCATGCGTTCGGGCGGATCGTGCAGCACCTGGCGCTCGTGGTTGCCGGCGATGGTCGGCCAGCCCAGCCCGATCAGTCGGTCGCAGGTCTCGCGCGGCTGCAGCGGGCCGGACAGCAGGTCGCCCAGATCGAGCACGCGCTCGACGCCGCGGTCGCGCAGGTCGGCCAGCACCGCTTCGAGCGCGGCGAGGTTGCCATGGATATCGGATACGACTGCGATGCGCATGCGCGGATGATAAAGCGTTCAGGTGCCGGCGTTCCGCGACGCGACGCGGGACCGCGCACCCGCGCACGGCCGCCTGCGCGCGCCGCCGCGCGACCGGTTTGCGCCGCGGCCCCGCTTTCAGGCAGAATGCCGCCCCTCCGGCAGCGATCGGTCCGCCCCGTGCGAATCGGACGCCGCCGTCAGCGAGAACCTATGGTGGCCCCGTTGGCGCCTCCGCGACGATAGATCGAAAATCCCGCCAGGGCCGGAAGGCAGCAACGGTATCGGTCGATTCGGGCGCCGGAGTCACGCTTGCGGGGCCGCCGCCTTTTTGCGGGGTGAGGCACAGCGCTTGCGAGCCAAAGGCTCGCGCTGCGCCGAACGCCCGAACGCTATGCGTTCGGGCCGGGGCAAGGCGCTGCGCCTGCAAACCCTCGCCTCGCACCGCGCCGAACGCCCGAACGCCATGCGTTCGGGCCGGGGCAAGGCGCAACGCCTGCGAGCCACCGACCCGCACCGCGCCGAACGCCCGAACGCCATGCGTTCGGGCCGGGACAAGGCACATCGCCTGCGAGCCACCGACCCGCACCGCGCCGAACGCCCGAACGCCCTGCGTTCGGGCCGGAGCTACCCCCTCACGCGCAAGCCCGCCTCACTTCCCCGCCACCGCCACCGCCACCGCATCCGGCTCGCGCCCGGTCTTCCAGTACGCCACCGGCTTCCAGCTCTTGCGGTCGATCACCGCGATCTCGTCGCCGCCGCTGATCGCCACATACACCCGCGGCCGCACCGGGTCGGCGACCACCCCGATCGGCAGCGCCGCGCGCCCGAGCATCGTGTCGCGGTACTCCGCGCCGTCGCGGCTCAACGCCACCGTCGCCAGCGGCCGCTTGCGCTGCGCATCGAACACCGACAGGGTCGCCGCGCGCGCGTTGCTGACCAACGCGTGGCGGCCGTCGGCGGTGAATGCGACCCGGATCGGAAAACCCGGGCTCGGCAGCGTGCGCAATACCGCCAGCGTTTCGGGCTGGTGCACGGTCACCGTTCCGGCCTCGCGATTGGTCACCCACACCTCGCCGCTGCCGGGCCGCACCGCGACGCCCTCGGCGCCCTTGCCGGCCTCGACTTCCTCGAGCTTGCGGTTGGCGCCCAGATCGATGCGGCTGAGCGTGCCGCGGTCGACCTTGGTCACGTACGCGCTCTTGCCGTCGGCGGCGACCGCGACCATATGGCCCTTGCCTTCGCCGAGCGCGATCTCGGCGACGATCCGGCCGCTGGCGATGTCGATCCGCAGCAACTGCTGCGAGGCCTCGGTGGTCGCCAGCGCCTCGCGTCCGCCGGGCAGGAAGCGCAAGCCGTGCGGGCGGCCGTGGCGGCCGAGTTCGACGATCCGCGGCGGCGCCTTGCCGCTCAGGTCGAGCACGCTGAGGGTGTTGCCGGGCGCGTCGCTGCCGCCGTAGTTGGCGACCAGGGCGGTGCGGCCGTCGGGCGCGACCACGATTTCGTGCGGCGCTCGATTCGTGGGGAATTCGCCGAGCTTGCGTCCGTCCTCGAGCGACAGCCGCCAGACGGTGTCGGCGGATTTGTTGCCGACCAACAGCTCGCCGGCCGCCGCCGGAAGCGCGACGCACAACAACCAGGGCAAGCACAGCGAACGCAGGCGCATGGCGGCGTTTCCTCGATCCGGTCCGGCGTCCGACGCTACCCGATCGCGGCGATGGGGGCATGTGCCTGAGTGCGGTGTGCGTCCCGACGCTTTCCTCCCCGCCCCGGCTCAACCCGCCGCCGGCGGCTCCGGATGCAACCAGTCCGCATCGCCGTCCGCATACCGCTCGCGCTTCCAGATCGGCACCCGCGCCTTGGTCTCGTCGATGATGTAGCGGCAGGCCGCGAACGCCGCATCGCGATGCGCCGCGCTGACGCCGACCCACACCGCCAGTTCGCCGATGGCGAGGTCGCCGACCCGGTGCACGCAACACGCATCCACGATCGCGAAGCGCTCGCGCGCCTCGGCCAGCACCTTCGCGCCCTCGCTGAGCGCGAGCTCGGCATAGCTTTCGTAACGCAAGCCCGACACTGCGCGGCCGCCGTGATGGTCGCGCACCCAGCCTTCGAAACTGGCGTAGGCGCCGGCGTGGGCGCTGAGCAGCCGCTCGCGCAGCGGCGCGATCTCGAACGGCGCATCGGACAAGGCGAAACGCGCGTCGGCGGGAATCGAGATCATCGCTCAGCCCCCCGACACCGGCGGAATGAACGCCACTTCGCTGCCCGCGCGCGGCGCCTCGTCCCAGCGCGCGAACGCGCCGTCGACGGCCACGCGCAGGCGCTCGACCGGCAAGGCGAAGCCGTGGCGCGCGCGCAAGGCCTCGTACAGCGCGCGCAGATCGCGCGCGTCGGCCTCGACCGATTCGCTGGCGGCGCCGGCGGCGTCGCGCAGGCTGGCGAAATACAGCACGGTCAAGCGGCTCATGCGTCCGCGCCCGCGAGCGCGCCGAAATCGCGCTTGCCGCCGCGCTTTGCGACCAGCTTGGCCGGGCCGATCACGATCGCATGCGACAAGGCCTTGCACATGTCGTAGACGGTCAGCGCGGCGACGGTGGCGCCGGTCAGCGCCTCCATCTCCACCCCGGTGCGGTGGGTGGTGCGCACTTCGCATTCGATCGACAAGGACGTGTCGCCGTCCCATGCCACCGCGAAGCGGCAGCCGTCGATCGGCAGCGGATGGCAGAACGGAATCAGCTCGGACGTGCGCTTGACCGCCATCGTGCCGGCGACGATCGCGGTGTCGATCACCGCGCCCTTCTTGCTGGTCATCCCGCCGGCGCGCAGTTGCGCGGCCACCGCGGCGGGAAAGCGCACCCGGCAGCGCGCCAGCGCCGCGCGCGCGGTCGCCGGCTTGGCGCCGACATCGACCATCGCCGGCCGACCGTCGCGGTCGAGGTGGGTCAGGGCCGCCGGTTGGCTCGCTCGCTTGGATTTCAAATCGAAACACTCCAGTGCAGTGCGTACCCGGGTTCGCGCGGGCCGTACAGGAAATGCAGAACGCGCCGCCGCCCCTGCGGCCGGGTGGCCTTGGACGAGGCGTGCAGCAGCAACGGCCGCATGATAAGCAGATCGCCGCGCTGCGCGGTGCACGCGGTCTCGCCTTGGCTCGCGCGCAGGGCCGCCGCCGCGGCGGCATCGAGCCGGCCGTGGCGGTGCGAGCCCGGCACCACCCGCAGCGGTCCGTCGCCGGGGCCGCAGGGGTCCAGGTGCAGACGCACCGCCAGCAGGCGCTCCAGCAACTCCGCCGGCGGCTGGACGAAGTGTCCGCCTTGCTTGCGCGACCAGGCCGAGAGGCGCGCATCCTGCACCCGTGCGGCGACCGGAATCGACAGGTCCTGATGCAGCGTCACCTTCCAGTTGCGGTTCGCGCTCTTGCGGAACAGCGTGCACTGCACCGCGACCGCGTCCTGCGCCAGCAAACCGGCGCCGGCCAGGCGCTCGCGCAATCGGGCGGCCAGCTCGCCGCACCACGGCTCGCGCAACAGGTCGCGATCGCCGGCGTCCGGATCCGGCCCCGAATCCGCGGCCGCGCCCTCGCAGGCATGGCGCAACGCGGCCAGCGCCGTCGCGTCGTGCGCGTCGAACGCCTGCGGCCAGTACGCGTAGCCGTCGCGTTGCAGGGAGTCGAGTCTGTCCATCGCCGCCCTGCCCGCCTAACCGCCGATCAGGAACATCTCCACATGCCGCTTCGGCCGCGGCGCATCGGCCGCGCGCAGTTCGCTGTAGCGGTCGTTGCGCCCGCTCCACATCGCGCTGACCCGCTCGACCAGCGCGGCTTCGCCCTGCGCCAGCGCCGGCCGCAGGTCGCTGCCTTCGGAGGCGAACAGGCAGGTGTACAGGCGGCCGTCGGCGGACACCCGGGCGCGGTGGCAGTCGCCGCAGAACGGGGCGCTGATCGAGGACACGAAGCCGACTTCGCCGGCGCCGTCGCGGTAGGCGTAGCGCGAGGCGACTTCGCCGCGGTACTGCGCATCCAGCGCGCGCAGCGGCCAGCGCGCGTGCAGCGCGTCGCGCAGTTCCTGCGAACCGACCACGCCGCGCGCGTCCCAGCCGTTGCAGTTGCCGACGTCCATGTACTCGATGAAGCGCAGCACGTCGCCGCTGCCGCGGAAGCGTTCGGCCAGCGCCAGCACCTGGTCTTCGTTGACGCCGCGCTGGACCACCGTATTGATCTTCAGCGGCCCGAACCCCGCCGCGCGCGCGGCCTCGATGCCGGCCCAGACCTGGGCGATGTCGCCGCGGCCGCCGGACAGGCGCCGGAACAGGTCCGGGTCGAGCGCGTCCAGGCTCACCGTCAGCCGGCGCAGCCCGGCCTCGCGCAGCGCGCGCGCCTGCCGCGCCAGCAGCGCGCCGTTGGTGGTCAGGGCCAAGTCGTCGAGGCCGTCGATCCGCGCCAGCCGCGCGATCAGTTCCGGCAGGTTCTTGCGCAGCAAGGGCTCGCCGCCGGTCAGGCGCAGTTTGCGCACGCCGACGCGGACGAAGCCGCGCACCAGGGTCTCGATCTCGTCGAAGCTCAGCCGCGACGCGGCGTCCAGGCCGTAGTCGTCCGGCACGCGCTCGGCCGGCATGCAATAGGGACAGCGGAAGTTGCAGGCCTCGATCAGCGACAGCCTCAGGTCCCGCAGCGGCCGGCCTCGGCGGTCGAGCGGACCGGCGGCGGCGAGCGGGACGAGGCGGTCGGCAGCGGCATTCACGAAGGCGGCACCTGTGCGGCAGTGGGGTCGGCCAGGTCGATGGCCTCGCCGGGCCTGCCGACACGATACCCCCGCGCGGCCAGCGCGTCGCCCTCCTCGCGGCTGGCGTAGTGATACAGGACACAGCGTTGCAGCAACGCCCGCGAGTATTCGCGCTCCAGGTCCTCGATGCCGCTGTGCGAAGGGTTGCCGTGCAGGGCGCAGTCGTGCGCGATCAGTTCGCCTTCGTCGGCGAACTTGGCCAGCATTTCCGGGATCGGGCGGGTATCGCCGGTCCACACCGCGCTGCCGCGCAGGCGCAGGCCGAACGCGCTGTCGGGCCAGTGGTGGCGCACCGGGAACACTTCCATGCGCAGGCCGCGGTGCCAGAAGTGGCCGCTGACCGGCACCAGCTGGAACGCGTCCCAGAAGTTCACCCCGCCCTCGGCCAGCACGTTGGGGTAATCGGCCACGCGCTGCTGCAACAGCGGCACCAGCGGCGCCGGGATGTACAGCCGCGGCTTGCCGCGCCGGGCCTCATCGAAATAGTGGGCCACGAACAAGCGCTCGAAACCGGCGATGTGATCCATGTGCGCGTGGGTCAGGAACACCGCCTCGGGCATGCGCCCGTAGTGGGCGAGGAACGCGGTCAGGCCCTCGCCGCCGCAATCCACGGTGAGCCAGGGCTCGCCGTCGCGCTCCAGCGTGGCCATCGCCGATCCCAGTTCCACCGCCGACGCATTGCCGACACCGTGCAGACGCAGCCGCCAAGTCATTCCGCCCCCCTTGCAAACATCCCGTCGCCACCCGTTCTTCGCTGTCTTCTTCTAGTAACCACGTTCCCAGGCGCGGTCATAGGCCGTGCGCAATCGGGCGAAGTCGCGTTCGACCTCCTCGGGCGTGCGCGAACCGCGCAGTTTCAGCAGCGAGCGCTTGAGCCGGGCGAGGTTGCGTTCGCGCCAGCCGGTGGCGGGAATGCGGAACTGGCCGCGGTCCAGGTCGATCACCCAGCCGCGGCCGGTCGGGTCGAACAGCAGGTTGGTGGCGTTGAGGTCGGCGTGGTCGAGCCCGGCGCGGTGGCAGCGGGCGATCAGCCGGCCGGTTTCCTCCCACGGCGCGCCGTCGCCGGCGACCGCGGCGCGGTCGGCCAGCGAGCGCACGTCGTCGAGCCGCGCGACCAGGATCGCGGCGCGGTACTGCAGGCCGCCCTCGCGCCGGTACAGCGCGGCGATCGGCGCCGGCACCGGCAGGCCGCGGCGCGCGGCCTCGCGGGTCAGGCGGAACTCGGCGAAACTGCGGGTGCGGTCGCCGCCGCGCCACCAGTAGCGGTCGCGGTTGAAGCGCGCGACCAGGCCGCCGCGCAGGTAGCGGCGCAGCACCGCAGGGCCGAACGGCGCGTCGACGAACCAGGCCCCGCCGCGGCCGCCGCTGTCGACCGGCCGCGCGCGCTCGCCCCAGTGCGCGGGCGCGAACCAGTCCGGCGCGGCTTGCTGCACCCGTGCGCGGTCGAACAGAATCGCTCCGTAGCCGCTCTCGTCGCGGTACGGCGTCAGTCCCTCGGCGGCGTCATAACCCGTCATCCGTCCGAGTCTAACAAGTCGCGTGAACCAATGACCCCGAACCAACCGACTTTGGGGCCCGCCCCGAATCTTTGCCTGCTGCGCCTGTCGGCGCTCGGCGACGTCACCCACGTGGTGCCGCTGGTGCGCACTTTGCGCCAGGCCCGGCCGCAGGCGCGCATCGCCTGGATCATCGGCAAGGGCGAGCGCCGCCTGCTCGAAGGCCTGGACGGCGTGGAGTTGGTCGAATACGACAAGAAAAGCGGCTGGGCCGGCATGCGCGCGCTGCGCCGGAGCCTGCGCGAACGCGGCCTGATCGGCGGCGACGGCAGGTTCGACGCGCTGCTGCAGATGCAGGTCGCCGCGCGCGCCAACCTGCTGTCGGCGTTCGTGCCGGCGACGCGGCGGATCGGCTACGACCGCTCGCGCTCCAAGGACCTGCACGGCCTGTTCGTCAACGAACGCATCCCCGACCGCCCCGGCATCCACGTGCTCGACGCCATCGGCAGCTTCTGCGAACCGCTGGGCCTGCGCCAGACCGAGGTGGTCTGGGACCTGCCGGTGCCCGACGACGCGCGCGAATGGGCGCGTGCGCAGTGGCCCGAGGACGGCACCCCGACGCTGCTGATCTCGCCGTGCTCCAGCCACACCCTGCGCAACTGGCGCCCCGAGCGCTACGCCGCGGTCGCCGACCACGCCGCCGCGCGCGGCTGGCGGGTGGTGATGTGCGGCGGCCGCAGCCAGCTCGAGCGCGACACCACCGACGCGATCGTCGCGGCGATGGCCCACCCCGCCCTGGACCTGGTCGGCAAGGACACCCTCAAGCAACTGCCGGCCCTGCTCGAACGCGGCCAGTTGCTGATGACCCCGGATTCCGGCCCGATGCACATCGCCAACGCGATGGGCACCAAGGTGCTCGGCCTGCACGCGGCCAGCAACCCGGCGCGCAGCGGTCCCTACAGCGACCTGCGCTACTGCGCCGACCGCTACGACGACGCCGCGCGCAAGTACCTGGGCAAATCGGCGGCGCAAATCGCCTGGGGCACCAAGATCGAGCACGACGGGGTCATGGACCTGATTACCGTCGAAGACGGCGTCGCCGCATTCGAGCGCTATCGCGCCGACCATCCGGGACGCTGAGCGCGTCCCCCACCGTTCAAGCAAGGACCGCCCGCATGACCCCGCTTTCGCTGGACCCGCTGCTCGCCGCCGTGCGCGGCGGCGCGCATTTCGATTACCTGTGCTTCTGGGGCCACCGGGTCAAGCCCGGCGAGGTCGGCAAGAGCTGCTTCAGCCAGTGGTACCCGGCCGGGTTCGAACTCGACGGCGAGCGCTACGCGACCGCCGAGCACTGGATGATGGCCGGCAAGGCGCGGCTGTTCGGCGACGCGGCGATCGCCGCGCGCATCCTCGCCAGCGACGACCCGGCCGAGGTCAAGGCCTTGGGCCGCAAGATCGCAGGCTTCGACGAGACTCTATGGGCCGAACGGCGCTACCCGCTGGTGGTCGCCGGCAACCGGGCCAAGTTCGCGCAGAACCCGGCGCTGGGCGCGTTCCTGCTCGGCACCGGCGAGCAGGTGCTGGTCGAAGCCAGCCCGGTCGACGCGGTCTGGGGCATCGGACTGGCCGCCGACCATGCCGACGCGACCCGGCCGGAGCGCTGGCGCGGGCTCAATCTGCTGGGCTTCGCGCTGATGGACGTGCGCGCGCAGTTGGCGGCGCAGGGCTGAGGACCAGCGGCGGCACGGCTCGTAGCGGGTCGGCTCGGCGCCAGCGGACTCAAAGCCCGTCGCCCGGAGCGGACTGGCCCGAACGGTTTATCCGAAGCGGGCCCGCCCGAACCGGCTGAATTCGAGACCGCCACCGGCGGCGAACCGGCCCGCCGGCGATCCGAACGCCGGCAACGGCCGCTCAGACCGGACCGGTGCCGTAGTCCTGGTAGGACTTCTCCTCCACATAGGTCGAACCCAGGGCCAGGTTGATCTCCTTCTTGACCCGCGCGCGCACGTCGTTCTCGACATAGACCGAACGCGCCAGGGCGATGAACCCGGCGTCGAACTCCTGGCGCTTTTCCTTGATCCGGATGTCGTCCTCGATGACCCACAGGCGCTCGTTGACCGCCTTGAGCTCGGCGCGCAGGCGCACGATGTCGTTGCCGGCGGCCGGGTGCGCCATCCAGGTGCGCTCCAGCGCGGTCAGTTCGGCGCGCACGTTGGCCAGCTTGGCTTCGTCGCTCATACGCTCGGACTTGATCTGCAGGATCGCGATCTTGTCGAGCAGTTCGCCAAAGGACACCGGGACCAGGATTTCGGACATGGGCGCAACCGTGTGAGTGCGTGGGGGGCCGCTAGTGTAGCCCCGCGCCGGGCGCGCCGGCTTTGCGCGCGGCGCCGGGGCAGGCGCGCCGACGGCAAACGCGCCAGCACGAAAATCGATGCGCGCGGCGCTTGCCCAGACGCGCGACAGCCCGTAACATACGCGGCTCGACTGCACCCGGAGAGGTGGCAGAGCGGTTGATTGTACCTGACTCGAAATCAGGCGTACGTTTATAGCGTACCGGGGGTTCGAATCCCCCCCTCTCCGCCAGATTCAAGCGCAACGGGCCCCTCGCGGGCCCGTTGCGTTTTCTGGCTCGGCGCGCGCATCGCCCCTTCCCCGCCACCGGCTTCGCCCATGCGCCACGCACCGCGCCATCGCTGCAGCGAGCCCCAGGCGGACAGCGTTCGCCGCGCGCCTTCACCGAGCGTTTTGCCGCAGCGGGCGAATCTCGCAATCGCGGCGGCGACGCGTCATGCTCGAAGCGCGACGCACGCACACGCGGCCTTCATCGCCGCTCATGCATGAAACGCTGCAGGGATCACGCTTTCTTGCCGCCCGGCCGCTCGCTCGCGATGATTCCGTATACCTCTTCAGTGGCGATCCCGACGACGCGAATGGCATGACCGGCAGATGATCGAATTCGGACACCTCACGCACGTCGGCCTGCGCCGCGAACTCAACGAAGACACCTATTACGGCGACAGCGAGCTGGGCTTGTGGCTGGTCGCCGACGGCATGGGCGGCCACGAGTACGGCGAGGTCGCCAGCGCGCTGGCGCGCGAGGTGATCGTGCGCGAAGTGCGCGGCGGCGCCGCGCTGGCGCAGGCGATCCGGATCGCCGACGAGGAGATCATCCGCACCTCGCGCCGGCGCAACGACACCCTGCCGATGGGCACCACCGTGGTCGCCGCGCGCATCAACGGCAACCGCTTCGAGGTCGCCTGGGTCGGCGACAGCCGGGTCTACCTGTGGCGCGACGGCCATCTGGCCCAGCTGTCGCAGGACCACAGCTACGTGCAGGAGCTCATCGCCAACGGCGTGATCACCCACGAGCAGGCGCGCAGCCACCCGCACCGCAGCGTGGTGACCCAGGCGCTCGGCGTGACCGACCCGCGCAACCTCAACGTCGAGACCATGACCGGCGAACTGCGCCCGGGCATGCAACTGCTGCTGTGCAGCGACGGGCTGACCGAGGAAGTCGACGACCGCGCGATCGCGCGGGTGCTGGCGCACAACGACTGCAGCGCGCAGGAATGCGTGGATTCGCTGGTCGCCGCGGCGCTCGACGGCGGCGGCTCGGACAACATCACCGTAGTCCTGGTGCGCAGCCACTAAAGCCGCAGGGCTCCCTGCAGGAGCGGCGCAAGCCGCGACCGCGCCACCGCGACCGCCGGCGCAAGCCTCGCTGCGTGCCGACGGCGCCGGCGAGGACGCAACCGCCCTCGCCCGCGCTCAGACCTGCGCAGCCACCGCGACCGGCGGATCGACCAGATCCCACACGCACTTGCCGGCCTTCTTGCGCAGCTTCTCCAGCCGCGCCTGATGCGCGGCGAGTTCCTGCGCCGGCACCACCACGCGCGGACGCGGCGCGCTGAGGTCGACCTGCACCGCGACCCGCTCGACCTGCGCCGCCAACGCGGCCGGATCGGCGAAGCCGATCTCCTCCTGGCCCGAGGTCAGCGCGATGTAGACCTCGCCGAGGATCTGGGCGTCGAGCAACGCGCCGTGCAGCTGGCGGTGCGAGTTGTCCACGCCCAGGCGCTTGCACAGCGCGTCCAGCGAATTGCGCTGGCCGGGGAAGCGCTGGCGCGCCATCAGCAGCGAGTCTTCGATGCCGGTGACGTGATCGCCGAGCTTGCCGTACTGCGCGCCGCAGATCGACAGCTCGTTGTTGAGGAAGCCGACGTCGAAGGCCGCGTTGTGGATGATGAGTTCCGCGCCTTCGATGAAGGCCAGGAACGCCTCGACCACTTCCTCCATGCGCGGCTCGCCCGCCAGCCGCTCCAGCGACAGGCCGGTGACTTCCTGCGCGCCGGCCTCGAAGTCGCAATCGGGCTTGATGTACTGGTGGTAGGTGCGGCCGGTGGGACGGCGCTCGACGAACTCGACGCAGCCGATTTCGACCACGCGATTGCCGCGCTCCCAGCTCAGGCCGGTGGTTTCGGTATCCAGGATGATCTGACGCATGGGGCGATTCTAGCCGGAGGCGATGCGGCGGGCGCCGCCGCGGCGGCGAACGCGCCGGTCGCGCACAGCCGCGCGATGAGACGCGCAGGCCGGGCGCGGCGGAAAACTCAGGGGCGGTACGGACGCAGACGCTCGGCCTGCAGCCGCGCCAGGGTGTCGACGCGCTCGTTCTCCGGCTGGCCGGAGTGGCCCTTGACCCACTTCCAGTCGATCGAATGGCGCTGGCTGGCCGAGTGCAGGCGTTCCCACAGGTCGCGGTTCTTGACCGGGTCGCCGCCGGCGGTCTTCCAGCCGCGCCGCGCCCAGTTGCCGATCCACTCGGTGATGCCCTTGCGCACGTACTGCGAGTCGGTGGTCAGCACCACCTGGCAGGGCTCGGTCAGCGCTTCCAGGCCCATGATCGCGCCCATCAGCTCCATGCGGTTGTTGGTGGTGTCCGCTTCGCCGCCGGACAGCTCGCGCTCGTGGCCCTTGTAGCGCAGCAGCGCGGCCCAGCCGCCGGGACCGGGATTGCCGAGGCAAGCGCCGTCGGTATGGATGGACACGGTCTTGTCGGCGCCCGAATCGGTTTGGCTCACGCAACGCTACTCATGGGGAACGGCCGCGCATTATCGCCAGTTTCTCGGGCGGCTGTTGTTCGAAGCGGCGACTGCGGCGCGACGGTTCGCGGCGCGAGCGGCGCCGACCCGGCCGCTGCCGACCCCGGGCCGCACTGCCGCACGCGCCGCCGACGCTCAGTCCGCGCCGTCCTCGCGCTCGCGCGCCGCGGCCGTGCCGCGCTGGGCGGCGGCGTCGCGCGGCACCAGCCCGGTCTGCCAGCGCAGTTGCTGCAGGCGCGGCGGCGGGATCGCCGCGTGCACGCGCTTGGTCAGGGTCAGCGCGACCCCGGCGCGCAGCACGTCGGCGGCGCCGACGCCGACCTCGCCGTGCGCCTCGCGCCAGCGCGGGCCCAGCCATTGCAGGCTGACCGGGTCGGCGGCGAAGCCCGAGCTGCGCAGCGCCGCCTGCCAGTGCCCGGCATCGCGCGCGCGCAGGCCGCTGCGCGCCCAGCGCAGCCGGTACGGGCTCCAGGGATTGAGCGTGGCCAACCACAGCCGCCCGCCCGGGGCGAGGATGCGCGCGCATTCGCCGAGCAGCGGCAGCGGGTCGGCGCCGTCGTCGAACACGTGCTGCAACAGCACCGCGCCGAACGCCTCGCTGGCCAGCGGCAGCGGCAGGCGGCAGCGCACGGCGCCGTCGAAGCCGTCGACGCTGCGCCGCAGCGCCACCCCGCGGCCGTGCGGCGGCGAGGCCGCGGCGACCCCGAACCAGGCCCACGGCAAGGTCGGGCTGGCGGCCAGCACCCGCGCCATCGCGCCGGATTCGACCTCCAGCAGGCCGTGGCCGGAGACCTCGCCGAACCAGCGCAGGGCCTGGCCGGGACCGGTCGCGGCGCCGGGTCGCGGACCGGGGTCGGGTTGACGTCCGTGGGACAGCGCGGGCATGGTCGCCTCTCGGTAGGGGGCCGGGACCGCAAGGGCGGGTCCGGAGCCGAGCGATGGATACAGCGGGAACACTACGGTAAGACCACCACGGTGCCGGCGCGAATCGCCTCCGGCGCCGCCCAGCCTACTGCGGCGGCGTCCCCGCCGCGCGTGCGCCAGCGGAACCGGCGCTGCCAGGAGAACCGGTTCGATGCGGCTGCTCGCCTTGCCCGCCCTCAGCGACAACTACATCTGGGCCCTGTCCGGCGACGGCGGCGCCCTGATCGTCGACCCGGGCGAGCCCGGGCCGGTGCTGGCCGCGGCCGCCGAGGGACTACGCCCGGCCGCGATCCTGCTGACCCACCACCACCCCGACCATATCGGCGGAACCGCGGCGTTGCTGGAACGTTGGCCGCAGATGCCGGTGTATTCGCCGCACGACGAGCGCATCGCCGAAGCCACCGAGCGGCTAATCGAAGGCGCCCGCTTCGACGCCGCCGGGCACGCCCTGCGGGTTATGGAAGTGCCCGGCCACACCCGCAGCCACATCGCCTATGTGCTCGACGCCGGCCCCGACGGCGACCCGGTGGCGTTCACCGGCGACACCTTGTTCAGCCTGGGCTGTGGCCGCCTGTTCGAAGGTACGCCCGCCCAAATGCTGGCCTCGCTGAGCCGGCTGGCGGCCCTGCCCGATCCGACCCGGATCTGCTGCGGCCACGAATACACCCTGTCCAACGCCGCGTTCGCGCGCGTGGTCGAACCCGACAACCCGGCGCTGCAACGCCGCTACCAACAGGCCCAGGCCATGCGCGACGCCGGACAACCGACCCTGCCCAGCCGCCTCGCCGACGAGCGCGCGGCCAATCCGTTCCTGCGCAGCCGCGAGCCGGCGGTGATCGCCGCGGTCGCCGCGCGCCTGGGCCGGGCGCCGGCGGACGAGGTCGAGACCTTCGCCGAATTGCGGCTATGGAAGGACGGGTTCCGCGCGTGAGCGGGCCCGGCCACAGCGCGCCGGGCGCGGGCGACGCCGCCGCGCCCCGGCGCACGGCGGCATCGGCTGCACGGCCGCCGCGCCGGGCGCTGTTCGCCGCCCTGGCCGCCGGCCTGTGCTGGCTCGCCGCCGCGCCCGGCGTCGCGTCCGCCGCCGACGCGCCGGCCGGCGCCGATGCCGCGACCCGCAACGGCCGCGACATCTACCAACGCTTCCGCGACGGCCTCGCCGACCCGAGCTGCGAACCCGGCGTCAGCGCCCGCTGGCGCCAGCACTTCGCCAACGCGCCCAAGCGCCTGGCGAGCAAGGACGACGACCTGCTGCCGCTGTTCGGCTACGTCGTCGACGCCCTGCGCGAGAACCACCTGCCGACCGAATACGCGCTGATCCCGTTCGTCGAAAGCGGCTACCGCCCCGGCGCGCGCAGCGCCGCCGGCCCGGCCGGGCTGTGGCAGATGATCGCGATGACCGCGCGCAACCACCGCGTACCGATGCGCGAAGGCTACGACGGCCGCCTGTCGCCGGTGGAATCGACCCAGGCCGCGGTGCGTTACCTCAAGACCTTGCACGGCATGTTCGGCGGCGACTGGCGGCTGACGGTGATGGCCTACAACGCCGGCGAGTACCGCGTGTTCAACGCGATCAAGCGCGCCGGCGTCAACATCGCCGACGCCCGCCACGACCAGCTGACCGGCCTGTCCGACATCACCACCGCCTACGTGCGCAAGCTGCACGCGCTGTCGTGCCTGATGGAACAGGCCGACGACCGCGAGGAATGGCTGAGCGCGCTCGATCGCCCGGTGCCGCGGCTGGCCGCGGTGACCGTGCCCGACGGCGTCGACAGCGTCGGCGAATGGGCCGCGCGCACCGACCAGGATGCGGCCTGGCTGCAACGCCTGAACCCGGTGTTCGGCGACGGCCGCATCGGCCGCCCCGGCGGCCGCCGCGCGCCGTTGCTGGCGGTCGCCGCGACCGCGGTCGGCGCGCCGGCGGCGACGACGCCGGAACTGGCGACCGCATCCGGCGATTTGCCGCCCGCCGATGCCAACGCGAAGACCGCCGCCAACGCCAGATCCGCCGACGCGGCGAAATCCTTGGCGAGCGCGAAACCGGGCGATGCGGGCAAAGGCGACGCCAAGACCTTCGCCAGTGCCAAGCCGGGCGATGCGGCGAAGATCGATGCCAAATCCCTCGCGGCGAACCCGTCGGGCGACGCGGCCAGGAACGATTCCAAGCCCGTCGCTGCGAACAAGCCCGGCGATGCGGCGAAAGACTACGCGAAGCCGATCGCCTCGGCGGCGTCGCGCGACAACGCCGCGTCGACCTTCGGCTCCGTCGACGACGACCGCCCGGCCGAAGCCGCGGCGCGCCCGGCCAAACCGCAGCGCGCGCAGGCCGCCGCCGCGCCGCGCAAGCACACCGTCGGCCGCGGCGAGAACGCGTGGACCATCGCCAAGCGCTACGGCGTGCGCGCGGCCGATCTGCTCAAGCGCAACGGGCTGGCCGCCAATGCGGTGCTCAAGCCGGGGCAGTCGCTGTTGATCGATTCGCCGGCGGGCAAGCGCAAGTAAGCGCCGTCCAGCCCGGCGACGAAAAGCCCGGCATCGCCGGGCTTTTTCGTTATTGCGGCGAACGCGTCGATCCTCTGGCGCTACAACGTCCGCGCGTGTGGGAGCGACTTCAGTCGCGACGCTTCGCGCTCGGACGTCGCGGGCCGGCGCAAAAGCCCCGTGGCCGAAACACCGCCCACAACGATCCCGGCGGCGGCGATCGTCGCGGCGTCGCAGGGATTACGAAACCGCCGCCGCTTCGGTCGCCTTCGCCTTGCGCGACGGCCACAGCATCGCCACGATCGTCACCGCGCCGAGCAGCCAGCTGTAATGCACGTTGCCGACCAGTTGCAGCGGCGACACCTTGCTCAGCGACGCCGCCAGCAGGATCTGCGCGCCGTACGGCAGCACGCCCTGGGTCACGCAGGCGAAGATGTCGAGCACGCTGGCCGCGCGCGCCGGCGGCACGCCGTGCTGTTGCGCGACGTCGCGCGCCAGCCCGCCGCTGATCAGGATCGCCACCGTGTTGTTGGCGGTGAACACGTCGGTGGTCGCCGACAGCGCGGCGATGCTGACCTCGCCGGCGCGGCGGCTGCGGTGCCCGCGCGCGAACTTGCCGATCACCTGGGCCAGCCACGCCAGCCCGCCGGCCGCCTTCATCAGCGCGCCGAGGCCGCCGACCAGCAGCGACAGCAAGGTGATCTCGACCATGCTCTCGAAGCCGTCCCAGATGTGGGTGGTGTAGGCGGCGAAGCCGAAATCCTCGGCGAAGAACACCCCGAACAGGCCGGCGATGACCAGCCCCAGGCTCAGCACGATGATGACGTCGACGCCGGCGATGGCCAGGCCGAGCACGATCAGGTACGGCAGGATCAGCCACGGCGACACCGGGTCGGGCGTCTGCACCGGCGCGGTTTCGCCGAGGAACCCGAGCAAGATCAGGGTGCCCAACGCCGCCGGCAGGGCCAGCTTGAGGTTCTCGCGGAACTTCTCGCGCATCGTGCAGCCCTGGGTGCGGCTGGCGACGATGGCGGTGTCGGAGATCACCGACAGGTTGTCGCCGAAGGTGGCGCCGCCGATGACCGCGCCGAGCACCAGCGCGCGGTCCAGGCCCGACGCGTCGGACACGCCCAGCGCGATCGGCGCGACCGCGGCGATGGTGCCCATCGAGGTGCCCAGCGACAGCGAGATGAAGCCCGCGACCACGAACAGCGCCGGCAGCAGCAGCGCCGGATGCACGTTGCCGACGCCGAGCGCGACGATCGCGTCGACCGCGCCGATCGCCTTGGACACTTCGACGAAGCCGCCGGCGAGCAGGAAGATCAGGCACATCAGCACGACGTTGTGGTCGCCCATGCCGTCCAGCAGCGTTTGCAGCGGCTTGATCCCGCGCCGCCAGGCGATGAACGCCGCCAGCGCCAGCGCCGGCAGGATCGCCACCGGCGCATGCAGCTGGTAGAAGCCCATCGCGTCGCCGTGCGCGGTGAAGTACAGCCCGGCGCCGAAGAACAGCGCCAGGAACAGCAGCAGCGGGGTCAGGGCCAGGGCGCTCGGGGCGATCGGCGCGCCCGGGCGCGGGGAGTCATTCATCGCTTCATCCAGATGGATTTGAAAACCGTGCGATTTTGCAGTGCAGCACACAGTTCTGTCGAGTGCCGGGGGTGGAATGCTGTGGCGGGATAAATGCTGACTGGGGCGCCGGAGGCCCTCATCCGGCCCTTCGGGCCACCTTCTCCCGCTAGCGGGGTGAGGGGCGCGTTTGCGAGCCACTGGCTCGCGCGCCACCGAACGCCCGAACGCTGTGCGTTCGGGCCGGGGAACGGGCCAGCCAGATGCTGCGCAGGGTGGCTGCCCTCATCCGCCCCTTCGGGGCAGCTTCTCCCGCAAGCGGAAGAAGGGACAGCAAGCGACGCACCTGCTTGAAGCCCCTCTCCCGCTTGCGGGAGAGGGGTTGGGGTGAGGGCCGCCCCATCCCCAAAAACAAACAGGGCGCCCGAAGGCGCCCCGTCGAAACCACCGCGGCCGCTTGGGCCCGCGCGGCTTCAGATCACCACGATGCAGCGGCCGTACTTGTCGCAGATCGCATACGTCTGCCAAAACCCGTCGTCGCACATGTAGATGCGCGAGCTGTTGTCCGAGTTGTACTCGCGCACGCGCTGGCCCTGATTGGCCGCGGTGCAAGTGCCCGGCGCCGGAATCGCCGCGACCGTGCCGGCCGCGCCCATCAGCGCGATCGCCAGCAGCGCCAACACCCGGCCTTTCATCTTCCTGATCTTCATTGACCTTCCTCGATGCGAACCTGACCGCCGGAATGCGGGGTCGCCGCCGCTTGCGCGGCGATGCACAGGAACAGGCGCGGCCCCTTCGGACAGTCGACGGCGACCTGTCCGATCTCGCCGCAGGAGCCTAGCGCCGCGCGCCGCGCACGGGCGTGCGGCGCGCCGCAAAAACGAACGGGGCGCCCTGAGGCGCCCCGTCGCGGTGCATCGCTGGCGTCGCGTCGGCTCAGGCGGCCGCGCGGCCGGCGATGGCCTTGGCGAACGACATCGTATTGCCGTCGCCGCCGAGGTCCGGGGTCAGCGAATCCTTGGCTTCGAGCGTGGCGATGATCGCCTCGCGCAGCTTGGTCGCCTTGTCCGGCTGGCCGAGGTGGTCGAGCATCTGCGCCGCGCCGAGCAGCAAAGCGCACGGATTGGCGATGCCCTTGCCGGCGATGTCCGGCGCCGAGCCGTGCACGGCTTCGAAGATCGCCGCATCGGTGCCGATGTTGGCGCCCGGCGCGAGGCCGAGGCCGCCGACGAGGCCGGCGCACAGGTCGGAGATGATGTCGCCGAACAGGTTGGTGGTGACGATGATGTCGAACTGCTCCGGACGCATCACCAGCTGCATGCAGGTGTTGTCCACGATCATCTCGTTGCACTGGATGTCGGGATACTGCTGCGCCACTTCGCGCGCGGTCTTCAGGAACAGGCCCGAGGTCGACTTCAGGATGTTGGCCTTGTGCACCACGGTGACCTTCTTGCGGCCGGTCTTGCGGGCCAGGTCGAAGGCGTAGCGGACGATGCGCTCGGAGCCGCGGCGGGTGATCTTCTGGGTCAGCATCGCGGTCTCGCCGTCTTCCGACAGGGTCTGACCTTCGCCGATGTACGCGCCTTCGGTGTTCTCGCGCACCGTGATCAGGTCCACGCCCGAGGGGAAGCGCGACTTGGTGTTCGGGAACGACTTGGCCGGACGCACGTTGGCGTACAGGTCGAAGCGCTTGCGCAGTTCGACGTTGATCGAGCTGAAGCCTTCGCCGACCGGGGTGGTCAGCGGGCTCTTGAGGGCGATGCGGTTCTTGCGGATCGAATCCATGGTCGCCGCGGGCAGCAGCTCGCCGTGCTTTTCCAGGGCGACGAGGCCGGCGTCGGCGAACTCGTAGCTCAGACCGACGTTCATCGCGTCGAGCACGTGCAGGGTGGCGTCCATGATCTCCGGGCCGATGCCGTCGCCACGGATGACCGTAATCGTTTGCGTCATGAGGGAATTCTTCCAGCAGTAGGGCGGGCGCCGGCGCTGTGGCCCGGCGCACGAATCGAACGGTGTTAACCGCACAATTATGCCGGAAGCGGCCCCGGCCTGCATTCGCGGCCGTACTGGGCCGGGCCGGATCGCGGTGAACGGGGCCAACCCGCCCGATTGAGTGAAGCCCGGCCGCCGCCCCTGTAGGAGCGGCGCAAGCCGCGACCGCGCCATTGCGGCTGCGACGCAAGCCCGAAGCGCCCGGGTCTTCCAAAACCGCGAGACCGGCGTGGCGCCGGTCTGCGGGAGTTTCGTAGTAGTTGCGCTGGCGCGGTCGCGGCTCGCGCCGCTCCTACAAGGGCTCAGCCGTGGTCGTGGGCGGCGGGCGCCGCCGATTCGCCGGCTTCGAGCTGGTCGAGGAAATCGACCGCGCGGCGCAAATGCGGGATCACGATCGAGCCGCCGACCACCAGGCCGACCGAGAAGGTCTCGAACATCTCGTCGCGGTTCACCCCGGCTTCCTTGCACTGGGCGACGTGGTAGCTGATGCAGTCGTCGCAGCGCAGCACCAGGGACGCGACCAGGCCCAGCAGCTCCTTGGTCTTCACGTCGAGCGCGCCGGCCTGATAGGTCTGAGTGTCGAGGGCGAAGAAACGCCGCACGACCTGGTTGGGCTCGGCCAGGATGCGTTCGTTCATGCGCTTGCGGAACGCGGTGAATTCGGCGACGCGGTCCTTCTGCGCCTGCTCGTCGGCGCCGCTCATGCGCCACCCGCGAGCAGGGGCTCGAGGCCGCCGGCGCGGTGCAGCGCCATCATGTCGTCGTAGCCGCCGACATGGGTGTCGCCGACGAAGATCTGCGGCACGCTGGTGCGCTTGGTGCGCGCGACCATCTTCTCGCGCTCGGCCGGATCCAGGTCGATGCGCACCTCGCTCCAGGTCTGGCCCTTGCTCTTGAGGAAATTCTTGGCGGCGACGCAGTACGGGCAGATCGCGGTGGTATAGATCACGATCGCCGGCGTCGGGGTGGAGGCGGTGTCGCTCAAAACGGTTCTCCGGAAACTTCGGGAAGGGGCTGGTGTCGGATATGGACACTCGCCGGGGCAGTTTAAAGCGTGCCGGTGGAACGCAGTCCGTCGCGGCGCAATACGCTTGCGTCGGGTCGCGGGCGCACGGCAGGGTGGCGCGGGCGGACGCGGTGGGCGAGGTCGCGGCCGGAATTAACCGCGGGTTCACGCCCTCGTCGCCGCCCGGCGGCATCCTGCCGGGGCCGCTGCGGCGAGACGCTCGACCCCGTACCGGCCGCCGTAACGTTGATCCTGTTCCGCCCGTCTTTCCGCATCCGCCCGCGCGGACGCCACCGAGGAATCCCGCTTGCGCCGCATCGCCCTGCTCACCGCCGCCGTCACTCTCGCCCTGGGCAGCGTCTGCGCCGGCGCGCAGGAGAGCAAGCTGCCCGACATCGGCTCCTCGGCCGGGGAACTGCTGACCCCGGCCAAGCAGCGCGAATACGGCTCGATGATGCTGGCGCAGCTGCGTCACTACGACTACCTGCTCGAAGACCCGCTGATCGACAGCTGGCTCGACACCCTCGGCACCCGCCTGGCCGCCAACAGCGACAAGCCGCGCCAGCCTTTCACCTTCTTCATGCTGCGCGAGCGCCAGATCAACGCGTTCGCGACCCTCGGCGGCTACATCGGGGTCAACTCGGGCCTGGTGCTGACCGCCGAGAAGGAAGACGAAGTCGCGGCGGTGCTCTCGCACGAAATCGCCCACGTCACCCAGCAGCACGTGCTGCGCGGGGTCGAGCGCGCCCAGCGCGACCAGTTGCCGATCCTGCTGGCGATGCTCGGCGCGATCGTCGCCGCGCAGAGCGCCGGCGGCAATTCCAGCGACGACGCGACCATGGCCGCGATCACCTCGGGCCTGGGCCTGATGCAGCAGCGCCAGATCAACTACACCCGCTCGAACGAATCCGAAGCCGACCGCATCGGCATCCAGACCCTGTACCGCAGCAACTACGACACCGGGGCGATGGCCGGCTTCTTCCAGCGCATGCAGCTGGCGACCCGCAGCAACAAGGCCAACTGGTACGGCGAGACGCCCGATTACCTGATGACCCACCCGGTCACCACCACCCGCATCAGCGAAGCCAAGGAGCGCGCCGAGCAGATCGCGGCCAAGAACAGCATCACCGCGATCACCGCCACGCCGAACGCGACCCTGGTCGAGCGCATCCCGAAGACCCCGTTCACCCTGCCGCCGAACGCGGCCGGCACCGACAATCCGCTGCTGCCGAACGGAATCAAGCTCAGCGACGCCGGCCTCAGCGCCGGCGGCACCGGCGTGTTCGAGTACGCGCGCGAGCGCACCCGGGTACTCAGCGCCAATTCGCCGCGCGATGCGCTGCGCGAGTACGAAAAGCTCGGCCTGGACACCGACGCCAAGCGCTACGGCCTGGCCCTGGCGCAACTGCGCGGCAACCAGACCGCCGCCGCCAGCGACACCCTGACCGAACTGCTGCGCAAGCATCCCGGCCAGCTGTGGCTGAGCCTGGCGATGGGCGAAGCCGAGGCCCAGGCCGGCAAGCACGCCGCCGCCGACGCCCGCTTCGACAGCCTGCTGCGGCAGAGCCCGAACAACCGCGCGGTCGCGCTGAGCTACGCCAAGGTCCTCAACGACCGCGCCACCGCCGCCGCCGGCCAGCGCGCGCAGGCGGTGCTGCGGCCGCTGCTGGGCGCGTATTCCGACGACCCGCTGCTGCAGCAGAGCTTCGCTCGCGCCTGCGAGATCGCCGGCGACAAGGTCCGCGCCGGCGAGGCCTACGCCGAAGCCGCCTACCTGCGCGGCCGGCCCGAGCAGGCCCTGGTCCAGCTCAACAACCTCAAGCGCCAGCCGGACCTGGACTACTACGCCCGCGCCCGGATCGAGGCGCGCATCGCCGCGATCACCCCGACGGTGCTCGAACTCAAGCGGCAGGGCGTGCGGGACGAGGATTTGCGCAAGCAGTAAGGCCGCGCCGGGCGCGGGCGCCACGGGCGCCGCTACGGCAGCGATGGGGACCAAAATGCGGCCGGGGCGATGCACTGGCGCAACACACAGGGAACGCACGATGGTCTTCGGCTGGTTCAAGAAGAAGCAAGACAGGCCGGCCGCACGCGCCGCCGAACCGGCGCAGGCCGCCCCGGCGCTGGACGACGCGATCCACGCGCAGATCAAGCGACTGTGCGCTCAAGGCGACGAACTAGCGAAGGACGGGCACTTTGCCGAAGCGCTGGACCGGTATTGGCAGGCCTTCGACCTGTTGCCTGAGCCGAAGACCGACTGGGACGCAGGCACCTGGATACTCGCCGCCGTCGGCGACGCCAACTTCCTCGCCGGCGACTTCCAGGCCGGGCGCGACAATCTGACCACCGCGATGCATTTCCCCGAGGCGATCGGCAATCCATTCCTGCACTTGCGGCTTGGCCAGTGCCAGTTCGAACTCGGCCATCTGGACCGGGCCGCGGATGAGCTGGCCCGGGCGTACATGGGCGGCGGTGCGGAGATCTTCGCCGAAGATTCGCCCAAGTACTTCGATTTCCTGAAAACCCGGCTGCGCCCACCGGCATCGGGGCAGTGGTGAGCGCCCGAGGGTGTCTGAGGACGCTCTCGCTCCGCGCACGCGACCCGATCCGCGACACCTTGCAGACCGCTGTCCGCGGGCGTGGCATTCCGCCGGCTTGACCGGATCGGCCGATTTCGCGGATCGCCGGGTGGGTTTGCCCCTTCGTTGCGTCTGAACCAAGGCAGCCCGGCCTCGGCCGGCGCGACCATACGGCGCGATATCGAACCGTCCGGCCGCAGCGCTGCGCCTAGCCCGAATACAGGCCCGCCCGGCGTCCCGAAACGGTCGCCGCGCCGCCGCGTGGCTGCCACGGCGATGTAACCTGGCCGCCAAAGTCGCCACGTCGCCGATCTCGCGCCGAACGCTGCCGAAATCCCCGCCCGCCGACGCAAGTCCCCGCCCCGCTTGGGCGATCGCGCCCGCCCGTGCACACACGGGCGACAAGGCCTGGGGGACAATGCCGCCCGTCCCGTGTCATGGGTACGTCATAAAACGGTAGTGTACTGGCGCGGTTTCAGGGACGAACCCCTCCCCGCCTCCCCTCGGTGACCGTGTGCAGAAGCGCATCCTGATAGTCGAAGACGAACCCGCCATCCGCGACATGGTGTCCTTTGCCCTGCGCAAGGGCGAATACGATCCCGTGCACGCCGGCGACGCCCGCGAAGCCCAGGCCGCGATCGCCGACCGCGTGCCGGACCTGATCCTGCTGGACTGGATGCTCCCGGGCACCAGCGGCCTGGAGCTGGCCCGGCGCTGGCGCAAGGAATCGCTGACGCGTGAGATTCCGATCATCATGCTGACCGCGCGCGGCGAGGAGAACGACCGCGTCGGCGGCCTGGAAGCCGGCGTCGACGACTACGTCGTCAAGCCGTTCTCGGCGCGCGAGCTGCTCGCCCGCATCCGCGCCGTGCTGCGCCGTTCGCGCGAGGACGACGAGGACGGCAGCGTCGGCGTCGGCCCGCTGCGCATCGACGGCGCCGCCCACCGGGTGTTCGCCCAGGTCGACGGCGGCGACCAGCCGGTCCAGATCGGCCCGACCGAGTACCGCCTGCTGCATTTCTTCATGACCCACCCCGAACGCGTCTATTCGCGCACCCAACTGCTCGACCATGTCTGGGGCGGCAGCGTGTACGTGGAGGAGCGCACCGTCGACGTGCACATCCGCCGCCTGCGCAAGACGCTGGAGCCGCACCGGCTCGACGGCATGGTCCAGACCGTGCGCGGGGCGGGCTATCGTTTTTCTGCCTCACTCGCCGCGTAAGCTGAGGGCATGCCACCGCGCGCACGCTCCGCCTGGTTCCGTACGCTCGGACAGCTCGCCCTGATCCTGGTCGGCGCCGCCGTACTCGGCATCCTGGTCGGCTATCCCTGGCCCATCGTCACCGCCGCCGCGATCGGCGTGGTCGCCTGGCATTACTGGCGGCTGCGCCGGGTCTTGATCCGGCTGACCGCGCGCCAGCGCCTGACCCCGCCGCTCGGCGAAGGCATCTGGAACGAACTCGACCGGCTGCTGCACCGCAGCCAGGCCGAGATGCGCGGGCGCAAACGCCGCCTGATCGAAATGCTGCGCGCCTACCGCGCCGCCGCGGCGGCGATGCCCGACGCGATCGTGGTGGTGGAACGCAACAGCCAGCGCATCCAGTGGTTCAACGAAGCCGCCACCGGCCTGTTCGGCCTGCGCTATCCGCGCGATATCGGCGGGCCGGTGGTCGACCGTTTGCAGCCGTTGCAGATCTCGCACTGGCTCGCGTCCGGCCGCAACGCCGAGCCGCTGGAAGCGGCCTCGCCGTGGAATCCGGCGGTGACCCTGAGCCTGCGCCTGATCCCGTACTCGGAAAACCTGTGGCTGCTGGTCGCGCGCGACGTCAGCCGCATGCTCCAGCTCGAACAGATGCGCCGCGACTTCGTCGCCAACGTCTCGCACGAGCTGCGCACGCCGCTGACCGTGGTCCACGGCTATCTCGACATGCTCGACCCGGAGGAACACCCGGACTGGGCGCCGATGCTGGCCGAGATGCAGCGCCAGTCGCAGCGCATGACCCAGTTGGTCGAAGACCTGCTGACGCTGTCGCGGCTGGAGTCGCAGGACAGCCTGCCGGCCGAGGAAAACGTGTCGATGTCCTCGATGCTGGCCACGCTCAAGCGCGAGGCCAATGCGCTGAGCCAGGGGCGGCACGAGATCGCGATGGACGATCTGGCCGGCGTCGACCTGTTCGGTTCGAACAAGGAACTGCACAGCGCGTTCTCGAACCTGGTCGGCAACGCGATCCGCTACACGCCCGCCGGCGGCACCATTCGCATCCGCTTCCGCCCCGAAAGCGCCGGCATCGTCCGCGGCGCGGTGCTGGAGGTGATCGACAGCGGCTACGGCATTCCGGCCGCGCACCTGCCGCGCATCACCGAGCGCTTCTACCGCGTCTCGACCAGCCGTTCGCGCGAGAGCGGCGGCACCGGCCTGGGCCTGTCGATCGTCAAACACGTGCTGCACCTGCATCAGGCGCGCCTGGAAATCGCCAGCGAAGTCGGCCGCGGCAGCACCTTCGCCTGCCACTTCATCCCCGAGCGCATCCGCCGCCGCGACCTGTACGGCGACGCTCAACACGATACCCTTCCCGACGCGCTGCCCTGAGCGGGCAGCTTCGAATTTAGGACGCAACGCAGCGCCATGAACGCGATGACCGAAACCTCGCTCGAAACCGACCCGCTGCGCGACCCCTCGCTGTACTTCAACCGCGAACTGTCGCAACTGGACTTCAACTTCCGCGTCCTGGCCCAGGCCCAGGACCCGCAGGTGCCTCTGCTGGAGCGCTTGAAGTACCTGTGCATCTCCTGCACCAACCTCGACGAGTTCTTCGAGATCCGCGCCGGCACCCTGCGCCACGCCCAGGACCTCGGCCTGGCCCCGGGCCCGGACGGGCTGGCGCCGCAGACGGTGCTGTCGCGCATCCACGACCGCGCCGCCGAGCTGGTCCAGGCCCAGTACGAATGCTGGAACGACGTGCTGCGCCCGGCGCTGCAGGACAACGGCGTGCGCGTGCTCGGCCGCAACTCCTGGAACGCGCGCCAGACCCGCTGGCTGCGCGCGTACTTCCGCGACGAGATCATGCCGGTGCTGTCGCCGCTGGGCCTGGATCCGGCGCACCCGTTCCCGAAGATCCTCAACAAGTCGCTCAACATCGTGGTCGTGCTCAAGGGCAAGGACGCGTTCGGCCGCGCCGGCAACCTCGCCATCGTGCGCGCGCCGCGTTCGCTGCCGCGCATCATCCAGATGCCGGAGAACGTCTCCGGCGGCCAGCACGACTTCGTGTTCCTGTCCTCGGTGCTGTCGGCCTTCGTCGACGAGCTGTTCCCGGGCATGGAGGTCAAGGGCGCGTACCAGTTCCGCGTGACCCGCAACTCCGAGCTGCTGGTCGACGAGGAAGAAGTCGACAACATCGCCCTGGCCCTGCGCGACGAACTGGTCGGCCGCGGCTACCTGCGCGCGGTGCGGCTGGAGATCGCCGAGCAGTGCCCCAAGCCGATCGTGCGCACCCTGCTGGAGAATTTCGACCTGCCGGAGAACGCGGTCTACCGCATCAACGGCCCGGTCAACCTCAACCGCGTGATCCAGGTCTACGATCTGGTCCAGCGCCCGGAGCTGAAGTTCCCGCCGTACCAGCAGCGCGTCGCGCCGGGCGTGGACACCATCTTCGACACCGTCGCCGACGGCGACATGCTGCTGCACCATCCCTTCGATTCGTTCGCGCCGGTGCTGGAGCTGATCCGCCAGGCCGCCGAAGACCCGAACGTGCTGGCGATCAAGCAGACCCTGTACCGCGCCGGCAAGGATTCGCCGATCGTCGAACAACTGGTCCAGGCCGCGCGCAACGGCAAGGACGTGACCGTGGTGGTCGAGCTGCGCGCGCGCTTCGACGAAGAAGCCAACCTCGGCCTCGCCGACCGCTTGCAGGAAGCCGGCGTGCAGGTGGTGTACGGCGTGGTCGGCTACAAGACCCACGCCAAGATGCTGCTGATCGTCCGCCGCGAGGGCCGCAAGCTCAAGCGCTACGTCCACCTGGGCACCGGCAACTACCACAGCGGCACCGCGCGCGCCTACACCGACTTCGGCCTGATCACCGCCGACCCGGACATCGGCAACGACGTGCACCTGATCTTCCAGCAGCTCTCGGGCCTGGCGCCGTCGCTGAAGCTCAAGTGCCTGCTGCAATCGCCGTTCACCCTGCATGCCGGCGTGCTCAAGCGCATCGACCGCGAGACCAAGCACGCCCGCGCCGGCAAGCCCGCGCGCATCGTCGCCAAGATGAACGCCTTGAACGAGCCGCAGGTGATCCGCGCGCTGTATCAAGCCTCGCAGGCCGGCGTGCAGATCGACCTGATCGTGCGCGGCGCCTGCACCCTGCGCCCGGGCGTGGAAGGCGTGTCGGACAACATCCGCGTGCGTTCGATCGTCGGCCGCTTCCTCGAACACCACCGCGTCTATTGGTTCGCCAACGACGGCGCGCCGGACCTGTTCTGCTCCAGCGCCGACTGGCTCGAACGCAACCTGCTGCGCCGGGTCGAGACCGGCTTCCCGATTCTGGATTCGGAGCTGCGCAGCCGCGTCTACGAGGAAGCGCTGGCCAACTACCTGGCCGACAACCTCAATTCCTGGGAGCTGCAAAGCGACGGTCTCTACGCCCGGATCGCGCCCGCCGAAGGCGCGATGCCGCACTCGGCGCAGGCGACCTTGTTGGCTAAGTTGTGCGGATGACCGAAAATCCCGCGCATGAATAATCTTTTCCCGACCAGCCGCCTGCCGCTCGAAGACGGCGACCTGCTCGCCGCGGTCGACATGGGCTCGAACAGCTTCCACATGGTGGTGGCGCGTTACGTGCTCGGGCAGTTGCGCACCGTCGACCGGCTGCGCGAGACCGTGCGCATGGCCGAGGGTCTGGACCGCAAGGGCGGGCTCGCCCCCGAGGTGCGCCAGCGCGCGCTGGAATGCCTGTCGCGCTTCGGCCAGCGCATCCGCGACGTGCCGCCGCAACGCGTGCGCGCGATCGCCACCAACACCGTGCGCCGGCTGGCCGCGCCGCAGGCGTTCCTGATGCCGGCCGAATCGGCGCTGGGCCACGCCATCGAAGTGGTGTCCGGCCGCGAAGAGGCGCGCCTGATCTACCTCGGCGTCGCCCACGCGCAGCCGTCCAAGCCCGGCGAGCGCCGGCTGGTCATCGACATCGGCGGCGGCTCCACCGAATGCATCGTCGGCGCCGGCTTCGAGGCGATCGAGCGCGAAAGCCTGCAGGTCGGCTGCATCGCCAGCACCCGCCGCTTCTTCGAAAACGGCAAGCTGTCGAAGAAGAAGTGGCGCGACGCGCTGACCGAAGTCTCGGCCGAGTTCCAGCAGTTCGCCGGCACCTACCGCGCGCTGGGCTGGCACGAGGCGCTGGGTTCGTCGGGCACCAACAAGGCCATCGGCGAGATCTGCGCGGCGATGAAGCTGACCAAGGGCGCGGTCACCGCCGAAGCCCTGCCGCATCTGCGCGACAAGCTGCTGCAGGCCGACCGCATCGACGCGATCGACCTGCCCGGCCTGTCCGCCGACCGCCGCCCGGTGATCGCCGGCGGCATCCTGATCCTGGAAGCCGCCTTCAACGTGCTCGGCCTGCAGCGCATGGCCATCAGCAAGGCGGCGATGCGCGAAGGCGTGCTCTACGACATGCTCGGCCGCGGCGGCGCCGACGACCCGCGCGACGCCGCGGTGGCCTCGCTGGTCAAGCGCTACGGCATCGACGAACAGCAGTCCGCGCGGGTCGAGGCGACCTTGCTGCGGCTGTTCGACCAGGTCGCCAAGGCCTGGAACCTCGACGCCGACGACCGCCTGATGCTGCAACGCGCCGCGCGCCTGCACGAGCTGGGCCTGGTGATCGCGCACAGCCAGTACCACGTGCACAGCTCGTACGTGATCGAGAACTCGGACATCTCCGGCTTTTCGCGCCAGCAGCAGCAGTTCCTCGCCGCGCTGGTGCGCACGCATCGCCGCAGCATCCCCAAGAGCGCGTTCGACGCCCTGCCCGACCGCCTGCTGGCCGCGGTGCGGCGCAGCTCGGCGCTGCTGCGCCTGGCGGTGCTGCTGCACCGCGCGCACGAATCCGACCCGATCCCGCAGCTCGACGCGCACGCCGACAACGGCACCCTGACCTTGACCGTATCGCGGCGCTGGCTCGACTCGCGGCCGCTGGTGCGCGCGGACCTGGAGGGCGAGCCGCAGGACATGGCGGGGCTGGGGATTTCGTTGAAGCTGTTGGCGAGCTGAGGCTCGCCGCAAGCCGCGCCGTCGCTCAGCCGTCGCCGCGCGCGGCCAGTAGTTCGACCATCTTCTCGCGCATCAGATACTTCTGCGGCTTGCCGCTGATCGTCATCGGCAGCTCGCCGACGAACTCGACATAACGCGGGATCTTGTAGTGGGCGATGCGCCCCTGGCAGAACCCGCGCACCGCGTCGGCGTCGAGCGCGGCGCCTTCGGCGAGGCGGATCCAGGCGCAGACCTCCTCGCCGAACTTCTCGTCGGGCACGCCGAACACCTGCACGTCGGCGATCGCCGGATGCAGGTAGAGGAATTCCTCGATCTCGCGCGGGTACACGTTCTCGCCGCCACGGATCAGCATGTCCTTGAGGCGCCCGACGATGCGGCCGTAGCCGTCGGCGTCGATCGTGGCCTGGTCGCCGGTATGCATCCAGCCGTCGGCGTCGACCGCTTCGGCGCTGCGTTTCGGGTCGCCCCAATAGCCTTGCATCACCGAATAGCCGCGGGTCAGCAGTTCGCCGACCTCGCCGCGCGGCACGGTGGCGCCATGCTCGTCGACGATGCGCACTTCCACGTGCGGGTGCACGCGGCCGACCGAATCCACGCGCCGTTGCAGCGGGTCCTCGGGCACGGTCTGGAAGCTGACCGGGCTGGTCTCGGTCATGCCGTAGGCGATGGTGACCTGCTCCATGTGCATGCGCGCGACCACCTGCTTCATCACTTCGATCGGGCAGTTGGCGCCGGCCATGATGCCGGTGCGCAGGCTCGACAGGTCGAACTCGGCGAACTGCGGATGCTGCAGTTCGGCGATGAACATCGTCGGCACGCCGTGCAGGCCGGTGCAGCGTTCGGCGGCGACGGTCTGCAAGGTCGCAAGCGGGTCGAAGCCTTCACCGGGAATCACCATGCAGGCGCCGTGGGTGACGCAGGCCAGATTGCCCAGGACCATGCCGAAGCAATGGTAGAACGGCACCGGGATGCACAGCCGGTCGCGTTCGCTCAGGCGCATCGCCTCGCCGACGAAGAAGCCGTTGTTGACGATGTTGCGGTGGGTCAGGGTCGCGCCCTTCGGCGCGCCGGTGGTGCCGGAGGTGAATTGGATGTTGATCGCGTCGTGCGGCGACAACTGCGCGCCGACCTCGTCGAGCAGCGCGTGCGCGGCCGGGTCGTCGCAGGCCGCGACCGCGTCGAACGCGTGCGTTCCCGGCGGCGCCGCATCGGCGCCCATGACCAGCACGTGGCGCAGGTCCGGCAAGCGTTGCGCGCGCAGCAGGCCGGGCGGATGGCAGCCGAGTTCGGGCGCCAGCTCGCGCAGCATCTCCAGGTAGTTCGAGGTCTTGAACGACGGCACGATCGCCAGCGCGCGGCAGCCGACCAGATTCAGCGCGTACTCCAGCTCGTGGGTGCGGTAGGCCGGATTGATGTTGACCAGGATCAACCCGGCGCGCGCGCTGGCGAATTGCAGCAGCACCCATTCGGCGCGGTTCAGCGACCACACGCCGATGCGGTCGCCGGGGGCGAGGCCGAGCTTGAGCAAGCCGGCGGCCAGGCGCGTGACCGCCGCGTCGAACGCGCGCCAGCTCAAGCGCACGTTCTGCGGCGGCACCACCAGCGCTTCGCGTTCGGGCCAGGCGGCGGCGATGCGCGCGAGCATCGCGCCGATGGTTTCGTCGAGCAACGCCGGCGCGGACGCGCCGACGACATGGCTGAGGGCGGGATCGGGCGCGCTGCGGGTCTGGCTCATGCCGCGAGCATAGCCGCTCGCCGCGCCGAGCAAACGCCGTGGGCGTTCGCGTCCACGGCCGATCCGTGATTCGGATCAGCCATTCGGATCGCCGATCCGGGCCGGCGATTTGGATCAGCGATCTAGATCAGCGATTCAGGTCAGCGAATCAAAGCGAAGACCGCTTCGCCGCCTCCGCGCGCAACTGCGTCGCCCGCACCAGCACCGGCGGCGGGCTGATCTCCTCGGGAATGCGGAAGATGCCGATCTTGCGCAGGAACTGCCCCGGCCCGCGCGCGGAGGTGAAGGCCACCACCGGGATCGAGACGATCAGGCCGAGGATCACCGGCGACATCCACGCCGCCAGCGGCGGCGAAATCGCGTAGGCCATGCCGCCGATCAGCACGCCGAAAAGGGTCAGCCCGCCGTAGCTGCGGATCAGCCCCGACAGCGGCAGGCTGCCGTCGTCGCGGCGCTGCGATTCCCAGCCCGAGTCCTTGCCCGACAGCACTTCGGCGACGCCGCGCGATTGCAGGTACATGGTCACCGGCGCCATCAGCGCGGCCAGCAGGGTTTCGAAGATCATGCTGAAGAACGCGCGGATCGCGCCGCCGCAGCCGCGCCGGGTCTCGCGGTCGGTCAGCAGCGCCAGATAGGCCATGAACTTCGGCGCCAGCAGCACCGCCATCGTGGCGATGAACACCCACAGCACCCGGTCGGGATCCTGGTCGCGCCAGTAAGCGCTCGGCGAGAAGCCCGGCAGGCGGATGCTCTGCCAGCTGAAGTAATCGAGCTTGTCGAGCGGGATGATCAGGCCGATCAGCATCAGCATCGCCCACATCGGCGCGGTGAAGTAATGGCCGATGCCGATCATCAGATGCATGCGGCTGATCCAGTGCAGGCCCTTGGCCGGCAGCACCGCGGTGTGCTGCAGGTTGCCCTGGCACCAGCGGCGGTCGCGCACCAGCATGTCGGTCAGCGACGGCGGGCCTTCCTCGTAGCTGCCGACCAGCCCCGGAATCATGTGCAAAGCCCAGCCGCCGCGGCGCATCAGCGCGGCCTCGACGAAGTCGTGGCTGAGCACGGTGCCGCCGAACGGCTTGCGTCCGCGCAGTTCCGGCAGGCCGGCGTGATCGGCGAACGCGCGGGTGCGGATGATCGCGTTGTGGCCCCAGTAGTTGCTCTCCGCGCCGTGCCACCAGGCGATGCCGTAGGCGATCACCGGCCCGTACACGCGGCCGGCGAACTGCTGCATGCGCGCGAACAGGGTCTGGCCGTTGACGATCATCGGCAGGGTCTGGATCAGCGCCACGTCCGGATGCCGTTCCATCGCCCCGGACAGCTTCACGATGACCTCGCCGGTCATCAGGCTGTCGGCGTCGAGGATCAGCATCTGCGGATAGGCGCCGCCGAACCGGCGCACCCACTCGGCGATGTTGCCGGCCTTGCGCTCGGCGTTGTTCTTGCGCCGGCGGTAGAAGATCCGCGCATGGCCGCCGGTGCGTTCGCGCAGCGCCTGGAACGCGCGGATCTCGGCCTGGCGGATCGGTTCCTTGGTGGTGTCGCTGAGGATGAAGAAGTCGAACTGGTCGAGCTTGCCGGTGGCTTCGACCGATTCGTAGATCGCCTGCAAGCCGGCCATCAGCCGCTCGGGATCTTCGTTGTAGGTCGGCGCCAGCAGCGCGGTGCGCTGGCCCAGTTCCGGCAGTTCGCCGCCCTGCTTCAGCCCCATGCGCCAGCGCCGGCGCGACAGGATCAGGATGAAGCCGGCCAGCGAGCTGGTGAAGGCCAGCGCGATCCAGGCGAACAGGAACAGGAACAGCCCCAGCAGCGCGCCTTCGAGCACGCTGAGCCCGCCGACGTAGAGCACGCGCAGGATGTGGTACGCCGCGACCAGGGTCAGCAGCGCGGCGCCGCCGATCACGTACAGGCGGCGCAGGGCCATCCCGCGCGGCGCGGTCGGCAGCGGGTTGGACGACAGGCTGCCGGCCTTGAGCGACTGCACCGGCATCGCCATCGGCGATTCGGACGGCAGCGCTTCGTAAGGCGCGGTGGCGGCGGGACGTTGCGGCGGTGCGACAGTTGCGTTCATGCAGTCCAACGATAAAGCCAGGTTTCGGAAAGGGCACCGGAAGCGTCTTCCATGACCGCGCGCAGCTCGATCGCGCGCGTGTCCCCGGGGGTGAGTTGGAACGAAAGCCGCCAGCCGCCGGTGCCGGCGATGGCGTGCGCGGTGGCGTCGGTTACTTGTCCGGCCGAAGCCCAGACCACCGCGCGCGCCTGGGCGCCGGCGGGCAGTTTGGGCAGGCGGCCGCCGTCGAAGTCGAGCACGATCAGGCGCGCGCCGTTGGCGCCGGCGCCGATGCGCGTGCGCGAGACAGTAGCCAGCTCCGGCTTCCACGCATGCTTGGCGCACCAGTGCAGGCGGTAGTCGAAGCGGTGTTCGCGCCCGGCCGCCAGCGGCGCGCGCGGGCGCCAGAACGCGACGATGTTGTCGTGGTATTCGTCGCCGGTCGGGATCTCGATCAGGTGCACCGCGCCCTCGCCCCAGTCGCCGGTCGGCTCCACCCACAGGCTCGGGCGGCGCTCGTAATGGGCTTCGCTGTCGGCGTAGTCGGCGAACGCGCGCTTGCGCTGCATCAGCCCGAACGCGCGTGGGCGACGGTCCTGGAACGCGCTTTCCTGCACATTGGCCGGGTTGTGCAGCGGCCGCCAGATCTGTTCGCCGGCGCCGTTGAACAAGGCCAGTCCGTCGGAGTCGTGCACGGCCGGGCGGAAGTCGTCGACGCCGCGGCGGTCGGTGTCGTCGAAGTGGTACATGCTGGTCAGCGGCGCGATGCCGGCGCGGTCCAGCGTCACCCGCGGGTACAAACGCAGGGTGGTGTCGAAGGTGGTGTCGACGCCCGGGGTGACGACGAAACGCATCGCGCCGGCGGTGCTCGGGCTGTCGAGCAGCGCGTGCACGACGATCGATTTGGCGTTCTTCGCCGGCCGTTCGATCCAGAACGACACGAACGCGGGGAACTCCTCGCGGTCGCCGACGCCGGTGTTGAGCGCCAGGCCGCGCGCCGACAGGCCGTACAGCAGGTCGCGCGCGACGGCGCGGAAATAGCTGGCGCCGAGGAAGGCGCAGACTTCGTCGAAGTAATCCTTGCGGTTGATCGGCGCGTGCACGCGGAAGCCGGCGAAGCCCAGGTCGGCGTCCGCGGGCGGGCGCGGCGCCTTGCCGAAGTCGAACAACTCGCTGCGGTAAGCCACCGGCGCGGCGCGGCCGGCGTCGACCAGGTTCAGTTCGACCCGCTGCTTGAACAGGAACGCGCGGTGGAACAGCTGCAACTGGAACGGCAGGCCGTCGTTCTTCCACAGCGCCTGCTTCGGATCGAAGCGGATGTCGCGCCAGCGGTCGTAATCGACCTCGGCCAATCCGGCCGGCAGTTCGCTCGCCGGCGCGCGGTAAGGACGCGCCGCCAGCGCGCGCGCAAGCGCCGGCACGGTGTCGGCGTCGAAGGCCTGCGCCGGCCCGGCCGCGACCGCCCAGGACGGCCATGCGCCCGTCGCGGCCCAGGCGGCCAGCGGCAGGCCCAGTCCGGCCTTGATCAGTTCGCGTCGATGCAAGCAGTCCCCCTGGCGGATGGCGTGGAGCAGATGAACGCGGCGATTGTAGGGACAGGCTTGTTAACGAAGCGGAAGCTGCGCGATCGCCGGCGATGCCGCGGTATTGCGCGAAGACTATTGACGGATCGCGACAAAACCGGCGAACGCGCGGCGTTTCGTGACGGCGGCCGGATGAAAACGGTTCCGGAAAACGATTACCGGCTGCGGTCATGCCTGCGTCATGCGCCGGCAACCGCAGGGACACGGCGCGCGCACAAGATTGCGCAAACCGGGAGCCGCGGCATGCGCTACGCGATCGTCACCGAGACCTATCCGCCGGAAATCAACGGCGTCGCCCTGACCGTCCACGGTCTGGAGCAGGGTCTGCGCGCGCGCGGCCACGAGGTCGGCGTGGTGCGCCCGCGCCAGGACGCCGACGGCCAGGGCGACGGCGCCGATCACGAACTGCTGGTGCGCGGCCTGCCGCTGCCGCGCTACCCCGGCCTGCGCTTCGGCCTGCCCTGCGCCGCGCGGCTGCGCCAGGCTTGGTCGGCGCGCAAGCCCGATGCGATCTACGTCGCCACCGAAGGCCCGCTGGGCTGGTCGGCGCTGAAGGCGGCGCGCGCGCTGGCGATTCCGGCCGCGACCGGCTTCCACACCCGCTTCGACGAATACATGCGCGACTACGGCGCGCCGTTCCTGGTCGGCACCGCGCTGGCGTGGATGCGCCGCTTCCACAACGGCGCCGACGCGACCCTGGTGCCGACGCGCGAGCTGGCGCAGTTCCTGCGCTCCAGCGGTTTCCACGACGTGGTGCGGCTGCCGCGCGCGGTCGACACCGCGCTGTTCGAACCCTCGCGCCGCGACCCGGCGCTGCGCGGCGAATGGGGCGCGAACGACAGCACCCTGGTCGCGATCTACGTCGGCCGGATCGCGCCGGAGAAGAATCTGGACCTGGCCGTGCGCGCGTTCCGCGCGCTGCAACAGCGCCGTCCCGACGCGCGCTTCGTCTGGGTCGGCGACGGCCCGGCGCGCGAGAAACTGCAGCGCGACCATCCCGACTTCGTGTTCTGCGGCGTGAAGCGCGGCGAGACCTTGGCCGCGCACTTCGCCAGCGGCGACCTGTTCCTGTTCCCCAGCCTCAGCGAAACCTTCGGCAACGTGACCCTGGAAGCGATGGCCAGCGGCGTGCCGACGGTGGCGTTCGACTACGGCGCCGCGCACGAACACCTGCGCGACGGCGAACACGGCGCGGCGCTGCCCAGCGGCGACGAGGCCGGCTTCATCGCCGCGGCCGCGCGCATCGCCGAAGACGACGCGCTGCGCGCGCGCATGGCCCGCGCCGGCCGCGAGGCGATCGGCGGCCTGCGCCCGCAGCAGGTCGCCGCCGATTTCGACGCGGTGCTGCACGGCCTGGCCGACCGCAGCGGCATGCCGCTGCGGCTGAGCCAAGAGTCCCGTCCCGACAACAAACCCGAGCAGGAGGTCGTATGAACCGGTTGCCCTTGCGCAAGCGTCTGATCGCCGGCGAATCGGGTTGGTGCCTGCGCGCCAACCGGCTCGGCGAACGCAGCGGTTCGCGCGCGTACTTCGCCGCGGTCAGCCGGCTCGGCGACGGCGTGTTCTGGTACGCGCTGATGGCGGTGCTGGTACTCGCCGACGGTTACGACGGCCTGCGCGCCTCCGCGCATCTGGCCGCCACCGGCGTGATCGCGCTGGCGCTGTACAAGCTGCTCAAGCGCTGGACCCGGCGTCCGCGTCCGTTCGCGTCGGACCAGCGCATCCATGCCTGGGTCGCGCCGCTGGACGAATTCAGCTTCCCCTCGGGGCATACCCTGCACGCGGTCGCCTTCAGCCTGGTGGCGATGGCGCATTACCCCGCGCTGGGCTGGATCCTGGTGCCGTTCACCGCGTCGGTGGCGGCGTCGCGGGTGGTGCTGGGGTTGCACTATCCCAGCGATGTGCTGGCGGCGACGGTGATCGGCTCGACCTTGGCGGGGATTTCGCTGTGGTTGGTGCCTGGGGTGTCGTTGTTCGGTTGAGGTTGCGCGGCAGTTGAAGTGTCGCGGTCGCGGCTCGCGCCGCTCCTACATGGGCTACCTGTAGGAGCGGCGCGAGCCGCGACCGTGATCGCTCACGCTCGCCGCGTGGCCTATTTCTGCTCGCCCCACTGCGCCATCTGCGCCCGCACCAACGCCGGCTTGCACTGCCCGACCCAATCGCGATCGTTGGCCACCTGCGCGCGTTCGCGGCTGGCTTCCAACGCGGCGAAATCCAGATCGGCGAACGCCCACGGCTGCGATCCCCGAGTGTGCGCAAGCACGCCGTCGGCCGGCAGGCCGTGGTCCATCGGCGCGTACACCGCCGCCTCGCCGGTGTTGGTGTCCAGCGCCGGGCTCCACAGCGCTTCGCCCGCGGTCACCGCCTGGGCGACGAAGGCGCGGTTCTCCAGCGCGCGCGCCAGGCAGCCCACGCGCACGCGGGTCGCGCCGGCGTCGGTGTCGGTGCAGCTCGGCGCGATCAGCAGCTTGGCCCCGGCCTCGCATTGCGCGCGCACCGGCAGCGGGAACTCGATGTCGTAGCAGACCGCGATGCCGGCACGCTGGCCGGCCAGTTCGAAGGTGCGCAGCGCGTCGCCGGGCTCGATCACCCCGGCCTGCTTCTCGAAACCGGTCAGTTGCAGCTTGTCCTGCCACACGCGGCCGCCGTCGGGCGCGAACGCGTAGCTGCGGTTGCGGTAGCGGCCGTGGCCGGGGTCGTAGAGAAAACTGCCGGCGACGATGTGCAGGCGCAGCTCGCGCGCGAGCAGGCCGAACAGGTCCAGCCACGCGCCGTGGTACTGCTGGGTCGCCACCAGCGAGGCGTGCAGGTCGCCCTGGGTCGCCGCGCCGAAGGTCGCGCCGAGTTCCAGCGACAGGTATTCGGGCAGCACCGCCAGTTGCGCGCCGCCGTTGCGCGCGGCGCTGAGCCACTGCGCCTGCTTGTCGGCGAACTCGGCGAAGTCGCGCGGCGCGCCGATGCGGTATTTCGCTACGGCCACTTTCATCGCGCGCGCTCCAGCGGCCGCAGCCAGAAACTCAGGGAATGCTCGCGCTCGCCGCGGGCGACCTCGTTCCAGGCCAGCTTCGCCACCAGTTCCGGACGGTGGGTGTAGCCACGCTTCTTCCAGAACCCCTCGTTGCCGCGGTGGAACGCCGGCCGGCGCGGATCGCCGGGGTCGCGTTCGACCGCGCAGAACGTGGTCCAGCGGTATTCGCCGAACGCGCGCGCATGCGCTTCGCGCAGGTCGAAGAATCGGTGGCCGACGCCGCGGCCGCGGTACTCGGGCAGCAGCACCGACTCGCCGCAATAGAACACGTGCTCGGGCTGGACCAGATGGCCGTCGAAGGCGGCGCGGATCTCGGGCATCTCGTCGATCAGCGGCAGGCCGGTGGAGGCGCCGACGATGCGCTCGCCGTCGAAGGCCAGCACCGCCACGCCGCGCCACGAGTCGCGGTACACCTGCAGATACTTGGCCTCGTAGGCGGCGTCGCCGTCGTACAGGTAAGGCCATTCGCGGAACACCGCGATGCGCAGTGCGGCGATCGCGTTCAGGTAGGGCGCGATCTCGGCGCCGGTGTAGCTGCGCAGCGTGGGCATCGGTTTCTTCATCCGGCCATCTTAGGCAAAAGCGCGGCCCGGCGCGGCGGCGCGCGGGCAAAAAAACGGCGGCGGGCGCGCGGCCCGCCGCCGTTCGGGTTCAGCCGCCGGCGAACCCCGCGGCGGTCACTGCGCGTCCGGCAGCGGCGGCGGCGACGGCTCGGCGCGCTTGCCGGGCGCGCTGGCGCCGAGCTGGTACCAGTCGACCTTGCGGGTGACGACCATGATCGCGGCCAGGATCAGGAACAGCAGGCCGGCGCCGAGCACCAGGGCGTTGTCCTCGGAGATCAGCAGGCCGTACAGCGCGCCGTACAGCGTCACCAGCATCGCGCCGAAGCCGAGCGCGCGGACCAGGCTGCGCAACACCGCGCTCAGATAGAACACCAGCAAACCGATGCAGGCGACGCTGGCGATCAGGTACGACACGCCGAAGTCGATGTGCTCGCTCAGGCTCACCAGCAGCAGGAAGAAGATCGCCAGGGCCAGGCCGACCAGGCCGTACTGGATCGGGTGGATGCGCAGTTGCTTGATCAGTTCGAACATGAAGAAGCCGACGAAGGTCAGCAACACGAACAGCAGGCCGTACTTGGTCGCGCGTTCGGCCTGCGAGTAGACGTTGACCGGGTCCTTGAGGGTGATCTGGACCGCGTTGATCTCGCTGCCGATCGCGCCTTCCGGCCCCGCGGCGGCCTCATAGCTTTCGGTCAGGCCGACCGACGGCAGCACCGCGCCGGCGGTGTACTGACGCTGGGCGTTGGTGGCGACCGACGACACCCGCCAGTCGGCGCGGAAGCCGTCGGCGCCGATGCTGTCCGAGCTCGGCGGAAAGCTGCCGCCGTAGTTCGGGTGCGGCCACTTGGAACGCAGCGAGAAGCGGTTGTCCTTGCCCAGCGGCACCAGCGCCAGCGATTCGGTGCCGCCGAGGGTGAACTCCAGTTCGGTCTGCGCCTTCAGCTGAGTCGCCGGCGCCGGCGCGGCCAGACGGGCGTGGATGCCGCCGCCGTCGCGCGCGCCCTGGCCGTCTTCGATCGCCGCCTCGACGCCGTCCAGACGCAGCTTGGGATCGCGCAGGCCGCGCACGTCGGCGAAGGCGTAGCTCAGCCACGGCTTGCCGATGCTGCGGGCGATGCCGTTGACCGTGGTGCCGGGCGCGGCGACCGGGTTGGCCGGGATGTTGGCGTTGAAGCTGGCCTGGGCCTTGCCCTGCCATTCGTACACCAGCACCTTGTACAAGCCGAGCGTGCGTTCGCGCGGCACGATCTCGCCGGAGACTTCGAGCTTGGCCGGGAAGTAGGTCCAGCGGCCCTGCTCGCGATGGGCGATGCGCTTGACCACGCCCTTGTCGTCCTTTTCTTCGCTGATCCAGGTGTCCTCGTACGGCACGATCAGCGCCGGGCCGGAGAACGCCTGCGCGCCGGCGTAGCTGCGCGCGACCGTCGCCACCGCCTGGGCGCGGTAGGTCTGACGCTCGTCGATGACCCCGCCGATCATCAGCAGCGGCACCAGAATCGCCAGGGTCAGCCCCAGCACCATCAACATCTTCAACCAGACCCGCATGTCGTTCTCCCTGTGCGCGACGTTGTCCGCGACCTTGGCGGCAAGCTTGGGCGGCTTGTGCGGAGGCGCGATGGCGAGGCGGTGCGGCGACGGTGAAGCGTCGGTGAAGCGCGCGCCGCGGCCGATCCGCGGCGCCGGGCCGGGCGCTTGGGCTGCGGGCGCGCAGCGAGGATACTGGGCGCGGCCGCCCCGCCATCGTCAGGACCCCGCCCCCGGAAACGCCGCAGGAATGGACTCTCCCGCCCTCTCATCGCCGCCGACCGCGCGCGACGTCATCAACGCCGACGCGATCCGCGCCGCGATCGTGCGCCGCAGCCAGCAGCGCCGCGATCACGCCGACATCGCGCGTTGGCTGCGCAGCCATTTCTTCCGCTGGGTCGTCAACCGCTTCGCCCAAGTGCTGCCGGTGCGCAGCGAGGACAACTGGCGCGTGTGCATGAGCGCGCAGGCGCCGGCGCCATGGTTCCTGCGCAAGCTGGCGCAGGGCGACGCGGACATGCTCTACATCGACCCCGAGCACCATCTGCTGCGCGAACACGAACTGCGCATGGTCGAATTCTTTGCCGCGCGCCTGGACACGCGCCTGGCCGGCAAATTCCACCGCATCGCCTTCGCCGCCGCCGACGCCGCGTGGCGGCGCGACCACGAACGCATGCAGCGGCGCAGCCGGCGCGGCTGGTGGCCGAGCCAGCCGCATGCGCTGGCCGACATCGCGGCGACGCCGAACGGCCGCTTCGTCGAGTTGCGCGCCAGCGGCCATACCCTGCGCGCGGAACTGGCCTACGAGTCGTTCCACATGCAGCACTGCCTGGGCCAGTTCGCCCAGCGCGAGCGGCTCGAAGGCGGCTACGGCGAGCATTACGCGCGCAATTGCGAACAGGGCCGGATCCGCTTGTTCAGCCTGCGCGACGAACACAACCGCCCGCACGTCACCGTCAGTCTGGCGCTGGAACTCGGCGAGTGGAGCCTGGAGCAGATCAAGGGCAAGCAGAACACCGTGCCCGCGGCCAAGTACCTGCCCGACGTGCGGGCCCTGCTCGAACAATTGCGCCCGCACGACGGCGGCTGCGGCGACTTGCTGCTGCTGGGCCTCGTCGCCGCCGGCGGCGACGGCGCAGCCGGCTATGTCGCGTTCGGCGAACTCGACGACGTCGCGCGCCAGCGCGCGCTGCTGGCCGCCTATCCGCATCTGCTCGGCCACCATCCGGCTCCGGGCCCGCTCGAACAATGGCTGGGACTGGGCGCTCGCGCGGCCGTCGTCGAGCAGGTCGCCGTACCGCACGGGCCCGTCGTCGCCGCTGCGCTGGCGATGCGGCGCGCCGAGGCGGCCGGCGACGACGGCGAGCAGGCGGCCTACGCCGCGGCGCAGAGCGAGCTGTGCGAAACCGCGCTGAAACAGGTGTTCCCGCAATGGCTCGCCGCCTCGTTCGCACCCGCGGACGCGCCGCGCGGCGGCGGTTGGCTGGCGCGGCTGCTCGGCAAGGGCGGGCCGGCGCAGGCGGCGCCGACGCACCGGCGCTGGGCGCTGGCGGTGTCCGATCCGCTGCTGTTCCGCATCGGCCTGGTCGGCCACGACACCCGGCTGGCCGCGCCGGCGGGAATCCCGCAACGCATCCGCACCCAGGTCGAATCCGAACTGGGCTTCGCGCGCGACGGCGCCGAGGCGGCGGTGCGGAACTTTTGCGCCGAGTTCTTCCGCGTGCCCTGCTTCTCTCACCCGAATTTGCTGGAAACGGCCGCCGCGCCGGACCCGGCCGCACCCGGCGCGGATCCCGTGCGCGATCTGCTGGCCTGGCACGCCATGCGCCAGGGCTACCTGCTGCGCCTGCTCGCGGCCTGGGGCCTGATCGACGATGCGCGCGGCTGGCCGCTGCTGCTGCTCAACGCCCAGCGCGTGCAGGACGGCTTCGCCGATTGGCGCGCGTTCGGCGCCGCCGCCGGCCGCGGCCATGCCACCTGGCTGCGCTGGAGCAGCCACGAGGCGCGCAACGCCCGCGCCACCGAAGTGGCGATCGCCGATTATCTGGACCAGTACGATTGCCCGTGGACGCGGCTGAGCTGGTCCGGGTTCGACCTGAGCGAGGCGATCGCGACCGGGTCGGACCCACCGGGTTCGACCGTCGCTGTCTAAGTCCCTTCCCCCAATCCCCACGCACAAGGATCGTCCATGTCCCCACTCAAAGCCGTCAGCGTCGCCGAGGCCATCGCCGCGGAAGGCCGCGTCGACTACGCCGCGTGGCTGCCGCAGCAACGCTGGGACGAGCTCGAGCGCGCGCTGCAAGCGGTGCGCGATGCGCAGAGCGAACCGCAGCCCGCGCTGGACTACATCGAGGTCTACGGCGATTTCTTCGGCCACGCCCTCGCGCACGGCCGCGACGCGCTCGCGCAACTGCGGCAATGGCGCGCGCAACGGCCCGACAGCCGCTTTCCGGCGATGCTCGAAGTCGCCTACTGGGCCGCGTGGTTCGGCGAGTACCGCAGCACCACCACCGCCGACCGGGTCACGCCGGCGATGCGCGCCTGCGCGCGCACCGCCCAGGACGCGATGCTGTGCGCGGTGATCCGCATGCTCGACGGCGGCCACGGCGAGTGGCCGGCGATCACCAGCGTGCTCTACAGCGAGGCCGCGTTCGGCGAACCCAAATGGTGGCGGCGCTGGCTGCTCAAGGGCGAACGGCCCACCGCGCTGCCGGGCCACGGCGAATCGGCCGAGATCGAAGCGATGCTGGCGCCGTCCGGCGCGGCCGCCGAGCTGGCCGAGTATCTGCGCGCGCTGCCGCAACACCTGCCGCCGCCGCTGACCGCCGAGCCGCTGGCGTGGCGGCGCGAACAGTCCGACCAGGACGACGCGGCGCTGCAATACTGGCTGCGCGTCGCTTTCGCGCTGGACCCGCACGCGCTGGACGCGGCCGCCGCCTACGTGTCGTTGCGCATGCCGCGCTGGGGCGGCAGCTGGGAGGAAATGCTCGCCTTCGCCGACTCGCCGCTGTGCGAACGTTTCGACGAACACGAACGCAACACGCTGCGCTTCTTCGCCTGGTTCGACGAGCTGGAAGTCGACGACAGCGACATGCTCGAAGACCCGCGCGTGCTGCGCCATCACCTGCGCCTGGGCCAGCAGTTGCTGGAGCGGCCGCTGGCGGAGAACCTGCGCGGCCGCGTGCACAAGTATCTGGCTTACCTGGAAGTGCGCAACGACCGGATCGAAGCCGCCTGCGCCCATTACGCCCACAGCGCCCCGCACAATCACTACGAACAATGGGCCCTGGTGCGCGCGGTGTCGACGTGGTGCGCCAGCGACGAGCGCGGGCCGTGGCTCGGCAAGATCGCCGAGGTGAACCGCTTGGTCAGCGCGCACGGCGCGGCGCTGTACGGCCTGTTGAGCCTCAACGGCTGGGCCGGGATCGAGCGCGACGCGCAGGTCGCCGACGGCTGGTTCGAACTCGCCGCGGCGAAGACCGCCGACCGCAGCATCGTGCCCGACTCGCCGTTCAATGCGCTGGCGCCGCTCGGCGAAACGCTGGGCGCGGACGCGCTGCTGCCGATGTGGCTCAAGGCCGCGGCGCTCGGCGACGCGTCCGCGCAGTTCAGCTGCGGCGCCTACTTCCACGACGAACGCGCCGACACCGAACGCGCGCTGCAGTACTACCGCCAGGCCGCCGACAACCGTCACGAAGTGGCGATGTTCAACGTCGCCTGGCTGGCGATGGCGCCGGTGCGCGAAGGCGAAGTGTCCGGCGCGCAGGCCGACGCCATCGCCGGCGAGGCGCTGGACTATCTCGAACGCGCGCGGACCCGGATCGAACAAGTCCTGGAAGGCGATCATCAGGAATTCGACGTGCAGTTGCTCGACCGCGTCCGCAATTACTTCGGCGTGATCCTGCGCTTCGACTGGCCGCCGCTGTCGGCGCGCCGGCGCGCCGAGCCGCATGTGCTCGAATTCGCCAACGACGGCTACCTGGATTCGATGGTCTCGCTGGCGTGGTGGTACGGCGACAAGAAGCTGCCGGGCTACCAGTACGACGAAGCGGTGTACTGGATCGAGGCCGCGCGCCATCTGCAGCCGGACAGCGAATACGTGCAGAACGCGCTCGACTTCGTCGAGGGCGATTCGTTCTTCAGCCGGATGAAGTTCGCGATGGCGCAGAACCGCGCCCGGCGCCGCGGGCTGCCCGGCGAAGGCGAAGACGCGGCGCTGTAAGCGGCGAAGCGCGCCGCCCTCGCAGGCGGCGCGTTCAGCGCGGCATGCTCAGCCCGGCACGCTCAAACTCGCCTGCGCGCCGCCGCCTTCGCGATTGCTCAACGCGGCCTCGCCGCCGTGCAGCGCGGCCACCTCGGCCACGAAGCACAGCCCCAGGCCGCTGCTGCGGCTGCCGCCGGCCGGGCGCGGCAGCGAATAGAAGCGTTCGAACACCCGGCCCAGCGCGTAATCGGGCACGCCGGGGCCGCGGTCGCCGATCTCGATGCGCTGGCGGTCGCCGTCGCGGCGCAGGCGCAGCAGGATCTCGCCGCCGTCGGGCGAGAAATCGGCGGCGTTGTCGATCAGGTTGACCAGCGCCTGACGCAGCAGGAACGCGTCGCCCTGCACCGGCGGCAGGTTCGGCTCCAGGTCGAGCAGCAGCTTGGCGCCGCTGTCGCGCAGGCGCTGCGCGCAATGCTCGGCCGCTTCCTGGGCGATCGCCGCCAGCGCCGCCGGCTCGGGCTTGTCCAGGCTCTGGCGATGCTCGACCGCGGCCAGCGCCAGCAGCTTGTCGATCATCTGCGCCAGCCGCTCGGCCTGGCGGCGGATGCTGCCGGCGAAGCGGGCGCGGTCGGCGCCGCTCATGCCGCCTTCGCCGGGCGGCGATTCCAGCAGCTCGGCGCTGCCGCGGATCGCCGCGAGCGGGCTTTTCATCTCATGGGTCAGGGTGTGCACGTACTGCTCGACGTACTGCTTGCCTTCCAGGCGCGTGCGCATCGTCTCCAGCGCGCGGCCGAGTTCGCCGAACTCGCCGGCCGCGTCCGGCGCAGTCGCGCGCGCGCCGGCGGTGACCGCGTTGGCGTAGCGGCGCAGCAGGCCGATCTGGCGCGACAGCCACCACGACACGCCGACCCCGACCAGCAAGGCCGCACCCATCAGCACGAAACCCCAGCGCACTACCACGTGCTGGCTGCGGGCGATGAACGGCGCGATCGCGCTGTTCGGCTTGGCCACGCTGAGCGCTCCCACTATCCGGCCGGCGTCGTCGCGGATCGGCGCGGCCACGTGCATCACCGTGTCGTCCGGATCGCCGCTCTCGCCGGGGCTGGAGCGCGCGCCGTAGCGCCCGCGCAAGGTCAGGTAGATGTCGTTCCAGCGCGAATAGTCCTTGCCCACGTCGCGCCCGGAACTGTCGAACACCACCTTGCCGGCGGCGTCGGTGACGTAGACGCGGTAGTTCGACGAGCGCTTGCGGAAGCCCCAGATCGCCGCGCCGACGTCGCGCGCCGCCAGCGCGCGCACGCGCTTGGCGAAATCGCCCTGATCGATGCGGCCGGCGAGGAAATCGTCGGCGGCCAGTTCGGCCAGCACGTTGGCGGTGTCGACCAGGGTGTCTTCCATCGCCTGGCGCACGCCCGGCTTGACCTCGGCCACGAACACCCGCGCCAGCAGGGTCGCGGCCAGCGCCACGATCAGGAAGTAGCCCAGGAAGATCCGCAGTCCGATTTTCATGCGCGCGCGCCTTCGCTCAGCCGTTGTCCAGCGAATAGCCCAGGCCGCGATGGGTGCGGATCGGATCGGCGTCGGAATCGACGTCGCGCAGCTTGGCGCGCAGGGTCTTGATGTGGGTGTCGACGGTGCGGTCGCCGCTGTCGAGCGCGTCGCCCCAGACCCGGTCCATCAGCTGCGCGCGCGACAGCACCGCGCCGGGGCGTTGCAGCAGCGCGGCCAGCAGGCCGTATTCGTAGCGGGTCAGGTCCAGCGCCTGGCCGCGGTAGCGGATGCGCTTGCCCTCGTTGTCGTGGACGAAGCCGCGCTCCGGCTCGGCGGCCGCGGCGCCGGCCGCGCCGACGCCGCCGACGCGGCGCAGCACCACCCGCACCCGCGTCGCCAGCTCGCGCGGCGAGAACGGCTTGGTGACGTAGTCGTCGGCGCCGATCTCCAGCCCGAGGATGCGGTCGGCCTCGGCGTTCTGCGCGGTCAGGAAGATCACCGGCAGATCGCGCTCGCGGCGCAGCTCGCGGCACAGCGCGAAGCCGCCGATGTCGGGCAGGCCCACGTCGAGCACGGCCAGATCGAACGGCTCGCGCGCCGCTTCGCGCAGCGCGTCGCCGCCGGTCAGGCAGTGCACCGCCTGGAAGCCCTCGGCGCGCAACGCGTAGAGCACGGTGTCGGCGATGGCGGATTCGTCTTCTACCAGGAGGATGCGCATGGAGCAGGGATTCGGGATTGGGGATTCGGGATCAGCAAAAGCGGCTTTCGCGGTCATTATGGGGTAGTGCGGGACTCTGGAATGCCGGACGCCGGCGCGAACCGGCCGGCTGACCCATAATGTCCCCGCCGGACCGCTTGTACCAATCCCGAATCCCGAATCCCGATCCCCGCCGAATGAACTACCGCCACGCCTTCCACGCCGGCAACCACGCCGACGTGCTCAAGCACATCGCCCTGCTCGCCCTGTGCGATGCGCTGACCGCCAAGCCGGCGCCGCTGTTCGCCCTGGACACCCATGCCGGGCGCGGGCTGTACGCGCTGGACGGCAATTCGGCCCAGCGCACCGGCGAAGCCGAGGGCGGCATCGGCCGGCTGATCGCCGAGGCGCCCAAGCAGCCGCTGATCGGACGCTATCTGGCCGCCGTGCGCGCCTGCCGCCAGGAGCACGGCGGCGCCGCCTATCCGGGCTCGCCGTGGCTGCTGGCGCACGCGCTGCGCAGCGACGACCGCATCGCCGCGTGCGAGCTGCAAGCGGAAGAAGCGGCCCAGCTCAAGCACGTGTTCGCGCGCGACGAGCGCGTCGCCGCGCACCAGCGCGACGGCTACGCGGCGATGAAGGCGCTGCTGCCGCCGCGCATCGGCGAAACCCGCTACAACCGCGGCCTGGTCCTGATCGACCCGCCGTTCGAAGCGCAACTGGCCGAGTTCGACACCGCCCTGGCCGCGCTGCGCGACGCGCTCACGCGCTGGCCGCAGGGCACTTACGCGCTGTGGTACCCGATCAAGCGCCGGCGCGCGCTGCAACCGTTCTACCGCCGCGCCGCGACCTTGCCGGCCAAGTCCGCGCTGACCGTCGAACTGCTGGTGCGCGCCGACGATTCGCCGCTGCGCATGAACGGCAGCGGCCTGCTGGTGCTCAACGCGCCGTGGCATTTCGACCAGCAGATGCAGGCGGTGCTGCCGGCGCTGGCGCGCACGCTCGGCGAGACGGCGGATGCGGCCGGCGCGGTGCAGTGGTTGAAGCAGGCCGACTGAGCGGGCCGACGGGCGCGCCGTCGCAATCGCGCGCTGCAACGCAACGAAAACCGCCGCCGGCGCTGCGCCGCCGGCACGCGCACAGCGCCGCGCGCGCGCCGGCATCACAGTTCCGCCGCTGCCGCCTTGCCGCCGCGACGGCGCATGCCGTAAGACCGACGGCGCCCAATGACGGGCCCAGACAAGGATTTCGCCATGCTTAGGAAGAAAGCCGTCCTGCTCGCCTGCTGCGCGTTCGCCTTCGGCATCGGCATGACCGCCACTGCGGTCGCCGCCTGCAACAACACCTGCCGCCTGGGTTGCGAGCGCGCCTACGCCAGCTGCAACCCGGCCACCACGAACTGCGAGTTGAACTACGCCAATTGCTATCGCCGCTGCGGCTGCGTGCTTCCCTGACGGTCCCGGCCGGGCCGCGCAGTCGCGGCCCGGCTTGTCCGGCCGCAGCGCGCGGCGACAGCCGCCGCATCTCGGTCAGGCCGTGGCCGGCGCGAATCCGTAGTACGGCCTGCGGCTGGCGACGAAGCCGTGGCGCGGGTAGAAATCGCGGGAGCGCCGCGTGGTCTCGACGACCGTCGCGGCCGATGCAGGGTCGGCGTCGATGCGTGCAGACGCCTGCGCGGCAAGCGCGCGCCCGCCGCGAAACAGCCGGGCACGTCGCTGTCGAACAGGACGATGCAGGGCGCGCGGTTCTGGCGCCGGTGGCGGCGCACGCTCGCCGCAGCGAATTTCGCCGGGACGTCAGTAGCAATCCCAGTGATACGACACACGGCTGAAATCCGCGCGCGCCAGATCGTCGGGATCGATGAAGAAATTGGCGATGCCCGAATCGCCCCACATCATCTGATCGTCGCTGTCGAGCTGGAACAGCAGCACCCGGCGGTCGCCGGGCTCGCGCGGGTCGCTCTGGGTGAACTGCGGGTGGCCGCCGAGCTTGTGGCCGCTGCGGTCGAGGTACTCGGACACCTTGTCGGTGAGTTCCTCGTAGCTGTCCGTGGTCTGCGGATGCTCGCGCAGATACTGCGCCGCCAGCTCGGCCGGATCGCCGCCCAAGGCGTCGTTCAAGCCGACATCGGCGATGCCGATGCTCTCGTAATCGGTGGAGAACGTCATCCGCCGCGGCTTGGCCGGATCGAACGGCAGCTGCTCGGCCGCCGCGCCCGCGGGCGGCGCGACGTCCGGCGCCGAGGCGTCGGCCCAATACACCACGCGGAAACCCTTTTGCTGCGCCAGCGCCTGCATGCGGTCGCCGCGGTCGGCGGCGTCGAGCGCGGCGCCGTAGTAGTCGTCGCCACTGATGAAGAACTGCAACAGGCCGCGCTCGGGATAGCCGGGCATCTTCGGCACCGCGGCCAGATCGATCTGCGCCAGCAGGCTCAACGGCCGGCCCTGCGGATCGCGCGGATACTCGCGCCCGGCCGCCCAGTAGGCGCGGCCGCCGACCTTGCTGGCGCGGGTTTCGTCGCGCGCCATCGGCGCGAGCGCGATGCGCAGCAACGGCCGCTGGCTGCGCTCCAGCGCCAGCGCGGCCGGGGCCAGCGCGGCTTTGGCCAGGGCGTGCTCGTCTTTCAAGCCGCAGCCCTCGGCGTCCGCGGGCTCGCCTCGGGTCTGCTTCGGGGTCTTGTCGCCGGTCAGGTTCCGCGACTTGTCGCCCGGCGTATTGAGCTGAAAGCGGTAGTAGGTATGTTTCATCTTGCGGTCCAGCAAATACAGCCCGCCGCCGGCCGCGCCGAGCAAGGCCAGCACGATCGCGCTCGACAACAACACCGCCTTGCCCGTGTTCATCGCATCCCTTCCCTGTCCGTTACGGTCGGATTATCGCCGCGACCGACGCGCGAACAAAGCGCGCAAACGAAAAGCCCGGCGCGGGGCCGGGCTGTTTCGCGCAACGCCGCGGCTTACGCCGCCGGCTTGAAGTCCGGCTCGAAGAAGCTCCAGCGCACTTCCGGGAAGGCCTGCTTCATCGCCCGCTCGACCGCGTTGATCTGCTCGGTCAGGCCGGCGACGCTGTGCTCCTCGCGCATCTGCGCCTGCACCGACACCATCACCTCGTTGCCCAGTTGCAGGGTGATCAGGCTGATCACGCGCGCCACTTCCGGGCGCGCGTCGAGGAATTCGCGGATCTGCTGCTGGCGCAGCGGGTCGACACTCTGGCCGATCAGCATCGCCTTGACCTCGATGGCGACGAACACCGCGACGATGATCAGCAGCGCGCCGATGCACACCGTACCGATCGCGTCCCAGATCGGGTTGCCGGTGACCACCGTCAGCATCACCGCGATCAGCGCCAGCACCAGGCCCAGCAGCGCGGCCAGGTCTTCGCCGAAGATCACCACCAGCTCGGCCTGGCGGCTCTCGCGGAACCACTGCCACAGCGAACGCTGGCCGCGCGCCTTGGCCACTTCCTGCAGACAGGCGCGCATCGAAATGCCTTCGGCGACGATGCCGAACACCAGCACGCCGGCCGCCCACCACCACTGCTTCAGCGGCTCGGGATGCTGCAGCTTGTGGATGCCTTCGTACAGCGAAAACATGCCGCCGACGGTGAACAGCATCACCGCGACCAGGAACGACCAGAAGTAGATCGCCTTGCCGTAACCCAGCGGATAGTCCGGCGACGGCGGGCGCTTGGCCTGCTTGAGGCCGAGGATCAGCAGACCCTGGTTGCCGCAGTCGGCCAGCGAGTGGACGGTCTCGGCCAGCATGGCGCTGGAGCCGGTGAAGAACGCGGCCACGCCCTTGGCCACCGCGATCGCGAAATTGGCGCCGAGCGCGAACAAGATCGCGCGGGTCGAATCACCACCACCTGCCATGACTGAACTGCTCCTTGGGTCGAGGCGCCGGAGTCTAGCATTGCCGATGCTGGCGGTTGAGTGGCTTGCGCTTGGCAGGCGCGGGTGTTCGCGCGGGATGCGTCGATGTTGGGGCGCGCGGTAATTCCGTCGCGATGAAGCCCTGGATGCCCGCATTCGCGGGCATGACGGCGGGTGGGTTTCGCGGCGCCTCTTGAAGTTCGCGGCGCCTCTTAGAGATCGTCATCCCCGCGAAGGCGGGGATCCAGAGACTTCGGTGTCCTGCCTGGGTGGAGCCCTGGATGCCCGTCTTCGCGGGCATGACGTCCGCTAGATGCACGACGGGCCGTATGGTCTTCCCTCTGTCCCGGCGAACCCTCGACCTGCCCAGCACACACCGCCCGTGCCAGGCCCACCCCCTCCGGCACTGGCGTCGCGTCCGTCGGCTGGGCATTGTCAGGCCGCATTCACACGGCCATCATGCCTCTCGTCCGCATCCCCCCGCGACGGCCGTACCCATCGAAAGTGCCGTACCAGCCCGGCAGGGCCCACCCTTCACCCCGCCGGAAGCGTATTCAGGCTGTTCAGTGTCGCCGGGCCGCCGGTGCCGCCGCCGAGAATCGGATGAAGGGCCAAATTCGTCACAATGTGCCACTATCCGCTCATGGCCACGCGTGAACGTCTCCCGCCCTGGCACGAACGCCAGCGGCTCCCCAACGGACGCGAAGTCCTGATCCGACCGGTCAGGCCCGAGGACGCCGATCCTCTGCGCGCCGGCTTCGCCCTGCTCCAGCCCGACGAGGTGCGCCAGCGCTTCCTCTACGCGCTCAAGGAGCTCACCCCCGAGATGGCCGAGCGCTTCACCCGGGTCGATCCGCGCACCGAGTTCGCCCTGGTCGCAGCCGAGCCGCTGCCGCCGGGCGAGGCCCTGGTCGGCGCGGTCGCGCGGGTCGTGATCGACGAGCGCACCCAGGACGCGGAGTTCGCGATCCTGGTCAGCCGCTACATCGCCAACATGGGCTTGGGCCGCTATCTGATGACCCGGCTGGTGAAGTGGGCGCGCGGCAAGAAGGTGCACCGGCTGTACGGCGACGTGTTCGAACACAACACGCCGATGCTGTCGCTGGCCCACTCGCTCGGCTTCGAACGCGAGTTCCACCAGGATTCGCCGGGCCTGATCCGGGTGTCGCTGGACCTGCGCAACAAGCCGACGGCTGCCGAAGGCGCCAGCGGCGCCTGATTGGGAATGTCGCGCCACAGGCGCCTGATTGGGCGTGTCGCGCCCCCGTCTCCTGATCCCGGCATGGCGCCTCCGGCGCCAGCCGCGGCCCCCGCCGCCGCATTCGGCGACGGGGGCGAACCGCTGCAAGCTTTCGCTCAGGGCTCGGTGCCCGGCGGCGCCGCGCAAGCCATGTACGAATACGTCTTCTGGCTGGTGCGCCGCCCCCACGGCAACGGCATCGGCGCGCCTTCGGGACAGACCCCGTCGACATCGCCGCCGACCGCCTCGCCTTCGAACCAGTAGGTGGTGATCAGCAGTTTGCCGTTGGGCACCACCGGCCCGGCCAGCCCCAGCGGCGCGAACGCCGCCAGCGCCACCAGCGCCAATCCCAGCCCGCCGCGGCGTACGCGCGAATCGCGCATGATCCTGTTCATCGCATCGTTCCTCCCGAATCGTCGCCGCGTGCGCGGCGGTCGATGCTGCCGACGTCGCGTTTACTCGACGCTGGCGCAGTCCATGTAGGTGATCGTCGGCGTGCCGCCGGTATAACCCCAGTCCAGCGGATACGGCGTGTTCGGCGGGCAGTTGCCGTAATGCCGCTGGCCATGGGCGACGCCGTCGCTGCTCCAGGTCACGATCATCCAGCCGTTGTCGGGCGGATACGGCAATGCCGACAACCCCAGCGAAAACGAGCCGGCCAGCGCGAGCACCGCGGCGGCGAGCGACCATTTGACTGTCTTGCGCTTCATCGGGCTTCTCCTTAGCGTCGGCACGCCATCGGCCCGCGCGAACGCGCGGCCGGGAACGATGGATGCGGCCGCTGCGGCCGCGATGCCGTGATTGATTCGGCGTCCCCTGCCTCCATCCAAGACGGACTGCGTTCGGACGGGCGTCCGCGCATCGGTACGCGCCCGCAGCCCACACCGCATTCGCCGGTCTCGTGCCCAGGCTTCATGCGGACTGGCGCTGTCCGGTATAGCGCGTTGCGTCGCGCGCTTCCGCGACACCGGACGCAAAGCGCGCACGCCGCAGCCGCCGGCGGGCCGGATGACGCTGCGCCCCTGCCCGATGTGCAGCGGCGCAGGGCGTCGCGCCTCGAATCGAGCCGCCCGCCGCCGCATTGCCCGGCGGCGGGCGGCGGCGCCCGCAACATCGGATAACGCGCCTGCCTACAGTTGGTTGCAAGGAATGCGTTGATCGAGGTAGTTCGAGGTCTGCCGCCCCCAATCTTTCGGGCGAACCACTATGCGGCAGTAACCGCCATAGGACGCGCCGACCCTCTCGGTCCGGACGGAATCGCCCTCGGCGTAATAGGTGCGGATCAACAGGAAATCGTTGCCTTCCGGAAAAGCGAAACTGCTCAGCGAAAACAAACCGCCCGCCGCGATCAGCCCGACGGCCGCCACGCGCCGCAGCGCGCGCCAACGCTTCTGGTTCTGCATGCTCCCCTCCTCGACCTTGAGTCAGAACGGCCGCAAACCGATGCGGCCGCGGCGAGCCTAACACCGTTTCCGCAGCTGTTTTCCAGGGGTTTTTCGCGCATATGCAACCTTCATGCACGCATTGCGCACAGGTGACATTAATCCTTATGCGCCGGGGCACGCAGTGCCGCATCATCGATGCCCCGGACCGATTGTTTTCGCAGCATTCGCCCCCATCTGAACCACACTCTCCGCCCAACCCGCCGCCGCGCCGCACGCCGCGCAGCCAGGGTGACGCCCTGTCCACCAGCGGCTAACCTAGCCGCCCCCAGCGAAGCCTTCCTCACGTGTCCGCTCTTCTGCCCAAACCCGGCCAGCAGCGCGCCTGGTGGCGCGCGCCGGCCTCGCCCTCCGCGCTGGCCTGGGCGATCGCCCGCGCCGCCGGCGAACACGACGGCCCGCTGCTGGCGGTGACCCGCGACAACCACGGCGCGCATCAGCTCGAAGCCGATCTGCGCACCCTGCTCGGCGCCGAAGGCGCGGCCGACGGCGCGCTGCCGGTGCTGCCGTTCCCGGATTGGGAGACGTTGCCTTACGACGTCTTCAGCCCGCATCCGGACATCGTCTCGCAACGCCTGTCCGCGCTGCACCGGCTGCCGTCGCTCAAGCGCGGCATCGTCGTGGTGCCGGTGCAGACGCTGCTGCAGAAGCTCGCACCGCTGCGCCACGTGGTCGGCGGCAGCTTCGACGTGCGCGTCGGCCAGCGCCTGGACCTCGACGGCGAAAAGCGCCGGCTCGAATCGGCCGGTTACCGCAACGTGCCGCAGGTGCTCGACCCCGGCGATTTCGCCGTGCGCGGCGGCCTGCTCGACGTCTATCCGATGGGCGCGGACTCGCCGTTCCGGGTCGAACTGCTCGACGACGAGATCGAGACCATCCGCGCGTTCGATCCCGAATCGCAACGCTCGCTCGACAAGATCGAACGCGTGCGCCTTCTGCCGGGCCGCGAAGTGCCGCTCGACGAGGCCTCGCTGAAGCGCGCGCTCGACGCGCTGCGCGAACGCTTCGACCTCGACACCCGGCGCAGCGCGCTGTACCAGGACCTCAAGGCCGGGCTGGCGCCGTCGGGCATCGAGTACTACCTGCCGCTGTTCTTCGAACAGACCGCGACCCTGTTCGATTACCTCGCCGGCAACGTGCTGCCGGTGATCGCCGACGGCGCGCTCGAAGCCGCCGACGCGTTCTGGGCCCACACCGGCGAGCGTTACGAACAACGCCGCCACGACATCGAACGGCCGCTGCTGCCGCCGGACCAGTTGTATCTGACTCCGGTCGGCCTGCGCGAACGGCTCAACCAGGGCGAGCGCATCGAACTGTGCGGCGAGCAGCACGCGCAGCGTCCGCGCGCGCTGGCGCTCGGCGAGCAGCCCGCGCCGAACCTGCCGGTGGCCGCGCGCGACACCGCGCCGGCCGAAGCGCTCAAATCGTTTCTCGCCAGCTATCCGGGCCGGGTGCTGATCGCCGCCGACACCGCCGGCCGCCGCGAGGCCTTGCTGGAAGTGCTGCAATCGGCCGGGCTGCGCCCCGAGACCGTCGCCGACTGGACCGCGTTCCGCGACGGCGCGGCGCGCTTCGCCATCGCGGTGGCGCCGCTCGACGACGGCTTCGCGATCGACGAACCGGCGCTGGCGATCCTGACCGAACGCCAGCTGTTCCCCGAGCGCGCCTCGCAGCCGCGCCGGCGCAAGCGCGCCGGGCGCGAGCCCGAGGCGATCATCCGCGACCTCGGCGAACTGTCCGAAGGCGCGCCGATCGTGCACGAGGACCACGGCGTCGGCCGTTACCGCGGCCTGATCGTGCTCGAAGCCGGCGGCCAGCCCGGCGAATACCTGGAAATCGAATACGCCAAGGGCGACCGGCTGTACGTGCCGGTCGCGCAGCTGCACCTGATCAGCCGCTACTCCGGCGCGTCGGTGGAAACCGCGCCGCTGCATTCGCTCGGCGGCGAGCAGTGGACCAAGGCCAAGCGCAAGGCCGCGGAGAAAGTCCGCGACGTCGCCGCCGAACTGCTGGAAATCCAGGCCAAGCGCCAGGCCCGCGCGGGCCTCGCGCTGGACGTCGACCGGGCGATGTACGAACCGTTCGCCGCGGCGTTCCCGTTCGAGGAAACGCCCGACCAGCACTCCTCGATCGAAGCGGTGATCCGCGACCTCGGCAGCAGCCAGCCGATGGACCGGGTGGTCTGCGGCGACGTCGGCTTCGGCAAGACCGAAGTCGCGGTGCGCGCGGCCTTCGTCGCCGCCGCCGCCGGCAAGCAGGTCGCGGTGCTGGTGCCGACCACGCTGCTGGCCGAACAGCACTACCGCAATTTCCGCGACCGCTTCGCCGACTGGCCGCTCAAGGTCGAAGTGCTGTCGCGCTTCAAGACCAGCAAGGAGATCAAGGCCGAACTGGAGAAGCTGAGCGAAGGCAAGATCGACGTGGTCGTCGGCACCCATCGCCTGTTGCAGAGCGACGTGCGCTTCAAGGACCTCGGGCTGGTCATCGTCGACGAGGAACAACGCTTCGGCGTGCGCCAGAAGGAAGCGCTGAAGGCGCTGCGCGCCAACGTGCACCTGCTCACGCTGACCGCCACGCCGATCCCGCGCACGCTGAACATGGCGATGGCCGGGCTGCGCGACCTCAGCATCATCGCCACCCCGCCGGCGCACCGGCTGGCGGTGCAGACCTTCGTCGTGCCGTGGGACGACATGCAGTTGCGCGAGGCGTTCCAGCGCGAGCTGTCGCGCGGCGGGCAGGTGTACTTCCTGCACAACGACGTCGAGAGCATCGGCCGGATGAAGCGCCAGCTCGAAGAACTGGTGCCGGAAGCGCGCATCGGCATCGCCCACGGCCAGATGGCCGAGCGCGAACTCGAGAGCGTGATGCTCGACTTCCACAAGCAGCGCTTCAACGTGCTGCTGTGCACGACCATCATCGAGTCGGGCATCGACATCCCCAACGCCAACACCATCATCATGAACCGCGCCGACAAGTTCGGCCTGGCCCAGCTGCACCAGCTGCGCGGCCGCGTCGGCCGTTCGCACCATCGCGCCTACGCTTATCTGGTCATCCCGGACCAGCGTTCGGTCACCGCCGACGCGCAGAAGCGGCTGGAGGCGATCGCCTCGATGGACGAACTCGGCGCCGGCTTCACCCTGGCCACCCACGACCTGGAAATCCGCGGCGCCGGCGAGCTGCTCGGCGAGGACCAGAGCGGGCAGATGGCCGAGGTCGGCTTCAGCCTCTACACCGAACTGCTGGAGCGCGCGGTGCGCTCGATCCGCCAGGGCAAGCTGCCGGACGTGGATTCGACCGACGCGCGCGGCGCCGAAGTCGAGCTGCACATTCCGGCGCTGATCCCCGAGGACTACCTGCCCGACGTGCACACCCGCCTGACCCTGTACAAGCGCATCAGCGGCGCGCGCGGCAGCGAGGAACTGCGCGAGCTGCAAGTGGAGATGATCGACCGCTTCGGCCTGCTGCCGGACGCGGCCAAGCACCTGTTCGCGGTGGCCGAGCTCAAGCTCGCCGCGACCGCGCTGGGCATCCGCAAGCTCGACCTCGGCGACAAGGGCGGCCGCCTGCAGTTCATCGAGCGGCCCAATGTCGACCCGCTGTCGATCATCAAGATGATCCAGGGGCAGCCGAAGCTGTATCAGATGGACGGGCCGGACAAGCTGCGGATCAAGCTCGATCTGCCGGATGCGCCGGCGCGGCTGGCGGCGGCGAAGGGGCTGTTGATGTTGCTCGATACCAAGCATTGAGCGGCGGCGGCGCGGCGATCGTCGGATCGCCGGCGCGCGTCGCCAGCGAGGTGTCGCGGTCGCGGCTCGCGCCGCTCCTACAAGAGCTACCGGGATTCGACGGCCTTGCGCGTACCGGCCGCAGCCCCTGTAGGAGCGGCGCAAGCCGCGACCGCGACACCTCGACTACGCCGCAAGCACCAGTACAAAAAGCACTGCCGCCCCGCCCGCCCCTCCGCTAGCCTGCGCGCACCCTCCCGCCGAGCCTTCGCGCATGCTCCGCACTTCGCTCGCTCTAGCCGCCGCCCTCTGCCTCGCCGCCATGCCGACCCTCGCCGCCCCGCCGCTCAAGACCCAGCTCCCGCAGCGCACCGTGCTCAACCTCGCCGCCGCCGAGCAGATCGCCGCGGCCGCCGCAGCCAAGGCGCGCGCGCAGAACCTGTCGGTGTCGATCGCCATCGTCGACGAAGCCGGCCGGCTGCTGCATTTCCAGCGCATGGACGGTACGCCCAACTCCAGCGTCGAAGTCGCCATCGGCAAGGCCGTACACGCCGCCGACTACCGCCGCGACAGCGGTTTCCATCAGAAGCTGCTGGAAGCAGGCAACAACGTCGTGCTGGGCCTGCCGCACTCGCTGCCGATCGAAGGCGGCGTGCGCCTGCTGCTCGGCGATCAGGTGATCGGCGGCATCGGCGTGTCCGGCGCGCAGGCCGCGCAGGACGGGCAGATCGCCCAGGCCGGCGCCGATCTGCTGAAGTGAGCCGCCGCAACGGCTTGCAGTAAGCTGCCGGCTGCCGCATCGCCACGGGAAGCCGCCATGCATCGAATCGCCGCAACGTTGTCGTCCGCCGCGCTGCTGGCGGGCCTGGCCGGCTGCGCCGGCGCACCGCCCGCAGCGTCTGCGCCCTCCGCGCGCTACATCGTGGTGCGCCACGCCGAGAAAGCCGACGACGGCACGCGCGATCCCGAGCTCGCGCCGGCCGGCCGCGAGCGCGCGCAACGCCTGGCAGCGCGCGTGCGCGAGGAACCGCTGCGCGCGGTCTACGTCACCGCCTACCGCCGCACCTTGCAGACCGGCGAGCCGGCCGCGCGCGAACACGCGCTGACCCCGATCGTCTACGACGCCAAGCGCCCGGCCGCCGAATTCGCCGCGCAGTTGCGCCGCGAACGCGGCGACGGCGCGACCCTGGTGGTCGGCCACAGCAACACCGCGCCGGACATCGCCGCCGCGCTGTGCGCCTGCGCGGTCGAGCCGATGCCGGAGACCGAGTACGACCGGCGCATGATCGTCGACATCGACGCGCAAGGCCGCGCCAGCTTGCGGATCGAACGCGACCGCTGACTGCGTCGGCACGGTCGCGCCGCCGCCGCGATCGTCGCCGCGATCGGTGACGCCGCGCGCAACCGCGGCGCGCGCGTCTGGACGGCGCGCTGCGGATCGCCGAGGATCGCAACGACGCGGGCCGCGCCGGCTCTCGCCGACCCGCCCGCCGCAACCCGCCGCGATGCCGGCCCCAGGAGCCTGCGATGAAATCCGTCCCGTTCGCCCTTGCCCTCGCCTGCACGCTCGCCCTGTCCGCGTGCGCCCACGCCGGCGGCGCGGGCCGCAGCCTCGCCGCCGGCCAGTCGGCGCAACTGCATCCCGGCGACAGCGTCGTCCTGCCCGACCAATCGCGGCTGCGCTTCGTCGAAGTCGTCAACGACTCGCGCTGCCGCCCGCAGATGCAATGCATCCGCGCCGGCGAAGCGGTGCTGGCGTTCGAATTGACCGGCGGCGACGGCGCCAAGTCGGCGCTGTCGTTCGACACCTCGGCCGAGCCACGCCAGCACGCCGGCGCCTGGACGGTGGAGCTGCAAGCGCTGGATTTCGCCGAGCCGCCGCAAGCGACGGTGAAGCTCGAAGCGCAGTAAGCGCGGCGACCGCAGCGAAATCCTCATTCCGGCGGCCAATTCGCTTAACTTTTTCCTAAGCAAACGCAGCGCCGCACCACCGCGCAACCAACGCAACGCAACACCCCGAGCCTGCAACACCGAGTTGCAGCCCCGGTTGCGCGATTGCAGCCAAGACGTGCCAATCTGCCTGCATCAGTCCTGCAGGAGAGCCCGTCATGACCATCCTCGTCGCCCCGCGCGTTCACGACCTCGGCGGCTTCCAGGTGCGCCGCGCCGTGCCCAGCCTGCAAGCGCGTTCGGTCGGTCCGTTCGTGTTCGTCGACCACATGGGCCCGGCCGAATTCGCGCCCGGCCAGGGCATCGACGTGCGGCCGCATCCGCACATCGGCCTGGCCACGGTCACCTTCCTGTGGTCCGGCGCGATCGGCCATCGCGACACCCTCGGCAGCGTCCAGGACATCCATCCCGGCGACGTCAACTGGATGACCGCCGGCCGCGGCATCGCCCATTCCGAACGCACCCCCGACGCGCCGCGCGCCGCCGGCCAGGCCGTGCACGGCCTGCAGACCTGGGTGGCGCTGCCGCGCTCGTTCGAGGAAACCGCGCCGGCCTTCCACCACCATCCGGCCGCGACCCTGCCGCAGCAGCGCCGCGACGGCGCCTGGCTGCGCGTCGTCGCCGGCCGCGGCTTCGGCGCCGAATCGCCGGTGCGGGTGTTCGCCGACACGCTGTACGTCGCCATCGACCTCGACCCCGACGCCGAGCTGGACATCGAGGACAGCCACGCCGAGCGCGCCCTGTACATCCTGGAAGGCCAGTCCCAGCTCGACGGCGCCGACCTGCCGGAGAAGCACCTGATCGTGCTCGACCCGGGCACCCGCCCGCGCCTGCGCGCCAAGACCCCGCTCAAGGCCATGCTGCTCGGCGGCGAGCCGCTCGACGGCCCGCGCCACCTGTGGTGGAACTTCGTGTCCAGCTCGCGCGAGCGGATCGAGCAGGCTAAACAGGACTGGGCCGCGGGCCGCTTCGGCCAGATCCCCGGCGAGCACGAATTCATCCCGCTGCCGGAGCGATGATTTTTCCGAATCTGCTCTATGACTTTGCACAAGCGTTTGTCAATCCCCGCAAACTCGACTAAGGTCACGCTCGAAGGCTCTCGCAACACTGCTTAAACCAACAGACGGTTTTCAGGGGGACGTGTCGTGAAGTCATGGGGGAAGGGCCGCGCGTTGCCGTGGCTGGGACTGCTGTTCGTGCTGTGCGCCAGCGCCAAGGCTCAGGAAGCCGAACCGGCCAAGGGCAACTGCCCGATGCTGCCGGCCTCGACCGGCCTGCACTGGGAATACCGCGGCACCGCCGACTCGGATTTCTGCCGCGCGCTGCGCGAGGACGGCAGCGAGGCGTTCGGCCTGTACATCGCGTCGAAATCGCCGTTCGAGCCCAAGCGCGGCAACCGCGCCGAGGAAACCAACATCGACGGCAAGCCGGTCCACTGGTACCGCAGCGAAATCGCCGGCCAGCCCGGCGTGCAGGCGCGCGAGACGCTGATCGAGGTCGGCAACGGCAAGATCGCCCACGTCTGGCTGCAGGCGCAGTCGGCCGACCAGCTCAAGGAGATCCTCGGCCAGACCGAGGGGCTGCGATTTCAGTCGTCGCGACTGAGCAGCAAGTAAACCGCCTCATCACAGCGCAAATGATCCGATGCCACCGTCCTCTGGGCGGTGGCATCGTTTTGCTGCTTCAGCGGCACATTCTGTGATGCATTGCACATTTTTCCGAGTTCGAGCAGCATGAGAATCGGCCTGGCTGAACAGGGTCTGCGTTAACGCCATTCCCTGCTGAACAGGCGCGATCGTCGATCCCGGGGCCGCTGCCTCTCGCAAGAGAGTCGCCCATCCCTTCTTAAGGAAAGACATCATGATCAAGCGACTGGGTGCGGAGTTCATCGGTACCTTCTGGCTGGTGCTCGGCGGTTGCGGCAGCGCCGTGCTCGCGGCCAACTTCGGCGGCGCCGGCAATCCGCTCGGCATCGGCCTGCTCGGCGTGGCGCTGGCGTTCGGCCTGACCGTGCTGACCGGCGCCTACGCGCTGGGCCACATCTCCGGCGGCCACTTCAACCCGGCGGTCAGCTTCGGCCTGTGGGCCGGCGGCCGCTTCCCGGCCAAGGACCTGGTGCCGTACATCGTCGCCCAGGTGCTCGGCGCGATCCTCGCCGGCTTCGTGCTGTTCCACATCGCCAGCGGCACCGGCAGCTTCAGCATCGATCCCAACGCCGCCGGCACCTTCGCCAGCAACGGCTACGACCTGATGTCGCCGGGCGGCTATTCGGCGAGCGCGGCGTTCCTGACCGAAGTGGTCATGACCGCGATGTTCCTGGTCATCATCCTCGGCGCGACCCACAAGAACGCGCCGGCCGGCTTCGCCCCGATCGCGATCGGCCTGGGCCTGACCCTGATCCACCTGATCAGCATTCCGGTGACCAACACCTCGGTGAACCCGGCGCGTTCGACCGGCGTGGCGCTGTTCGCCGGCGCCGCGGCGCTGGGGCAGCTGTGGATGTTCTGGGTCGCGCCGATCCTGGGCGGGCTGATCGGCGGCGCGGTGTATCGGTGGTTGGGCAAGGACGATTGATCGTCCGCATGCGTCAAGAAAAAAGCCGCGCCGATGCGCGGCTTTTTTCATGGCGGCGAGGCAGTCGCGCGAGTTGTGCGCGTGCGTAGTCCGCTGAAGCGAGGCGGCACTGCCGTAACTTCCGAAGCCTCGTCCTAATCCATCATTCCAGCAAAAACCGCAATCCATTTCGATCTTGCCGTTGCCGTTGCCCTTCGCTCCCCCCGCCGCTGCGAACTCGCCACAGACAAACAGAGACCCGAAGGGCGCGCGCATGGATGCGCGCGTGCGGGACCGGGCCAGGATGGCCCTTGTCCCGCATCCCTGCGCAAGCTCCGAACCATAGTGGCTCTTGATTCGAAGACAAGGAAAGCGCCTTTCTTTGGTTACTTTCTTTGGCAAGACAAAGAAAGTGACCCGGCCGCTTGCGGACGGAAGCCGTTGATCTTCGCTGGTCGTCACACGACACACCGCCAACGGCGAAATCAACACGGAAAGACAAGGGCGCGGTAGTTCAGTTGTCGCGGTCGCAGCTCGCGCAGCTCCTACAGGGGCTTCGGCAAACTTCGTGTCCGGCTGTAGGAGCGACGCGAGTCGCGACTGCGGAAGCGCAGCCATTGCGCAGGTTTCGTCGTAGTTGTGTTTTCGCGGTCGCGACTTGCGTCGCTCCTACAGGAGGGGATACGGACCTTTCCGCTCGCCTCAAAGAAAACCGCAACGAAAAGGCCACGCCGAAGCGTGGCCTTCCTCTATCGCTCTCGTACGCGGCCTTCGTCCGCAGCCGCACACCTCAGAACTTGCCTTCCTGAAAATCGACGAACGCCTGCATGATCTCCTGCTTCGTGTTCATCACGAACGGACCATACCGCGCCACCGGCTCGCGCAACGGACGCCCCGCGATCACGATCAACCGGCTGGCCGCATCGCCGTTGCCGAGCTTGAGCGTCGAACCGCCCGCCAACACCGCCATTTCCTGCGCCGCGACCGCACGCGCATCCTCGCCGTCGCCGACCGACACGCCGCCTTCGTACACGTAGGCGAACGCGTTGTGGCCTTCGGGCAATTCGTACTCCCACACCGCGCCGGCTTGCAGTTCGACATCGAGATAGACCGGGTCGGTCGCCGGCTGCGAGATCGGCCCGCGCGCCTCGCCGATGCGGCCGGCGATCAGCTTGACCTGCACGCCCTCGGCCGGCGCCAGTTGGACGATGCGCTCCGGCGCGAACTCCTGGTACTTGGGCTCGGTCATCTTCTCGCGCGCCGGCAGGTTCACCCACAGCTGGAAGCCGCGCATGCGGCCTTCCTCCTGCTCGGGCATCTCCGAATGCACCAGGCCGCGGCCGGCGGTCATCCACTGCACGCTGCCGGGCACCAGCACGCCTTCGTTGCCGTGGTTGTCGCGATGGCGCATGCGGCCGTCGAGCATGTAGGTCACCGTCTCGAAGCCGCGGTGCGGATGCTCGGGGAAGCCGGCGAGATAATCCTCGGGCTGGTCGGTGCCGAACTCGTCGAGCAGCAGGAACGGATCGAGGTCGGGCAGCTGCGGCCCGCCGATGACCCGGGTCAGGCGCACGCCGGCGCCGTCGGAGGTGGCCTGGCCGCGCAGCTTGCGGCCGACGCGGGCGTAAGTGGTGGCGGTGGTGGCCATGGATCTTGCTCCTGAGGGATCGCCGGACTGGCGCTGGGCACAGGATGCCACTGCATTTTCAGAACGATACAACGATAACCGCAATCATCTGTAACAAAAACAGAACGAACTCGGCCGGAGCCTCCTGTAGGAGCGGCGCAAGCCGCGACTGCGGGGTATCCGATCGCGCCGCAAGCTGCGCCGTAGCCGGGTTGGCGCGGTCGCGGCTCGCGCCGCTCCTACAGGGGGCCGACGCGGCGGTTCGTCAGAACGTCTGATTCGTCCACTTGCCCGTTGTCGCACGCAGGACTTCCTTCTTGTCGATCCGCCACGCCTCACGGGCGAACACCAGCGTGTAGCGCTGCTGCCGCGAATAATCGCGCATGACCGGATGGGTCCACACGGTCTCCAGCACGAACTTCTTGCCCAGGTCCTGCACCGCGACCACGCGCTCGTTGGCCGGGTCGTATTCGGGCGGATAGCCGACATCGGGGCCGGCCAGGCGGCCGATCTTGCGCTCTCTCACGGTCAGGAACCGGTCGTAGATCGCGACGAGCCCGGCCCGGATCGGCGCCAGGTGCGCCTCCAGCCCGCCGTTCTCGGGCCGGCTGAGCGCATAGGCCTCGACTTCCCAGGCGTTCATCGCCTCGGCGAACCCGGAGAACACTTGCTGGGCCTGTAGTGCGCGTTGCTCGTCCATGCAAACCTCGCAGGTGACTCTCCGACAGAAAACCGCGGCCGCGCGCCTCAGCCCGGCTCGCGGGTGTAGACGTACACCGTCGCCGGCGGCACGTTGCGCAGAACGAATTCGCCGCGGCGCACGCGCAGCGACAGCTGCCGCGCGACCGCGTCGGCGACCGGCGCGGCCGGGCCGTAGGTGAATTGCACGAACACGCCGCCCGGGCGCAGGCACTGGAACGCGGCGGCGATGATGTCGCGCTGCAAGGGATGCGGCATGGTCAGCAAGCCCAGACCGGATACGATCGCGTCGGCCGGGCCGCCGGCCAGGTAGCCCTGCTCGCGCGCCAGTTGCGGAAGCATGCGCGCGTCGCCGAGCAGCACCGGCACCTGCGGGAAGCGCACTTGCAGGTGCGCGTGCAGTTCTTCGTTGAGCTCCAGCACCAGCAGGTCGGCGTCGGCGATGCCGGCGTCGAGCAAGGCGCGGGTGATCGCGCCGGTGCCGCCGCCGAGTTCGATCACCCGGGCCGCGTCGTCGGGCAGTTCGGCGATCATCGCCGCGGCCAGTTCGGCGCTGGACGGCGCCACCGCGGCCACTCGCAACGGGTTCTTCAGCCACTGGCGAAAGAAGGTCCAGGCGCCGGGCTTGCGGTGCGGCTTCATGCGCGGCTCCGGGCGGTACAGTCCCTGGCGGCGCGGCCGTCGACAGGCCACGCCGCGGCGGCGCCGCTTGCGGACGCCCCGATAACACTGCGGGCGATCATCAACGCGGCTCCAGGCGCCAGCAACGGTGGATGCGCGCGTCGCGTTCGAAATCCGGCGGAATCGTCGCGGCGCTGATGTCCTCGCAGCGGGCGAACTGCGCGATCGCCTCGGTGTCCAGGCGGAAACGGCGGAAGTTGTTGGAGAAGTACAGCACGCCGTTGTCGGCCAGGCGCGCGACCGCGGCGCGCAGCAGGCGCACGTGTTCGCGCTGGATGTCGAAGTCGTCGGCGCGCGCGGAGTTGGAGAAGGTCGGCGGGTCGCAGAAGATCAGGTCGTAACGGCTGCGTTCGGCTTCCAGCCAGGCGATCGCGTCGGCGTGGATCAGCTGGTGCTGGGCGCCGCCGAGGCCGTTTTCGCGCAGGTTGTCGGCGCACCATTGCAGATAGGTCGACGACAGATCGACCGTAACGGTCTGCGCCGCGCCGCCGACCGCGGCCTGCACGCTGGCCGCGCCGGTGTAGGCGAACAGGTTGAGGAAGCGCTTGCCGCGCGCTTCCTCGGCGATGCGCAGGCGGATCGGCCGGTGATCGAGGAACAGGCCGGTGTCGAGGTAGTCGAACAGGTTCACGCGCAGGCGCGCGGCGCCCTCGCGCACCGGCACGAACTCGCCGCGCTGGTCGAACTGGCCGTACTTGCTGCCGCCCTTGCCGCGCGCGCGGGTCTTCACCGCGATGCGTTCGCGCGGCACTTCGAACACTTCGCGCGCCGCGGCCAGCAGTTCGTTGCGGCGGCGGCGCTGGTCGGCCTCGGGAATGTCGGCCGGCGCGGCGTACTCCTGCACGTGCAGGTAGGTGCGCGGCGCGGCTTCGTCGCTGGCGTAGACGTCGATGGCCGCGGCGTACTCGGGCAGGTCGGCGTCGTAGGCGCGGAAGCAGCTCACGCCCTCGCGCTGGCGCCAGGACTTGAGCTTGCGCAGGTTCTTGCGCAGGCGGTTGGCGACCATCTGCGCGCCTTCGCTGAGCGGCTGCGGCGCGGCGTCTTGTTCCATCGCGCGCTGTTCGGCGTGGCCGACGCGGGCGATCGGGTCGCAGACGATCAGCGCGCATTCGATCGCGCCGTTGAACACCTGGTACTTCTTGCTCGCGCGCAGGCCGGTGGCCTGGGCCAGCGCGGGGTCGCCGCACAGCAGGCTCGCGCGCCAGGACGGGACCAGGCGCTTGAGCGCTTCGCCGAGGGCGCGGTAGAGCGCGGGGTCGGCGGCGAGGCGGGCGTCGTAGGGGGGGTTGCAGACGGCTAGGCCAACTGGGGTAGCCGCGCCCCCATCCGCCAGTGCCCCATCGGCGAAGCCGCGTTCCTGCCCGGCCCCGCTCTTTCGCACGTCGCCAGATCCGTCGCGATGAAGCCCTGGATCCCCGCCTTCGCGGGGATGACGGTCGGAGGGTTGCGATTCGTCTTGCGCAACAACGTCGGCTTGCGCAGCAGCGCTCGCCCGCAACGGCTCCGGCACCACCCGCAATGCCTCCACCGCCGCCACGTCCCAACGGATCAACCCCGCCAGCCCCGCCATCGCCTCGTTCTCGCGCGCCGCGCGGATCGCCTGCGGGTCGATATCGCTGCCGGCGAACACCGGCCGCAACGCGGTCAAACCGGCGGTCTCGCGCGAACGCGCTTCCTCGCACAGCGCGCGCCAGCCGGCGAAATCGAAACCGCGCCAGCGCGTCGGCGGCAGCAGGCCGTGGCGCAACAGGCCCGGCGCCACGTCGGCGGCCATCAGCGCGCCTTCGATCAGCAAGGTGCCGCTGCCGCACATCGGGTCGAACAGCGCGCCGCCCTGCGCGTACAGCTTCGGCCATTGCCCGCGCAGCAGCACCGCCGCGGCGAGGTTCTCCTTCAACGGCGCCTCGCCCTGGTGCTGGCGCCAGCCGCGCCGGTGCAGCGGGCCGCCGCCGAGATCGACCGACAGGATCGCGCGGCCTTTGCGCACGACCAGATTCAGGCGCAGGTCCGGCGCTTCGGTGTCCACGTCCGGACGCGCGCCGGTGCGCGCGCGCATCACGTCGACGACCGCGTCCTTGACCCGCTGCGCGGCATAGCGCGCGTGGGTGATGGCCTCGCCCGACACGTGCGCGTCCACCGCCAGGGTGTGCACCGCTTCCAGGTGATCGGGCCACGCCACCGCGGCGACGCCGGCGTACAGCGCGTGTTCGTCGGGGCAGTCGAATTCGGCGATCGGCCACAGCACCCGGCTGGCCAGGCGCGACCACAGCACCGCGCGCTGAGCGTCGGCGAGCGTGCCTTCGACGTTGGCGCCGGCGGTCGCGGCGGTGGCGCGCTGGCAACCCAGCGCGGCCAGTTCGTCGGCCAACAGGTATTCCAGGCCCTTGCCGCAGCTTGCGTAGAACTTGCTCATGCGTATTTACAGACTCTGCAACAGACGGCGAAAAGCGGAGGCGCTGGCGTCGACGTGAGCGGACAGGCGATGCCCGTCGTCGACCAGCAACAGCCGCGCGCGGCGCGGCTGCGCCCAGGCGACCACGTCGCTGGCCGGAATCAGTTCGTCGTTCCAGCCGTGCAGCAGGCTCAGCGGCACGTCGGCCGCCTGCAGCGCCGGCGCCGGGCCCATGTAGATCGGCGGCGCCATCAGGAACAGGCCGGCCGGCCGCACCTGCATCGACACCGCGCCGGAAATGTACGCGCCCAGGCTGGAACCGGCCAGCACCACCGGCCCGCGTTCGGCGGCCGCGCGCGCCAACCCGAGCAGACGCTCGATGCGCGCATACACGTCGCCGTACTTGCTGACCTCGCTGCGCGCGTCCAGGTCGGTGTAGTCGGGGCGCTCGGCGGTCCAGCCCAGGCTGTGCGCGGCGTCGGCCAAGGCGGTGACCTTGGTCGCGTCGGGGCCGCTTTCGAAGCCATGAGACAGGATGCAGTGGCCGTTAACGATCATCTTAGAGCCGAGGTTGAGTAGTTGCAGGTCGCGCCGCATGGATCATCGAATGCGTAACGATCGTCCTGGAGCCGAGTTTGAGTGGTTGCAGATCGCGCCGCATCGATCATCGAGTGCGCAACGATCGTCTTGGAGCCGGGCTTGAGTGGCCGCAGATCGCGCCGCATCGATCGTCGAGCGCGCAACGCGCGTCTTGCGGCCGAGGTCGAGCGATCACAGGTCGCGCCAAGTTCAACGAATCAGGTCCGCAGCGGCCGCGCGCCAGCGCGGCGGCCGCCGTTCGCGCACGACGCACAACGAACGCATTCGCGCTCAAGCTGCGGCATCGCTCACGACCGTCAACGCATCGCCGCGCCGCAGCGCGCCGCCTTCGACGATCCGCGCGCACCAGCCGCCGTGCCCGCGCATCGCGTTGTAGCCGCCCGGACCGAGCGCGGCTTCCATCAGCGAGCACGGATCGCAGGATTCGGTGATCTCCAGCAGCGCCGAGCCCAAACGGAAGCGGCGCCCCTTCAGCGCGATCAGCGGCAGGCCCGACACCACCACGTTGCGCCGCAGCGTCGCCGGCGCGACCGCGTCGAGCCCGGCCAGGGCCGCGACCGCCGGCAGATGCTCGGCCTGGATCAGGGTGATCCCGCGCTTGCCGCTGGCGCCCTGGTAACGGTCGCCGGCCAGGCCCTTGCCGGTCTCGGCCAGCGCCTCGTCGACCTCGCGCATCGCCACGCCGCGCGCCGGGCGCAGGCCGATCCACTCGATCCGGCCCGGCCGCGGCAAGGCGGCCATCAGCTTTCCTAGCGCGGAGTCGGCGGGGGGCAAAACGGTCATGGCGGGCTCCGGAGCAAGGGCGAATGGTAGCATCCGGGCCCATGCCGCCCATGAATTTCGCCCTCGCGCCCCTGCCCTACGAAACCCGGCTGGACGCGCGCGATCCGGCCGCGATCGATCTGGTCGTGATCCATTGCACCGAGCTGCCGGACCTGGCCACGGCGCGCGAGTACGGCGAACGCGTGCTCTACCCGGCCTCCGGCACCGGCAACAGCGGCCACTACTACATCGACCGCGACGGCGCGACCCTGCGCTACGTCGCCGAGGACCGCATCGCCCACCACGTGCGCGGCTACAACCCGCGTTCGCTCGGGATCGAGCTGGTCAACACCGGGCGCTATCCGCACTGGCTGGATTCGCGCCACCAGGCCATGGACGAGGCGTATCCGCCGGCGCAGGTCGAGGCCTTGCTGGCGCTGCTCGCCGACCTGCGCGCGCGCCTGCCGTCGCTGCGCTGGATCGCCGGGCACGAAGACCTCGACACGGCCTGCATCGAAGCCAGCGACGACGCGGCCGTGCAGGTGCCGCGCAAGCGCGATCCCGGCCCGCAGTTTCCATGGCCGCGGGTGATGGAGCGCTGCGGCCTGGAACGGCTGCGTCCCGAGGCGCGATAACGCGCGGCTTGAGCCGTTCGGCCGCGATTGCGCGAGTAAGCCCAGGTGCGGCCCGTGCCGCACGCCATCGGCGCCGCGTCCGCGCGCGGGGCCGCTGCGCTTCCCTGTCGCTCGAGGACTCCGTCATGCCGCGCTTCCTGCCTTGCGTACTTTCCTGCGCCCTGCTCGCCACGCTCGCCGGCGCCGCGCCCGCCGCGCCGGCGCCGGCCATCCCGACCCTGCGCCTGATCAGCCAGTCCTACGGCCAACCGTCCGAATCGCGCAACGCCGAACGCCCCGCGCTCAGCGCCAACGGCCGCTACGTCGCCTTCGTTTCCGGCGCCAGCGATCTGACTTCGCGCGCCGACGACAACGGCTACAAGGACGTGTTCGTCTACGACACGGTCTGCCGCGAGGCCGAGCGCGTCAGCCTCTCGCAGTACGGCCTGGACCGGGGCGTGTCCGATTTCGCCCCGTCGATCAGCGCCAACGGCCGCTATGTCAGCTTCACCTCGGCCTCGCCGATGCTGCCCGGCGATCCCAGCCCGGGCCGCTCCGACGTGTTCCTGTACGACCGCGGCACCAACGAGCTCAAGCGCCTCGGCCCGCCCGCGCTGCTGCCAGACGCGGACATCGAATACAACACGCTCAACGGTTATTCGCTGAGCTCGTCGGTGAGCGCGGACGGACGCTACGTCGCGTTCTCGTCGAACTACCGCGGCCTGGTGTCGGGCCCCGGCAGCACCAGCCAGCAGATCTATCTCTACGACATCGCCGCCGGCACCTACGTGCGCGCCAGCAACACGCCCAGCGGCGGCCTGCCGTCGATGAGCAGCATGAATCCGCGTCTGAGCGCCGACGGCAACCGCGTTCTGTTCTTCAGCAGCAGCATGGATCTGCTGCCCAACCCGGTGAACAGTTCGCCGCACGCCTACGTCTACGACCGCCGCACCGGCGCCATCGATCTGGTCGACCGACCGCCCGGCGCGCTGCCGTCGCCCCCGACCGTCGTCGGCAGCAACGGCCGGCCGCAAACGGAATCCGAGCCGCTGATGTCGATCAGCGGCGATGGCCGCTATGTGGCCTTCGCCAGCAACGCCACCGATCTGCTCGCCGGCGTCAACAGCGACAGTGGGCGCTCGGTGGTGTACGTGCGCGATACCGTCGCCCAGACCCTCACCGCGATCACCTTCGCCGACCCGAACCATCGCGACCGCATGCCCGCGCTGGATTACGACGGCGGCCTGGTCGCGTACAACTCCTGGAACATCGATTACCAGCCCGGCGAAAAGATGTCCGGCATCTACCTGCGCGAAGTCGCTGGCGGCGTCCCGGTGCTGCTGACCCGCGGCAACCCGGGCGGCCGGGTCGTGCCCGAGAACGGGGTCAGCCAGCGCGCCACGATCAGCTCCGACGGGCTTCGCGTCGCGTTCGAGTCCTCGTCCAGCAACCTGATGCCGGGCATCACCTCCGGCGCGGTCTATCTGGCCGATTTCGCCGCCCCCGCCGGGCTGGACGCCACGCCCCCCGCCTGCGCGCGCTGAGCCTCGCGCCCGGGTTCCGCCCGGGCGCCGACCGGCGCCCGGGCCTGCGCGGAGGCGCGGGAGGCCTCCGCTATACTGCCGGCTTCGTCACGCTTCGAGCGCCCCGATGCCGTCCTCCCCCGTTTCCGAACTGATCGAACTGCTGTCGCTGGAACGGCTCGAAGACAATCTGTTCCGCGGCCAGAGCCGCGACATCGGCACCAAGTACGTGTTCGGCGGACAGGTGCTCGGCCAGGCGCTGTCGGCCGCGCAGGCCACCCTGGATTCGCCGCGCGCGGCGCATTCGCTGCACGCGTATTTCCTCAAGGCCGGCGACATCGAAGCGCCGATCGTCTATCAGGCCGACCGCACCCGCGACGGCGGCAGCTTCTCGGTGCGCCGGGTCACCGCGATCCAGCACGGCCAGCCGATCTTCTTCCTCGCCGCGTCGTTCCAGGTCGAACAGGACGGCGGCGAGCATCAGCTGTCGATGCCGGAAGTGCCCAAACCCGAGGACATCGCGCCGGCGCCGCCGGTGCCGCCGGAGGTCATGGCGACGCTGCCGAACAAGGTGCAGCGCTGGCTCTCGCGGCAGGGGCCGTTCGAGTTCCGCCACGTGTATCCGCGCGACGAGCTCAACCCGCCCAAGCGGCCGCCGTATCAGCAGGTGTGGTTCCGCCTCAGCGAACGCGTCGGCGACGCGCCGGAGCTGCATCGCGCGCTGCTGGCCTACGCGTCGGATTTCCATCTGCTCGGCACCGCCACGTTTCCGCACGGCATCAGCTATTACCAGCCCAACGTGCAGATGGCGTCGCTCGATCACGCGCTGTGGTTCCATCGCCCGTTCCGCGCCGACGAGTGGCTGCTGTATTCGATCGACAGCCCCAGCGCGCAGGGCGCGCGCGGCCTCGCGCGCGGGCAGATCTACGACCGCGACGGCCGGCTGGTGGCCAGCACCGCGCAGGAAGGCCTGATCCGCGTCGTGCAGGATCCGGCCGCGGCCACGCACGTACCGGCGAAGGAATGACATGAGGCAGGTCTTCAGCAGTTCGCGCCTGGAGAACGTCGAAGGCGTCGCGCAGTTGCTGCGCGAGGCGGGCATCGACGTGCGCGTCACCAACGACCGCTCGTACAAGGGCAACCGCCGCTCCGGCTTCAGCTACAGCCAAGAATCGAAAGAACGCCCGGCGGTGTGGGTGATCCGCTCCGAAGACCAGCTGCGCGCGCGCGACCTGCTGCGCGAGGCCGGGCTGATCGACAGCACCCGCGCCGAGCAGTCGCATCAGGCGCCGTACCGTTTCCGCTCCGACGCCGAGGTGGCGCGCCGTCCCGGCGACAAGCGCATGCTGCGGATCAAGGTCGGGCTGCTGGTGTGCATCGCGGTGGCTATGGGGCTGGCGCTGTTCCAGGGCGTGCGCCATCGTCCGGCGCCGAGCGCGAAGCCGGCCGATCCGGCCGAAACCGCGCTGGCCGCGCACGCCTTCGACGGCAGCGTCGCCGCGACTCCGCGCGCGCTGGCGCTGGCGGTGTTCGCCGCGCAATTGAGCGAGGCGGCCGAGCCGACCCAATGCCTGCGCCTGGACCGCGGCGACGCCCCGCGCGTGCTGCTGGCCGCGCTGGCGCAGCCGAAGCTGCGCCTGCTGCCGGCCAGCCAGTGCGAGGAAATCGCCGACGACGCGGGCAGCCGCGCGCGCGACGGCCAGCCGGCCGAAGTGGTCGAAGTCGGCGCGTTCCGGCCGACCTCGAAGGACGGCGGGACGATCAAGTACAGCGCTTACTTCAACCGTTCGGTGGCGGTGTACAAGACGCTCGAAGTCAAGCGCGTCGGCGGCAAGTGGAGCGTGGTCAAGACGGTCAAGACCGTGCGCGCGATGGGGTGAGGCCGGTCGCGCGGGCTCTGCGGGCTGTCTTTGTGGGAGGGGTTTCAGTCCCGACGCTTTTCGGCCCGACGCGACGCATCCATTTGAGCCAAGAGCGTCGGGGCTGAAGCCCCTGCCGCAACAGCGCCGTCGCCTCCGGCTGGGTTCTGCGAGGCCGAGCGGTCACATTTTCTCGCAGCCGCCGTCCAGGACTTGCAGGCATCGCCCGATGCCCCAGCCAGGAGCCCGTCCGCATGCGCAGCCCCGCCCATCGCCGCCCCGCCGGACGCCGCACGCGATGAACGCCGACGCCCTGCACTCGCTGATCGGCCACGACCTGCCGCTGGCCTCGCGCGGCGACACCGCGGCCTATTCGCGCATCGTCGGCGCCTGCCAGAACTCGATCACCGCGATCGCCCTGGCGATGGTGCGCGACGTCCAGGCCAGCGAGGACATCGCCCAGGAAGCCTTCCTCAGCGCCTGGCAGAACATCCGCGCACTGCACAACCCGGCCAGCTTCCTGCCGTGGCTGCGCCAGATCACCCGCAACCTCGCCCGCGACCACCTGCGCGGGCGCGGGCGCCAGCCGCGCGAGGCCGAGGATGCCGAGCTGGCGATCGAACTGGCCGCCGATCCCGCGCCCGGCGCGATCGAGCGCCTGCTCGACGCCGAACGCGCCCGGGTCGCGGCCGAGCTGATCTCGGCGCTGCCCGACGAAAGCCGCGAAGCGCTGCTGCTGTATTACCGCGAAGGCCAAAGCTCGCAACAGGTCGCCGCCCTGCTCGGGCTCAGCGACGCGGCGGTGCGCAAGCGCCTGTCGCGCGCGCGCGGCGCGGTACGCGAGGAGCTGATGCAGCGCTTCGCCGTGTTCGCCCGCGCCAGCGCGCCGTCGGTCGGCTTCACCACCGCGGTGGCCTCGGCGCTGGGCCTGCTGGCGCCGCCGTCGATCGCCACCGCGGCCTTGGTCGGCGGTGCGGCCGGCTCGGGCTTGGCCGGCAAGCTCGGCCTCGGCGCGGCCAGCGCCAGCGGCGGCGCGGCCGGCGGCGGCGCGCTGGCGCTGCTGCAACAGGCCGCCGCGCCGGCCGCCGCGCATCCGCTCGGGCAAGGCATGCAGGCGACGCTGTATGCGTTCGCGCGCGGGGCGGACATCGGCGCCATCGCCGGCGGCGTGGCCGGCGGCGCGATCGTCGGCTACGCCATGACCCGCTACCTGTTCGCTTACGCCGCCGACCGCGAGGAGCGCCGCCGCATCGTCTCGATGATGGTCTGGCTGTTCGCGACCGCGGCCGCGAGTTGCCTCGGCCTGCTCGCGGTCATGACGGCCAGCCGCGGCTGGCTGGCGCCGGGCGCGTTCACCGTGCTGTTCGCGGCGTTCTCGACCTGGCAAGCCCTGGTGTGGATGCCGCGCCGGCTCGAACCGATGTTCGCGCGCATCCGCCGCCAGACCGGCCGCGACCCGCGGCAGGCCCCGCGCTACCGCTGGCTGCTGGGTCCGCAGGCGATGGTGTGGAGCAACGTCTTGCTGCTGTCGATGATGGCGATGGTGCTGTATCGCGACGGCCGCTTCGGCTGAACCTCGCTACGGTGCGCGCGGCTCGCGCGCAGGCCGCGCGCGAGGCCGGCATTGCGCGACCGCAAAGGCGAATGCCGGACGATAAACGCTGGATCAAAGAACGCCGGACAAAAACAGGGCGCCCTCGCGGCGCCCTGAACTACAGCTAGGGAGGGGTCCGCGGCCTGCGCGGCCGCTGGAACTCAGCGCCGCCAATCCGGCTTGAGTTCGGTCTTGCTCAGGAAACCGTCGCGGTTCTCGTCGAGGAAGGCGAACTGCGTAGCCAGCCGCGGCATTTTTTCCTGCACTTCGATCTTGCTGAGCTTGCCGTCGTGGTTGAGGTCGGCTTCGGCGAACTTGGCGTCGAAGCGCTTGGCGCGCTCGGCCTCGAACTTGGGGCGTTCGCGTTCGAAGTACGCGCGCAGTTCGCTGCGCACGATGTAGCCGTCCTTGTTGCTGTCGATCTTGGCGAAGTTCTGCGCCAGCCGCGGCGACTTGGCCGCTTCGGCCTGGCTGATGCGGCCGTCGCCGTCGCTGTCGAGCTTGGCCGCGCCGCCCGGCCCGCCGTGGCGGCCGCCGTGCTCGCGCCCGCCGCGCCGCTGCGGGCGTTCGCTGGCGTCGAGCTTGCCGTCGTGGTTCTTGTCGAGTTCGTCGAAATGCTCGGCCAGGCGCGGGAACTTGGCCGCTTCCTCACGCGAGATCACGCCGTCGCCGTTGGCGTCGATCTTCATGCGCGGGCGCTGCGCGCCGTCGGGGCCTGCGCCCGCGCCGGGGCCGGCGGCCTGCGGCGAAGCGAACACGGCGGTCGCCGCGCCGGCGAACATGGCGGCCGCGGTGATCGCGGCGAGAAACAGCGGGATACGGGTCATCGTCGACTCCTGCGGGAGGCGCCACCGCGGCGCCGATGACCGGATCAACGCCTGGATCGCGTGGCGGTTGACAAGGGCCCGCAACGGCCCGAAACCGTTCAGCGCCGCGCCGGCCGCGCGCGGCTGCGCAAACCGGGAGCCATTGCATGCGCAACTCACCGAGCCGGCGCTATGCTGAGCGCATGGGCACGCAACCGCAGCCGGACAGCGACGACCTCCGCCTGTTTCACACCGGCGAGCACGCCTGCGGCTATTGGCCCGAGCGCATCGCCCGCGACCTGGTGCTCGACCCGCGCGACCCGCGCGACCCGCGCCTGCGCGACTGGTATCCGCACGCGCTGGGCTGGGGCTTCCGCCGTTCCGGCGACATCGTCTACCGCCCGCATTGCAGCGGCTGCCGCGCCTGCGTCGCGGTGCGCATCCCGGTCGAACGTTTCGTACCCGACCGCGGCCAGCGCCGCTGCCTGGCGCGCAACGCGCAGGTGGAAATGCGCGTGCACCGCGCCGAGCGCACGCCCGAGCAACTGGCGCTGTACAAGCGCTACCTCGCCTCGCGCCACGCCGGCGGCGGCATGGACGGCCACGGCGCGATCGAGTTCGACCAGTTCCTGATCGGCAGCTGGAGCGAGAACCGCTTCCTGGAACTGCGCGAAGCCGGCCACGGCCGCCTGCTCGCGGTCGCGGTCACCGACGTGGTCGACGACGCGCTGTCGGCGGTCTACACCTTCTACGACCCCGACTTCGCCGACCGCAGCCTCGGCACCCTGGCGATCCTGCGCCAGATCGAATGGGCGCGGCGCGAGCGCCGCCGCCACCTGTACCTGGGTTACTGGATCGCCGGCCATCCGAAGATGGACTACAAGCGCCGGTTCCGACCGTTGGAGGCCTTCGATGGCCGCGATTGGCGGGTTTTTACACATTCGTAACACGCGTCACGTTCAGGTCGTGTATCTCGTAGCCGCGTCGTAACCACGACGCGCGGGATGGCGCCACTCGCTGGCCTGGCAATGGAGCCGCCGCCCTCAACACTTACCGCCACATGGAGTCCGCAATGAAATTGAAGGTCCTGTTCCTCGCCGCCGCCGTCACCCTGGCGCTGGCCGCCTGCAACAAGCCCGCCGACAAGCCGGCCGACGCCGCTCCGGCCGACGCCGCCCCGGCCGCGACCGCCCCGACCGACGCCGCCCCGGCCGCCACCCCGGCGCCGACCGACGCTCCGGCCGCTGCCCCGGCCGACGCCGCTGCCGCTCCGGCCGCCGCGCCGACCGCCAGCGTCGGCGTGCCCGAGTGCGACGACTACCTGGCCAAGGTGCGCGCGTGCCTGACCGACAAGGTCCCGGCCGACCAGCGCGCCGGCTTCCAGGCCGCGCTCGATCAGAGCCAGAGCGCCTGGGTCCAGATGGCCGCCACCCCGCAGGGCAAGACCGCCCTGGCCGGCGCCTGCAAGACCGCGCTGGAGCAGAGCAAGGCGCAGTACTCGGCGCTGGGCTGCACGCTGTAAGCGTCCGGCCAACGTAGGATCGACGACGCCCCGGCTTCGGCCGGGGCGTTGTTTTTTGCGGCACGGGAAAAGCTTAAAGAGGAGAAAGCCGCGTCGCAGGCATCCAGGCCTGATCGCCTTGCCGATTCCGCCCTTCGCCGTGGTTCCGCTTTCGCCCCTGCTGCGGTAACTCTCTCAGCACACGTCCATGCCATCATCCGCGCCATGTCCAGACTCCTCCTTCCCTGCGCCGCGCTCGCCGCGGCCCTGCTCGCGGGCTGCACGCAAGTGAACGTCCACGGCGATCCCCAGGCTTACGTGCGCGCCCAGAACGAAGCCGCGGCGCCGGCGCGGCTGCGCGTGGCCACCTACAACACCTCGCTCTACGACGAAGCCGACGGCGGCCTGATCCGCCGCCTCGAAGCCGGCGACGACAACGCGCGCAAGATCGCCGCGGTGCTGCAACGGGTGCGCCCGGACCTGGTCCTGCTCAACGAATTCGACTACGACCCGCAGCAGCGCGCGGCCGAACTGTTCCAGCGCGACTACCTCGAAGTCGCCCAGCCCGGCGGCGGCGACGCGCTGCGCTATCCCTACCGCTACCTCGCGCCGGTCAACACCGGCGTGCCGAGCGGCCTGGACCTCGACGGCGACGGCCAGTCCAGCGACGCCGCGCGCAGCGACCGCGCGCGCGGCAACGACGCCTGGGGCTACGGCCTGCACCCGGGCCAGTACGGCATGCTGGTGCTGTCGAAGTACCCCATCGACGCCGCCGCGGTGCGCAGCTTCCAGACCTTCAGGTGGGCGAACCTGCCGAACGCGCGCCAGCCGCGCGACCCGTCGACCGGCAAGCCGTGGTATTCGCCGACGGTGTGGCCGCAGATGCGCCTGTCGTCGAAATCGCATTGGGACGTGCCGGTGCAAACGCCGTTCGGCGTGCTGCACTTCCTCGCCGCGCACCCGACCCCGCCGGTGTTCGACGGCCCCGAAGACCGCAACGGCGCGCGCAATCACGACGAGATCGCGCTGTGGGCGCGCTACCTCGACGGCGGCTCGCCGTCGTGGCTGTGCGACGACCAGGGCCGCTGCGGCGGCCTCGCCGGCGACGCGCGCTTCGTCATCGTCGGCGACATGAACGCCGACCCGGTCGACGGCGACGGCGTGCCCGGCGCGATCAAGCAACTGCTCGACCACCCGCGCGTGGATTCCACCCACGTGCCGCGCAGCGAAGGCGCGAGCGAACGCGCGCGCGGCTACGGCTTCGCGCGCAAGGGCGACATCGCCACCCACACCGGCGACTTCGGCCCGAAGGCCGGAACGCTGCGGCTGGACTACGTGCTGCCGTCGCGCGGCTGGAAGGTCGAGGGTACGGGCGTGTTCTGGCCGAAGGCCGGGACGGAGGAATCGAAGGTGTCCGAGGCCAGCGATCATCATTTGGTGTGGGTGGATTTGGCGAAGTGAGCCCGCACGCGAAAGCCGGCTGTCGGCCGTCGCCGCCTGCGGCATAGCGCACTGCCCGCGCGTGCGCGCTTCGTCCAAGCCTTCCGTCGTCACCGAACGGTCGACATCCGTCGACCCACGATCGACGGGCTAGTATTGCGCGCCGCCACAGGACTGGCGGCGAACGCGCAACGCAAAGGATTCGACATGAACACGCCGGTCACCTGGGCCATCCAGACCAACTTCATCGCCGACGACCAGATCCGCAGAGTCTGGTCCGCCGCCGAGGACGCCGGCGCGCGCGTGCAGGAAGTGCTCGTCATCCCGTTCTCCGACGAACTCGGCAACGAAGTGCCGCCGCTCGAAGGCGTGGTGGTTCCCTACGGCGCGACCAAGCTCACCCGGCTCGCGCAGACGCGCGGCTGGCGCGGCCTGTGTTTCGACGAGGCCGCGTTCCGCGTCGACGCCTGGAACCGCCATCGCGACGACATGCTCAACCAGCACGTGCGGCAGATGAGCGTGCGCGAGTGCATGGCGGCGATGCAGGACGAGGACGAAGACAGCGTGTGGTTCGTGCGGCCGGTGCAGGACCTCAAGCATTTCGACGGCACCGTGACCGTGGCCAAGGAGATCCGGCGCTGGATGAGCAGCGTGGATTCGGGCAACTACAGCTTCGACGCCGAAACCGAGGTGATCGTCGCGCCGGTGCAGACACTGCACGGCGAGTGGCGTTTCTTCGTGGTCGACGGCCGCGTGGTCGACGGCTCGTCCTACCGCATCGCCGGCCAGCGCATGGCCAATGCGGTGGCGCGGCCGGAGTTGTACGCGATCGCGCAGGCTCTGGCCGACGGCTGGCTGCCGCACCGCACCTGCGTCATGGACGTGGTGCTGACCGAGGCGGGCTACAAGGTGATCGAGTTCAACACCTTCAACTCGTCCGGTTTCTACGCGCACGACATCGAGAAGATCGTCGCCGCGGTGACGGCGCACTTCGCGGCGCGGGCATGAGCGACGCGGCGGCGCTGGCCGAACTCGAGCGCTGGTACGGCGCGCCGCTGGCCGCGCCGCTGCGCGCGTTCGTGCTCGCTTGGGGTGGCCGCGAAGTCGGGGACGTACGGTTCTATTCGACCGACGAAATCGTCGAACGCAATCTGACGTACGAAAGCCGCGAGTACTGCCCGGGCTACCTCACCCTCGGCGACGACGGCGGCGGGCGCGCGGTCGTGGTGCACGGCGCGCTGGTTCCGCCGACGGTGTTCGTCGTGGGCCACGGCAGCATGAGCGAAGCCGATTTCGTCGCCGTGGGCGCGCAGCTCGGCGGCTGGCTCGACGGCGGTTGTCCGGTCGATTGAGGCGGACGCCGGCGCGCGCTTGCGCGACGGCGAAACGACGCGGACGCAAGGCGCCGCCGGAAAGCGGCGCCCGTTTGCGCGTCAGTCCGCGCGGCGGAATTCGCGAACCACCTCGATCGACCCGACGATCGCGTCGTTCAAGGCGTCCAGTTCCTCCGCCGGCACCCACCACTCGGTATGGTGCGCGCCGCCGACTTTCTGGATCGGGTAACGCGCCATGAAACCGACGTCGACTTCGAAGCGGGTCACCGCGCCGTAGCCGCTGTCCTTGACGTTCCAGCGTTCGGCGATTTCGGCGGAGTAGCGCTCGTTGGTGACCGGGTAGAAGATCGGTTGCTCCGGCAGGCGCGGCGGCCAGCGCTTGAACGCGTTCTCGCGCAGACGCTGCAACTCGATGGGGCCGACCGGGCGGTACAGGGTGACGGTGTTGCCTTGCATGACACGAATCCTTGTGAACGAAAAACGGCCGCGTTCTCGCGGCCGTGGGCAGGGTAAATCAGAGCGTGTGCAGCGCCAAGGCCGCGTCGGTGTTGTGGAAGGGCGTTTCAGGCCCTTCCACGACAACCCGCGCCTACTTCGGTTTGTCTTCGCCCGCGACCACCGGCGACGGCGCATCCGGCACCGCCGGCGCGGGCGTTTGCGGCGCCGGCGGCGATTGCGGTGCCGGCGCAGACGCCGGCGCCGCAGCCGCGGCCGGCTTCGCCGCCGGACGCGCAGCCGCGCGCGAGCCGAAGCCGAACGAACCCTCGCCATGCGCGGACACGATCATCCGCAGCATGCTGCCGGGCACCATCAGTTCCAGGGTCAGGTCGCGGCCGTCGGCGGTGCGGCCTTCCAACGTCATTTCGGTGAACGCGCCGCCGGTGTCGATCTCCTTGCACAGCACGTGCGGCCCCGCGGGGCCGTCGAGCAGATAGGGACGGATCGCCTCGCCGAGCGCTTCGAGCGCCTGCGGGAAGAAGAACACGGCATAACCCTGGGTCTCGTTCATCGTCGCTCCGCTGGAAAAGGTGGCGCCCGCAAGGTGGGTGCAGCTTGGACCGCGCTCAGCGCAATTCGATCCGCAACTGCGCCGCGGCTTCGCGCGCCTTGGCGCGGGCCTGGTCGATGTCGTCGCCGAGCGCCAGGGTCACCGCGACGCGGCGGTGGCCTTCCACGCGCGGCTTGCCGAACAGGCGCAACTGGGTGTCGACCTGCCCCAGCGCCGCGTCGACGCCGGAGAACACCGGCACGCCGTGGCCTTGCGCCAGCACCGCGCACGACGCGGACGGGCCGTGTTCGCGGATGGTCGGAATCGGCAGGCCGAGGATCGCGCGCGCATGCAGCGCGAACTCGCTGAGGTCCTGCGAAATCAGGGTCACCAGACCGGTGTCGTGCGGCCGCGGCGAGACTTCGCTGAACCACACGTCCTCGCCCTTGACGAACAGCTCGACGCCGAACACGCCGTAGCCGCCGAGGTCGTCGGTGATCGCGCGGGCGATCTCCTGCGCGCGCGCCAGCGCGACCGGGTTCATCGGCTGCGGCTGCCAGCTTTCGCGGTAGTCGCCGTCGCGCTGCAGGTGGCCGATCGGCGCGCAGAACGTGGTGCCGCCGGCGTGGCGCACGGTCAACAGGGTGATTTCGTAGTCGAAGTCGATGAAGCCTTCGACGATGACCCGGCCGGCGCCGGCGCGGCCGCCGGTCTGGGCGTAGTTCCAGGCCGCGTCGATGTCGTCCGCGCCGCGAACCAGGCTCTGGCCCTTGCCCGAGGACGACATCACCGGCTTGACCACGCACGGCAGGCCGACTTCGGCGACCGCGACGCGGTAGTCCTCGAGCGTGTCGACGAAGCGGTACGGCGAGGTCGCCAATTGCAGCGTCTCGGCGGCGAGGCGGCGGATGCCTTCGCGGTCCATCGTCAGACGCGCGGCACGCGCGGTCGGAATCACTCGGGTGTCGCTGCCGCGGCCGGCGAATTCCTGTTCCAGCTCGACCAGGGTCTGGGTGTGGATCGCTTCGATCTCCGGCACGATCAGGTTCGGCCGCTCGGCCGCGATCAGCGCGCGCACGGCCTCGCCGTCGAGCATGTCGAGCACGTGGCTGCGGTGCGCGACCTGCATCGCCGGCGCGTCGGCGTAGCGGTCGGCGGCGATCACTTCCACGCCGAAGCGCTGCAGCTCGATCGCCACCTCCTTGCCCAGCTCGCCCGAACCGAGCAGAAGCACGCGGTAAGCGTGCGGGGACAGCGGCGTGCCGAGCGTGGTCATGGGTGCAGCCTCGAAGCGTGGGGATGAGCCTAGTCTAACTTTCCACGACCGCCGCAGCCTTTCGGGCTATGGCGGCGGCGCGACCGCATGCGATGCTGTCGGCCATGTCCCCCGCGTCCGAACGGCACGCCGCACGTGCCGCCGCCCCCGCTGTCCCTGCCGCCCGCGCGTCCGCGCCGCGGCGCTGGCGCTGGCTGATCGCCGGCAGCCTGCTCGCGGCGCTGCTGGCGGCGGCCTGGACGCTGTGGCGCGCGCACCGCGCGCAGCCGCCGGCGCCGGGCACCAGCGAGCTGGCCGGGATGCTGCTGGACCCGCAGCTGTCGGAAATCAGCGGCCTGGCGGCGTCGCGCCGGCATCCCGGGGTGCTGTGGATGCACGACGACGGCGGCAACCCCGAGCGCCTGTTCGCGGTCGCGGAAAACGGCGACCGCCTCGCCACCGCGCGCATCGAGGGCGCGATCAAGACCGATTGGGAAGACATGGCGGCGTTCGAGCTCGACGGCCGCCATTACCTGCTGATCGCCGACACCGGCGACAACGGCGGCCTGCGCCGCAGCCTGCAACTGCACATCATCGAAGAACCCGAGCGGATCGAGAACGCGCGGCTCAAGCCGGCCTGGTCGATCGCGTTCCGCTGGCCCGACGGCGCGCGCGACTGCGAGGCGGTCGCGGTCGACGCGGCGCGCCGGCAGATCCTGCTGATCTCGAAGAAGCGCCAGCCGCCGGAGTTGTTCTCTTTGCCGCTGATGCCGGCCGGCAACGCCCTGCAGACCGCGACCCGGATCGGCGCGCTGGCCGGCATTCCCGAGCCCGACGCGCAACTGCGCCAGTCCAACGCGTTCCGGGCCAGGCTGCAGGGCCAGGTCACCGCCGCCGATGTCTCGCCGGACGGCCGCACCCTGGCGGTGATGACCTACCGCTACCTGCTGCTGTACCCGCGCCAGCCGCAACAGGACTGGGCCCAGGCCGTGGCCGGCGCGCCGCGGGTCAGCGAGCTGCCGTGGCTGCCGCAGGCCGAGGCGCTGGGCTGGTCGGCCGACGGGCGTTTCCTCTATGCCACCGGCGAGTTCATTCCGGCGCCGTTGTACCGGATCGCGCCGTAACTTCGATGCCTACCTGTAGGAGCGGCGCAAGCCGCGACCGCGGGGCAGCCGTTTGCGTCGAAACCATGAAATTTTCGCAAGGGTGGGATCCGACCGCCGATTGGCCGGGCTTCGGAAGAAGCGCTTGCCTGCGTCGCTGCGTTTGGTCGCGGCTCGCGCCGCTCCTACAGGGAGCATCCCGACGGACGGCAGCTGACGATCTGATATCAATCTGATATCAAATCACCAGATCCCAAGGACGAGCCGCCATGAAAGAGAACCCCACCCAGTCCCTGCCCGGCATCCCGGCCCTGCTCGGCTTGTTCGCCGTCGCCATCGGCGCCGGTTACGTCTTCCTCTCCAGCGCCGCCGGCCCCAGCGCCATCACCGTGATCGCGGTCCTGGTCGGCCTGCTCGCGGTGTTCTGCCTGTTCGGCCTGTACATGGTCGAACCCAACCAGGCCGCGGTGCTGAGCCTGTTCGGCAAGTACGTCGGCACGGTCAAGGACAACGGCCTGCGCTGGAACAACCCGCTCTACGCCAAGCGCAAGGTCAGCCAGCGCGTGCGCAACTTCGAAAGCGGCAAGCTCAAGGTCAACGAGCTCGACGGCAGCCCGATCGAGATCGCCGCAGTGATCGTCTGGCAGGTCGTGGATTCGGCCGAAGCGGTCTACAACGTCGACGATTACGAAACCTTCGTCCACATCCAGTCCGAATCGGCGCTGCGGGCGATGGCCACCAGCTATCCCTACGACCAGCACGAGGACGGCCAGCTGTCGCTGCGCAGCCACGCCAACGAGATTTCCCTGCATCTCAAGCAGGAATTGCAGGAGCGCCTGGCCGACGCCGGGGTCGAAGTCGGCGACGCGCGCATCAGCCACCTCGCCTATGCGCCGGAAATCGCCCAGGCCATGCTGCAGCGCCAGCAGGCCAACGCGGTGATCGCCGCGCGCACCCGCATCGTCGCCGGCGCGGTCGGCATGGTCGAGATGGCGCTGGCCGAACTGCAGAAGAACGGCGTGGTCCAGCTCGACGAGGAGCGCAAGGCGCAGATGGTCAGCAACCTGCTGGTGGTGCTGTGCGGCGAACGCGGCACCCAGCCCATCGTCAACACCGGCAGCCTGTACTGAGGAGCGCGCGATGAATATGCCGAACAACGAATTCGTGCTGCCCGCGATCATGCTGATCAGCGCGGCGCCGATCCTGGTCGCCGCGGTGCTGGTCGCGCGCGGCAACCTGCAACTGATCAACGGCCTGGACGCCTCGCGCCTGCGCGATCCGGCGGCCGCCGCATCGCGCTTCGGCAAGCTGCTGGCGATGGTGGCGATCGCGATGCTGCTGGCCGCGCTGGGCTTCTACTGGGCCCACGGCGACCAGAGCCGGACGATGTGGGTGACCATCGCGCTGCTGGTCGCGGTCAACGGCGTGGCGGTGGCGATGATGGTTGCGCTGGCCAAGCTCAAGCGCGACTACCGCGCCCCGCGCGACGACCAGCGGACCGGCCGGCGGTGAGCGAGAAGAAGGCCTACCCGCTGCGCATCAGCGCCGAGGTGCTGGCCGCCGCGCAGCGCTGGGCCGACGACGAGTTGCGCTCGCTCAACGCCCAGATCGAATATGTGCTGCGCGACGCGCTGCGCCGCAACGGCCGGCTGCCGCGCCAGGAAACGCCGCCCCCATCGCCCGAGGAAGACGCATGAGCCAGACCTGGAAGCATCTCGTCATCGAACTGACCTACCAACTGTTCGAGGCGCCGATGCGCGAGCGCTTGCAGGACGAGCTCGACCGGCAGGGCGCGCTGGGGTGGGAACTGGTCGCGGTGGAGCACGATCCGGGCGTGTTGGGGACGCGGTTGTATTTCAAGCGGCCGGGTTGAGGGCGGGTTCGTGCTTTCGACGTTGGCGCGGTGTCGCGGTCGCGGCTCGCGCCGCTCCTACAGTCTGAATCGCCGTTGCGACCGCCCCCTGTAGGAGCGGCGCGAGCCGCGACCGCGCCACCGCAGCAACGACGCGACTCCCGCTCCGAACGAACGCCGCCACCGTGGCAGCCCGCCCCCATGCGCGCTACCCTGCCCGCATGCGCGGACCCGGCCACGTCCTGATCAACACCCCCGACATCGAAGTCTGGCCCGGCGGCCTGCTGCGCGCGCGCAGCAACGCCGACGCCCGCGCCCTGGCGCGCGCGCGCCACGTGCTGCGGCGCAAGCGCGACGGCCGCTTCCTCGCCGCCGACCTGCCCGAAGGCATCCTGCCGCTGGTGTATCGGCTGATGCGCGAGGACGGCATCGACGCCGCGCTCGACGCGCTCGAACGCAGCGTCGACTACCGCCGCGAAGGCCTGGTGCGGGTCGCCGAACTGCCGCTGGACCGGCTCGAACAACGGCTCGACGCGCTCGGCCTGGACGCGGCCGGCTACGAGGCGCGCACCGGCCTGGAACTGATCGCCGAGCCCGATCGCCTGGCCCTGGCCGGCTTCGACCGCTACCGCCGCCCGCTGTGGCTGCATCCCGCCGCCGCGCGCGCCTGGACCCACCTGCGCGACGCGGCGCTGGGCGAAGGCCTCGTGCTCGAGGCGATCTCCGGCTACCGCAGCCACGACTACCAACTGGGCATCTTCGAGCGCAAGCTCGCGCGCGGCCAGCGCGTCGACGAGATCCTGACCGTCAACGCCGCGCCCGGCTACAGCGAACACCACAGCGGGCTGGCCGTGGACATCGGCGCGCCCGGCGAGCCGCCGGCGGAAGAATCCTTCGAACGCACCGCGGCCTTCGCCTGGCTGCGCGCCAACGCCGGCGGCCACGGTTTCGCGATGAGCTATCCGCGCGACAACCCGCACGGCATCGTCTACGAACCCTGGCATTGGCGTTACGCGCCGGCTTGAGCCGGACGCCGCGATGGGCGCCGACGACGACCCGCTGCACAGCGACGCGCGCGTGCTCGCCGCGTGGCGCGAAAACGCGGCGCCGTGGACGCAGACCGTGCGCGCCCAGGCCATCGCCAGCCGCCGCCTGGTCACCGACCGCGCCATCCTCGACGCCGCGCTGCGGCTCGCGCCGCGCGACGCGCTCGACCTGGGCTGCGGCGAAGGCTGGCTGACCCGCGCCTTGCGCGCCCGCGGCATCGCCGCCGACGGCGTCGACGCGATCGACGAGCTGATCGAGGCCGCGCGCCGCGCCGATCCCGAAGCGCCGCCGCGGCGCTATGCCCGCCTGCGCTACGAAGACATCGCCGCCGGCGCGCTGGACGCGCGCTACGACCTGATCGTGTGCAACTTCTCGCTGCTCGGCGGCGCCGCGGTCGACGCCGTGCTGGCCGCATTGCCGGCGCACCTGGGCGACGGCGGACACGTGCTGATCCAGACCTTGCACCCGCCGACCGCCTGCGGCGACGCGGCCTACCGCGACGGCTGGCGCGACGGCAGCTGGGCCGGCTGCGACGGCGCGTTCGGCGAACCGGCGCCGTGGTACTTCCGCACCATCGGCGGCTGGCTGGCGCTGCTGCGCGGCAGCGGATTGGCGTTGCGCGAGTTGCGCGAACCGCTGCATCCGCAGACGGGGAAGCCCGCGTCGCTGATCCTGTGCGCAGTGGCGGCGAAGTAACGGACGCTCATGCAGGGGCGGCGCAAGCCGCGACCGCGGGGCCGCAGATTGCGTCGTAAGCGCGATGTCGCGGTCGCGGCTCGCGCCGCTCCTACAGTCGGTATCGCTGCAACGCCGCTCACTGTAGGAGCGGCGCAAGCCGCGACCGCGGGATTGCAGATCGCGTCGCAAGCACGATGCCGAGGTCGCGGCTCGACTGAAAGGAATCCCTTTGCAGCGCCGCTCCTGCAGCCGGCATCCCGGCGCTGGCTCAGCCCTGCGAGCGCTCGACCGGCTTGGCCACGCCCGAACCGATATCCGCAATCCGCCACAGATACAAACTGGCGTAGGTGCGGTACGGCCCCCAACGCTCGCCGAGTTCGGCCAAGGCCTTCGGCGCCGGCATCTCCTCGAGCTTGTCGACGAACTGCGCGCCCCTGCGGACGCCGAGGTCGTCGACCGGCAGGATGTCGGGACGGCCGAGACGCAACATCAGCATCATCTCCACGGTCCAGCGGCCGATGCCGCGGATCGGCACCAGCGCGGCGACGATGGCCTCGTTGTCCATGTGCGCCATCGCGCGCAGGTCGGGGATTTCGCCGCGCGCCTCGCGCGCGGCCAGGTCGCGCAGCGCCAGCAGCTTGTTGCCGGACACGCCGCAGGCGCGCAATGCCGCGTCGTCGCAGCGGCCGAGGGTGTCGTGATGCAGGCGTTGGCTGCCGATCGCGGTTTCGACCCGCCCGACGATGGTCGAGGCGGCCTTGCCGCTGAGCTGCTGGAACAAAATCGCGCGCGCCAGCGCGTCGACCGGATCGAAGCGCTGGCGCCAGCGCGGGTCGTTCGGGATCGGCCCGTTCTCGAGCTTGTCGACTTTCTTCATCCACGCGCCGAGCCGGCGGCAGGCGCGGCCCAGATGCGCGTGCGCGGCGGCGGCGTCGAAACCGCGGACCTGGCGCGGCATGTCAGCGCCGCACCGCGTCGGCGGCGTAGCCGAGCCACGCGAAGATCATCAGGCTGCCGCCGTAAGGCACCAGCCGGGTCGAGGCGCCGAAGAAATGCGCCGCCGCGAGCCCGCCGGCGAACACCGCCACGCCGAGCAGCAACGCGCCCAGCAGCCAGCGGGTCAGCGCGCGCCGCGCCGGCGGCGCCAGTGCGGCCAGGGCGATGCCGTGGCCGAACGCGAACACCGCGGCGGTATGCAGCCGCACCTGCGCCTGCGGATCGGCGCCGGCGTGCGCGGCGTAGGCCGACAGCGCGACCGCGAGCGCGGCGAGTACGCCGCCGGCGCAAGCGAGCAGGCGCGCGGACAGCGGCGCGGCGGCGCGGAGTTCGGGAACGTTTGCGCTCATGCGGGCGAACGTCGGAAGTGGAAGGCGTCCAACGATAGCAGCGTTGGCGCGGTGCGCGGACTCGCCCTTGTAGGAGCGGCGCGAGCCGCGACCGCGACTTCCGACGTCCGGCGCGAGATTGGAACCCCGCGGTCGCGGCTCGCGCCGCTCCTACAGAGGAGCCGCCGACTCGTACGCACAAAAAAACGCGCCGCGGAATCCGCGGCGCGTTCGGGTGTCGCAGCCGGCCCGCGCGAACGCGGGCGGCGGGATTACTTGACCGGCCAGTAGACGTCGAACTGGCCCAGGGCCGGGTCGAAGCTCTGGTCGATGCCGGCCTTCCACGACTCGTACGGACGGTCGCTGGTGGTGTAGCCGCGGGTCATCGCCCAGGCGCGCACGGCGTCGCGCACCGGCGGCAGCGCGGCGAAGTTGTGGCCGCCGCTGGACGCGACGACGACCTTCGAGGCCGGCAGCAGCGAGGCCTTGACCGGGCCTTCGACCTTGACGTCGATCGCGGTGGCGTCGCCGGTCGCGGTGTCGCCCTTCTTGCGCACGACCTGGACGGTGTCGAAGTCGTAGGTCTCGGCGCCGAACTCGTTGGTCACGATGCGCACCGGGCCGACCGCTTCCAGACCGTTGGCGGCGATGACCTTGTTGATCCACTCCATGTTGGCGTGGATCTGGCCCTTGATCTTGTCGTTGTTGCGCTCGACCGCGGCGTTGACGCTGAGGATGTTCTCGGCCGGACGGTCGATCGCCTTCGGCGCGTTGTTCGGGTCGGTTTCCGACAGCTTGGCGTAGTCGTAGTTCGGCACCGTCGCGAGCAGGTTGCTCAGGCGCGCCAGACCCATCTTGATGTCTTCGCCGACGCTGCTGCTGACGTACAGGCCGGAGTAGCGGCCGAGCAGGTTGAAGCCGTAGTCGACGTCGTAGCTCTGGGTGATCTCGACGTTGCGGTTGTTGCGGCCGGTCGGCTTGAAGGTGAACTCCGAGCGCTTGTTGTCGCCGCGCTCGGGGTTGGTGATCTTGTAGCCGACCAGCTTGCCCGGCTCGCTCTTGACGATTTCCCAGCTGCCGTTGCCCAGGCCGCGCTCCTTGGAGGAGTACTCCAGGCGGGCGCCGACGCCCTCTTCCTTGCCGACCAGCTTGATCTCCATCGCCGGATCGCGCAGCGCCAGCGGGTTCCACTCCTTGAAGCGACGCAGGCTGTTCAAAGTGTCGAACACGATGGTCATCTTGCGGTTGGTCTCCACCGAATGCGACAGGTGGCGGCTCGACGGCAGAACGATGCCGACGACCAGGAACAGCACGGCGACGATCGCCAGGGAAATCAGAATCTCGATCAGACGGGTCATTCAGGGTTCTCCAGGGCCGGGCCCAGGTGCGGGCCAGGGGCGCAGACCCGCAATCGTAGCAAAGATAAATCCCGGCAAGGGCAGCCGTCACAAGCAAGAAATCCCGTCGGAGCGCGCGGCGCCGGGCCCGGGCCGCGAAAAGCGCGCAACTGGCCGGCTTTGTGCCGCTTCGGCGCCGCATTCGCACCGGCAGGCCAGCCGTCGCCGGGGCCGCGCAGGCGCGTAAGCGCAAATACGGACAAGTCGGATCGCCGCCGCGCACGCCGCGGCGCGCACCCGTGCGCCCGCAGCGCGGCGCGGGCCGGCGGCGGAGTACGACGAAAGTAGAACGCGCCGGGGCGGGAGACGCTCGCGGGCCATCGCGGCAGTGGGCGGCGGCCTGCGCGCGGCCGCCGCTCGGCGAGGCTGGGGCCTCGCCCTGCCCGATCCGCCGGCCGATCCGCCCGCGGATGCGCCGCCCGCACCGGCGCCCGCCGCGCTGCGGCGGGCCGGCGCGGCGGCATCCCTCAGACCAGTTGCAGCTCGAACGCCTTCAGCACCGCGCGGGTGCGGTCGCGCACGCCGAGCTTGGACAGGATGTTCGACACGTGGTTCTTGATCGTGCCCTCGGCCACGCCGAGCGAGTTGGCGATTTCCTTGTTGGAGAAGCCGCCGGCCATCAGCCGCAGGATCTCGGTCTCGCGCTCGGTCAGCGGGTCGGGCCGGTCCAGGCTGACGAAGTCGTTGCGCATGTGTTCCAGGCCCGACAGCAGGCGCTGGGTCATCGCCGGCTGCACCAGCGAGCCGCCGTCGGCGACGGCCTGGATCGCCCCGACCAGTTGCTCCAGCGAGACGTCCTTGAGCAGATAGCCCTTGGCCCCGGCCTTGAGCCCGGCCAGCACCAGTTGGTCGTCGTCGAAGGTGGTCAGGATGATCGTCGGCGGCAGGTAGCCCGAGCGGGCCAGCGCCTGCAGCGCCTCCAGGCCGGACATCACCGGCATGCGCATGTCCATCAGGACCACGTCCGGGCGCAGGCCCGGGATCATCTCGACCGCCTGGCGGCCGTCGCCGGCCTCGGCCACGACCTCGATGCCTTCGGCCAGGGCGAGCAGCGAGCGCACGCCCTGCCGGACCAGGGTCTGGTCGTCGACGAGCAGCACGCGGATGGGGTTGGGGATCATGTCGGAGCTCCTTCGCGGCCCATCGAGGCCGCGGTGGCGGGCAGGGTCAGGCGCAGGCTGAAGCCGGCCTCGGCCCGGGTTTCGATTCGAAGCTGGCCACCGTACTGCATCAGCCGCTCGCGCATGCCGCGCAGGCCGTTGCCGGCGATCAGGTGGTCGGCGCCGCGGCCGTCGTCGCGCGCGCTCATGACGATGTGGCCGTCGTCGCGGCGCACGTCGATCCACAGATGCTGGGCGCCGGCGTGGCGCACCGCATTGGTGATGATTTCCTGGGTGCAGCGCAACAGCACGTGGGCGCGCTCCGGGTCGTCCAGGGTCAGCGGGGTCTCGATGTCCATGCGGATGTCCAGCGAGGGCACGTTTTCGGCCAGCGGGCGCAGCGCCAGCGCCAGGTCGATGGCGCCGTTCTCGCGCAGCTGGCTGACCGCCTCGCGCACGTCGGTGAGCAGCAGCCGGGCCAGAGTATGCGCCTGCTGCACGTGTTCCTTGACCCGCCCTTCCGACAGATGCCCGGCCACTTCCAGGTTCAGGCTCAGCGCGGTCAGGTGGTGGCCGAGCAGATCGTGCAGCTCGCGCGAGATCCGGGTGCGCTCGTTGATGCGCGCGCTTTCGGCCAGCAGGGCGCGGGTCGCGCGCAGTTCGGCGTTGAGCCGGCGCTGGTCCTCGCGCGCCTGCGCCTGCTGCATCGCCACCAGCGAGCTGACGAAGACCAGGCTGGAGAAGCCGGCGTAGGCCACCGACTGCACGATCGCCACCAGCAAAGGCTGGCCGATCGCGATCACGAACACCGGGATGATCGACAGGTTGCTCAGGATCAGCCAGGCCACCCCGACCCGCAGCGGCAGCAGCCACGGCAGCAGCCCGGCCACGACCATCAGCAGGATGCTGCCGATGCCGCTGTTGGAGTAGTAGCCCACGCCGATCGCGCAGGCGGTCAGCACCAGCAGCAGGGCGTGGTCGGCCGGCCCCGGCCGGCGCTGGCCGAGGCCGCGGCTGGCCCACCAGTACACCGCGCCGAACGCCAGGTGGATCGCGACCCAGCGCAGGATCAGCAGGAAGAAGGTGTGCTCGCTGCCGCCGGGCAGCGACGCCGCCGCCTCGGGTTCGAGCCACATGATCACCAGCCAGCACCCGGCCACCCCCCAGGTGAACAGCCCGGCGAATCGCATCAGTTGGGTGGGGGTGAGGCGGGCCAGCATGAATGCATGCTAACGGTAGCGGGCTCCGGCCCGAGCCGTCCGAAAGTCATGGACTTGGCCGTTCGCCCCCCGGCCGCCCCCCGTGCGATAATCCGGGTCGCCGGCACGGATTTCGCGCCGGCTTGCAACTATCTGGAGCCTGGAATGTCGATCGTCGTCCGCGACGTGCGCGAGCACGAGCTGGATTCCGTCCTTGCCCTCAACAACGCCGCCGGGCCTGCGATCCTGCCGCTGGATGCGGCGCGTCTGCGTCACTTCTTCGATTCCGCCGAATACTTCCGCGTCGCCGAACGCGACGGCACGCTGGCCGGTTTCCTGATCGGCGTAGGTTCCGCCGCCGGCCACGACAGCAGCAATTTCCGCTGGTTCCGCGAGCGCTATCCGGATTTCTTCTACATCGACCGCATCGTCGTCGCCAGCCGCCGTCGCGGCGGCGGCGTCGGCCGCGCGTTCTACGCCGACGCCCAGAGCTACGCCGAGCTGCGCTATCCGCAGCTGGCCTGCGAGGTGTTCCTGGAAGGCGGCAACGACCCGGCCCTGCTGTTCCACGGCAGCTTCGGTTTCCGCGAGGTCGGCCAGCACGTGATGGAAGAAGCCGGCGTGCGCGCGGCGATGCTGATGAAGCCGCTGTGCAGTTACGAGTGGGTGCGCCAGACCTACGGCGACGCCCTGCCCGAAGCCACCTGGCTGACCCGTCCGCGCGTGCCGGCCGCGCGCCTGCACGCCGACGCGCCGCGTCCCACCGGGACGTGCCCGTGAGCGTGGCCGTGGATTACGAGCAGGCAGGCGAACTCAAGATCGGCCAGGTCGGCATCGCCAACCTGCGCATCCGCACCCTCGACGTCCCGCGTCTGGTCGAGGAAATGCGCAGCCGGGTGCAGCGCGCGCCCAACATGTTCGGCCGCGCCGCGGTGGTGATCGATTTCGGCGGGCTCAGCCATACGCCCGATGCGGCGACGGCGCAGGCGCTGCTCGACGGGTTGCGCGCGGCCGGCGTGTTGCCGGTGGCGCTGGCCTATGGCACCAGCGAGACCGACCGGTTGGCGCAGGCGTTGGGGTTGCCGTTGCTGGCGAAGTTCCGGGCGTCGTATGAGCGCGGCGAAGGCGGCGTGGCTGAGGTTGCGGCTGCGGCGCCGCGGCGCGAGGCGGTTGCGGCGGCTCCGGCGCCGGTGGCTGAGCCGGCCAAGGCGTCGCGGTCTCCCATGGGCGCAGCGGCTGTTTCTCCGACCTCTTCGGTTGGCATGATCCAATCCACCCCGGTGCGCTCCGGCCAGCAGATCTACGCCGACCAGCGCGACCTGACCGTGCTGACCTCGGTCGGCGCCGGCGCGGAGGTCATCGCCGACGGCTCGGTGCACATCTACGGCCCGCTGCGCGGCCGCGCGCTGGCCGGCGCGCAGGGCAACGCCAAGGCCAGAATTTTCTGCCGCGAGTTCTATGCCGAACTGGTGGCGATCGCAGGGCACTACAAAGTGCTCGAAGACATCCCCAAGGACCTGCGCGGCAAGCCGGTGCAGGTCTGGCTGGAAGACGAACAAATCAAGATTGCGGCGCTGGACTGACGCCGCACGAACGGAGGAACGAATTTTGACCGAGATTATTGTTGTCACTTCGGGCAAGGGCGGCGTCGGCAAGACCACGACCAGCGCCAGCCTGTCCTGCGGTCTGGCCCGACGCGGCCACAAAGTCGCGGTCATCGACTTCGACGTCGGCCTGCGCAACCTCGACCTCATCATGGGTTGCGAGCGCCGCGTGGTGTACGACTTCGTCAACGTCGTCAACGGCGAGGCGACGCTGAAGCAGGCGCTGATCAAGGACAAGCGCTTCGACACCTTGTTCATCCTCGCCGCGTCGCAGACCCGCGACAAGGACGCGCTGACCAAGGAAGGCGTGCAGAAGGTGCTCGAAGACCTCACCGCCGAAGGCTTCGACTACATCGTCTGCGATTCGCCGGCCGGCATCGAGAAGGGCGCGTTCCTGGCCATGTACTTCGCCGACCAGGCGGTGGTGGTGGTGAATCCGGAAGTGTCGTCGGTGCGCGACTCCGACCGCATCCTCGGCCTGCTCTCGTCCAAGACCCGCCGCGCCGAGAACGGCGAGCGCGTCAAGGAACACCTGCTGCTGACCCGCTACAGCCCCAAGCGGGTGGAAACCGGCGAGATGCTCAGCATCGGCGACGTCGAGGAAATCCTCGGCCTCAAGACCGTCGGCGTGATCCCGGAGTCCGGCGACGTGCTCAACGCGTCCAACAAGGGCGAGCCGGTGATCCTGGAAACCGAATCCGACGCTGCCCAGGCCTACGACGACGCCGTCGCCCGCCTGCTCGGCGACACCCGTCCGATGCGCTTCACCCAAGTGGAAAAGAAGGGCTTCTTCAGCAAGATCTTCGGAGGCTGAGCTCATGGGTCTGTTCGACTTCCTGCTGGCCAAGAAGCAAACCGCCGCGGTCGCCAAGGACCGCCTGCGGATCATCGTCGCGCACGAACGCGCCGGCCGCGGCGGCCCGGATTACCTGCCGATGCTGCAGCGCGAACTGTTGGAAGTGATCCGCAAGTACGTCAACGTCGATGTCGAAGCGGTCAAGGTCGATGTGGTCAAGGAAGGCCAGCACGACGTGCTCGACATTTCGGTGGCGCTGCCCGACGCGCCCGGCTCGACGCCGGCGCAGGCTTGAGGCGCTGACGCGGCCGACCTCCCGGCCGCGGCGTCCTCTACGCGACCTACCTGTAGGAGCGGCGCGAGCCGCGACCGCAGGGTAGCCGGTTGCGTCGTATGCGCGGTCTCGCGGTCGCGGCTCGCGCCGCTCCTACAAAAAAGCAAAACGCTCCGACCATGCTGACCCTCGCCGACATCGCCTTCGACGACGCCTCCGCCCTGCTCGCCCGCTACGGGCTGAGCCTGGTCCGCGTGCCCGACGGCGAGGCGATTCCGGGCAGCTACTGGGGCGACAGCGAGGCCGGCATCATCGCCAGCACCGTGTACGTGCGCGCCGACACGCCGGTGCATTCCATGCTGCACGAAGCCTGCCATCTGATCGTGCTGCCGCCGCAGCGGCGCGCGGCGGTGCACACCGACGCGACCGATTCGATCGAGGAAGAAGATGCGGTGCTGGTGTTGCAGACCGCGCTCGCGCAGGTCCTGCCCGGCGTCGGCCGCGAACGCATGTACGCCGACATGGATGCGTGGGGCTACACGTTCCGCCTGGGCTCGGCGAAGGCTTACGTCGAACAGGACGCCGAAACCTCGTGGCGCTGGCTGGCCGAACGCGGCCTGATCGAACTGCCGGCGCGCAAGCTGGCTGCCTGAGCGGTCGCCCGCTTCGGCGCGATGGACTTCAGTTCAGCCCCGAAGCTTTTCGCTCAACCCGCGAACGCAACCGCTCTGCGCCGCAAGCGGACACGAGAGCACCGGGGCTGACGCTCCCCGCACAGAAGCGAAGCGCTGCGCGCAAGCGCGAAGCCGTTGCCGGAAGCGCGGGCCGCGGGAGCTGGAGCTGGAGCCGGGAGTCCGCGGCGCATCGCCGCGAGCGGCCACCGACGCCCTCCCTGGCGCCGACGCCATTCGAACCTTGCGGAGCGGGTTATCCCCATAACGCCGGCCCCGTCTTGCACTGCACCAGTGCTTCCCTTCCCCTGAAGCGCCTTCCAGGCGCCACTCTCCCCGAGTTCGTGGCCGCCGCGCTCAGTGCGCGGCGAGCCGGTCGTGCCTGCGTTGCGGCACCGGCGCGGCCAGTTCCGGCAGCGCCACGGCGCGGTCGACTTCGACCTCCGCTTCGCTGACCGGATCGGGCAAGGCGCGCGCGGCGCTGCGGTTGGGGCCGGCGTCGGCCGGGCCGTTGATCATCACCACCCCGACCGCCGCCATCGCCAGCAGGGCGAACAGCGCGATGCGGACGGCGCGGCGGGCGAACGCGGGACGGCTGCGCACCGGCGCTTCGGCGGACTCGGTCCAGCTCAAGTCGGCACTGAACGAGCGCGCGCTGCCATCGCGACTGCGCAACGGCAGTGCCGTCAGCGTGGCCGTGTGCAACTTGCCGTTAGCGGAGCTCAGGGTCTGTTTCATGCCTCATCCGGTTGCAGCCAATGCCGATGCCGAAGTCCCCACTCCGACGCGGACAGCCGACGAGCGGCTGCCCTTGGACGTCACTTTTTCCGTTTTCGCGTCACAAATCAAATCCCTTTTCGTGACAGCGGCCCGCTAGTGCCTTTCACGGGTCGTTCCCTTGGCTGAACGAAGTCGCGGTTCAGCGCTCAAGCGTTGCGTAGAAGCATCGTGAATACCGAATGCTTAACAATCTAAACGGTTACACGAAACACATTCTTAACGTATTTTCGCGAACCTGTCAGCAGTTTGTCATGGATGAAACGCCCGACTCAGCCAAAAACGCGCCTGGAGCGGGCTTTGTGTAAACGTTTTCAACGTCGTGACTGTGCTCGATTTGCGCAAACCCGTCTCACTCGGGCACGCGCCACGTCCCGGTTCCGGCTCGCGTCGCAGTGCGGCTTGCGCCGTGTCGGCCTGCCCTCTAGCCTTCCGGTTCGCGCGTGCAAGGCGCGGCACTTTTTATTGGAGAGAGCACACATGAAACCTGTCCGCGCCTTACTGGCGCTCGGCGTCGCTGCGGCCGTGATCGGCCTGGCCGGCTGCAAGAAGGAACCCGCCTCCGCCCCGAGCGCCACCGCCCCGGCCGCCGCGCCGGCCGGCGAGACCGCGGACCAGTTCATCGCCCGGGTCAACGACGAATACAAGAAGATGTATCCGGAGATGACCGCCGCGCAGTGGCTGTCGTCGACCTACATCAACGACGACAGCCAGTTGCTCTCGGCCAAGGCCAACGAGCGCTATCTGACCCAGCTCAACAGCTGGATCGAGCAGTCGCGCAAGTTCGAAGGCCAGCCGATGTCGCCGGCCACCGCGCGTTCGATCCAGTTGCTAAAGATCGGCACCGCGATGCCGGCGCCGAAGGATCCGGCGCGGCTCGCCGAGCTGACCCAGATCGCGACCCGCATGGAAGGCATGTACGGCTCGGGCAGCTATTGCACCGGCCCCGGCGACAGCGATTGCCGCCAGCTCGGCGAACTCGAGGACGTGCTGCGCAACAGCCGCGACTACAACGCCCAGCTCGACGCGTGGAAGGGCTGGCACGGCATTTCCAAGCCGATGCGCAAGGACTACACGCGCTTCGTCGAACTGGTCAACGAAGGCGCGCGCAACCTCGGCTACGCCGACACCGGCGAGCTGTGGCGTTCGGGCTACGACATGAGCCCGGCGGAACTGTCGGCCGAGACCGACCGCCTGTGGGGCCAGGTCAAGCCGCTGTACGAACAGCTGCACTGCTACACCCGTTCGCGCCTGGAAACCAAGTACGGCATGGACAAGGGCCAGGTCGGCGGCGGCCTGCTGCCGGCGCACCTGCTCGGCAATATGTGGCAGCAGGACTGGGGCAACCTGTGGGACGTGCTGGCGCCGTACAGCGAGCAGCAGGCCGGCAGCCTCGACATCAACGGCGCGCTGGCGCGCCAGTACCAGCAGGCGTTCGACGCGCAGCAGGCCAAGGCCGGCGGCGACGGCGAAAGCGCCGCGCGCCAGGCGCAGATCGAAGTCGACGCCTCGCTCGCGACCGCCAAGCGCATGACCGAGCGCGCGCAGGACTTCTACGTCTCGCTCGGCATGCCCAAGCTGCCCGACAGCTATTGGAACAAGACCCAGTTCATCAAGCCGCGCGACCGCGACGTGGTCTGCCACGCCAGCGCGTGGGACATGAACATGAGCGGCGACGTGCGCACCAAGATGTGCATCAAGCCGAACGAAGAAGACTTCACCACGATCTATCACGAGCTCGGCCACGTCTATTACTACCTGGCCTACAACAAGCAGCCGCCGCTGTTCCAGACCGGCGCGCACGACGGCTTCCACGAGGCCATCGGCGACACCATCGTGCTGGCGATGACGCCGAAGTACCTGTCGTCGATCGGCATGGTCGCCAACCCGCAGCAGAGCCAGGAAGCGCTGATCAACGCGCAGATGCGCATGGCCCTGGCCAAGGTCTCGTTCCTGCCGTTCGGCCTGATGATCGACCGCTGGCGCTGGGGCGTGTTCGACGGCTCGATCAAGCCCGACCAGTACAACAAGGCGTGGTGGGATCTCAAGGCCCGCTACCAGGGCGTGGCGCCGGTGGAAGCGCGCGGCGAGGAATTCTTCGACGCCGGCGCCAAGTACCACGTGCCGGGCAATACGCCGTACACGCGTTATTTCCTTTCGCACATCCTGCAGTTCCAGTTCTACAAGTCGCTGTGCGACGCGGCCGGCTACAAGGGCCCGCTGTACGAGTGCAGCTTCTACGGCAACAAGGCCGCCGGCGCCAAGTTCGAGGCGATGCTGAGCAAGGGCGCGAGCCAGCCGTGGCAGCAGACGATGAAGGAACTGACCGGCGGCGAGAAGATGGACGCCTCGGCGGTGCTGGAATACTTCGCGCCGTTGCAGACCTGGCTCAAGCAGCAGAACGAAGGCAAGAGCTGCGGCTGGCAGGCCTCGGCGGCGGGCGCTGCGGCGCCGGCCGCGCCGGCGGCCAAGCCGGCGGCGAAGGCGGAAGCGCCGGCCAAGCCCGCCAAGGGCTGAGCGGCGGGTTTCAAGCGATAGCGACGGGCCGGCTTATGCCGGCCCGTTTTTTTTTGACCGCAGCGAGCGTCCGCTCGCGCAATCGCAAGCCGCAACGCGTCGCTCCGCCCGAAACGAAACTTCAGTTCCCCAACCCCGCTCCTGCTCTGCGAAACACCTGATCCAATCCATCTCCCCCGCCCGACCCGGTACTGGCGCGATGCCGGAGCCCGGCCGATGATCCGGACCTGACCGGCGAGATCCCGCCGCTGCCGACGAGACCGCCCGCATGACCCGATTCCACCGCCTCCGCCTCGCCGCTCTCGCCCTCGCCTGCGCGAGCGCCGGCGCCCACGCCGCCGGACGCGCGGCCGAACCGGTCGATCTGCTGATCCGCCACGCCAACGTCGTCGACGTGATCGCCGGCCAGCTGCGCGCCGACCGCCTGATCGCGGTGCGCGGCGACCGCATCGTCGCGATCGAGCCCGACGCGCGCGCCGCGCGCTACGCCGCGCAGCGCAGCATCGACGCGGCCGGCAAGTACGCGATCCCGGGCCTGTGGGACATGCACGTGCACTTCGGCGGCGGCGACAAGCTCATCGAGGAGAACAAGAACCTGCTGCCGCTGTACGTCGCCCACGGCATCGCCGCGGTGCGCGACGCCGCCGGCGACCTCAGCCCGAGCGTGTTCGAGTGGCGCGACGCGGTCGCCGCCGGGCGCCTGGACGGGCCGACGATCTTCACTTCCGGCCCGAAGCTCGAAGGCTACAAGTCGATCTGGCCGGGCGACATCGAAGTCGGCAGCAGCGCGGAGATTTCCCAGGCGCTGGACCAGTTGCAGGGCTGGAAGGTCGACTTCGTCAAGATCACCGACAACACCTTGTCGCCAGAACTGTTCCTCGACGCGCTCAAACAGGCACGCGCGCGCGGGTTCAAGGTGTCGGCGCACGTGCCGTTCGTGCTGCCGATCGACGAGGTCAGCGCGGCCGGCTTGAGCTCGATCGAGCATATCGAATACGCGTACAAGGCCGGCTCGTCGCAGGAGGCCGCAATCAGCGCGATGGTCCGCCGCGGCGAGATCGACAGCCGCGAGGGCTGGAACCGCATCCAGGCCACGTTCGAGCGCAAGACCGCGTTGGCCGCGTATCGCCGCCTGGCCGAGCGCGGCACCGCGGTGACGCCGACGCTCAACGGCAGTTTCGTCACCACGTATCTGGACCGCGACGACCACAAGAACGATCCGTACCTGCGCTACATCGGCCCGGGCCTGCAAGCCACCTACGCGTGGCGGGTGGAGCGCGCGGCCAAGGACGACGCTGCGGCGATCGTGCGCCGGCACGAGCGCTACCAGCGCAACGCCGCGATCCTGCCGCTGTTGCAGCAGGCCGGGGTCAATATCCTCGCCGGCACCGACGCGGGCTTCCTCAATTCCTTCAACTACCCCGGCGTGGGACTGCACGACGAGATGCAGCGCTTCGTCGAGAGCGGTTTGACCCCGGCGCAGACGCTGCGCGCGGCGACGATCAACGGCGCGCGCTTCCTTGGCCACGACAAGGAGCACGGATCGCTGGAGGCCGGCAAGGCGGCCGACATCGTGCTGCTCGACGCCGACCCACTGCGCGATATCGCGGCGACGCGGCGCATCGATACCTTCGTGCTGCGCGGCCGGGTGCACGATCGCGCGGCGCTGGATGCGATGTTGGCGGGGGTGGCGAAGGAAGTGGCGGAGCAGCGGGTCGAGGCCGACAAGGCGGTTGCGAAGCCCTGAAGCCGGGGTTCGTCGTGGTTGGATTGTCGGGTCGCGGCTCGCGCCGCTCCTACATGGGCTCCCTGTAGGAGCGGCGCGAGCCGCGACCGCGACACCGCGCTGACGACGAAACCGCCCTACCCCTTCTTCGCCACCCGAAACTTCTGCGGCGTCGTCCCGCTGAACTGCTGAAACATCGCGATGAACGCCGACGCGCTGGCATAGCCCATCTGCGCCGCCACCTGCTGCACGCTGCGCCCCTGTTCCAGCAACGGCACCGACTGCTGGAAACGCAGGCGCTGCCGCCACTGGCTGAACGACATGCCCAATTCGTCGCGGCAGCGCCGGCTCAGCGTGCGTTCGGTGGTGTGCACGCGCTGCGCCCATTGCTCCAGCGTGGTGTTGTCGCCCGGCGCGTGCTGCAGGGCGTCGAGGATCGGCCCGAGCAGACGGTCGTCGCTGTGCGGTACGAAGCTCGGCAGCATCGGCGTGGCCAGCAGCTTGTCGATCAGCACCCGCGCCAGACGGCGGTCGGACGGCGTCTCGGGAATCTCGACGCCGCGGTCGAACAAGTCCTCGACCCCGGCCAGGAACAAGGGATGCAGGCGGACGATGCCGGGCGACTTCGCCAGCGCCGGGGTGTAGCGCTCGGCGATGTTGATCAACCGGCATTTGACCTCGCGGCGGTTGTGCGAGGTGTGGTCCATGCCGGCCGGGATCCAGGCCGCGTAGCCCGGCGGCGCGAACAGCGGCTGGCCCTCGACCACGAACGCCATGCTGCCGGATTCGACGAACGCCAGCTGGCCCCAGGGATGCCGGTGCAGCGCGCTCTCGGTGTCGACCGCCAGCGCCTCGTAGCGCAGCAGCAGCGGGCCCGGCAATGAACGGTAGGGGTAATGGAACTGGCGGCTGCGGCGCATTTGTCCGGGCCTCGCTACGGCGTGTCGGGTTATCGGCATTTGCCGACTACCCGACATTCTAAAATAGCCTGCCCCCACGTTGTACCGGTTGTACGAAGGATTCTTGCGATGCACCTGTTACTGCCGATCCTGGCCACCCTGATCTGGGCCGGAAACACGATCGTCAGCAAGCTCTCGGCCGGCGCGATCGAGCCGGCGGCGATCTCGTTCTACCGCTGGCTGGTCGCGCTGCTGGCGCTGACCCCGTTCCTGCTGCCGCGGGTGTGGAAGCTGCGCGCGCAGGTGCGGCCGCACTGGCGCAAGCTGGTGGTGCTGGCCGCGCTGGGCATGGTGATGTACCAGTCGCTGGCCTACTTCGCCGCGCACAGCGTCAGCGCGATGACGATGGGCCTGGTGGTCGCGGCGATCCCGCCGATGACGATGGTCATCGGCATGGTCCTGCTCAAGACCCGGCCCTCGCCGGGCATGCTGATCGGCGCGCTGGTGTCCTTCGTCGGCCTGACCTGGCTGCTCAGCGGCGGCCACCCGGCGCTGCTGGCGCAAAACGGCCTCGGCCGCGGCGAACTGATGATGCTGTTGGCGGCGTTCTCGTATGCGCTGTACGGCGTGCTGGTCAAGCGCTGGGCGCTGCCGATCCCGAACGGCGAATCGCTGTACCTGCAGATCCTGTGCGGCACGGTGCTGTTGCTGCCGGGTTTCCTGCTGGCGCCGTCGGTGGCGCTGACCGCGCACAACCTGCCGCTGGTGCTGTACGCCGGCATTCTCGCCTCGACCCTGGCGCCGTGGTTCTGGATGCACGGGCTGCTGAAGCTCGGCACCGACAAGACCGCGGTGCTGATGAACCTCACCCCGGTGTTCACCGCGATGCTGGCGGTGCTGCTGTTGGGCGAGCCGTTGCAGCTGTACCACTGGATCGGCGGCGGGCTGACCCTGCTCGGCGTGGCGGTCGCGCAGGCGTTGAAGCAGAAGCCGGCGCCGGCGTTGCGGGTCGGCGAGTGCGCGGGGTGAGGCGTCGCGCGATTCGGGTTGCGCCGTAGTTGAGTTGTCGCGGTCGCGACTCGCGTCGCTCCTACAGTCGGAGAGGCCGCAACGCAGCCTTTGTAGGAGCGACGCGAGTCGCGACCACGAAACCGCAACCGCGCCGCAAGCGCGAAGCCAGGCGCAACCTCCCGGCCCAGCGCCCCGCAAGCCGCCCCAACCCTGCCGCTTCCGCCCTGTGAGGCGCGTCAAGTTCGCCGTCTGCGCGCGCTGCTAGGGTCGCAGGCATGTCGTCGCCACCCGACAGTACCTTCACCCGAAATCCGCGTCCGTCCTATCTGTTGTGGGCGGCGCTCGCGTTGGCCTGCGCGTTGGTCGTAGCGCTGGGTTGGCAGCTGATGCGCTCGCGCGCGGACCAGCGCTGGCTGGCCGAACGCGTCGACCGTCCGTATGTCGGCATGTTCGTGCCGCAGGTGGCGGCGACCGCGCTCGACGGACGCGCTCTGTCGCTCGGCCAGCCGCAACGGCGGCGGCAAGTGCTGTTCTTCTTCAATACCTCCTGCCCGCATTGCCGCGCGTCGCTGCCGCAACTGCAGTTGGCCGAGCGCGAGCTGCGCAAGCATGCCGATGTCGAACTGATCGGCGTAGCCTTCGCCACGCCGGCGCAGACCGCCGCCTATGCGCGCGAGCATGCGCTGACGTTCCCGTTGATCGCCGTCGACGACGACCGCCGCACCCAGGCGCTGTTCCGCGCGCGCCGGGTGCCGTCGCTGCTGGTCATCGGCGACGACGGCCGGGTGCGCTATCAGCGCGTCGGCGCGCTCAACGGCAAGACCCCGCTGCACGAACTGTTGCGCGCGGCGACGGCGCCCGAAGCGCCCGCGCCGCGGCAGGCCACCCCATCGACGGCGCTCGCGGCGCGTTAGCCGCAAGCCCGGCGGCGCGGCGGCGGCGCGCGCGGCACGGCGCGGCTGCGCATCGCGACGTCTGTGCGCACGGCGCGCGCCGCAATACGGCGGCCGCGCTTACCGCCGCGGCGCGACGCCCGGCATCGCCGCCGCGCGACGATCGCGGCACTGGTAAAGGAGTACAGCCATGACCGAACGCAAGCGTGGTGTCCGGGTCGCCCTCGCGGCGCTGCTGTTCTGCGCGTCGATGGGGTTCGGCGCCGCCCAGGTGATCGCCGGCAACGGCGCCGCGGCGCCGCCGTCGGATTACTGCGACAACATCGCCTGCCGCGCCGAATGTCCCGGCTTCGGCGGCGACCTCGGCCCCGGCGGTCCGGGCCGTCCCGACGTTTGCTATTGCTGCGGCTGATCCCCCTCGGCCGCAAGCCTGTGCCGGCCGCGGGGGGTGGCCCCCGGCCGGCTTTTTTTTGCCCGCCGCGACGAACCGCGCGCCACCGCCGCCGCCCGTCTGCGCACGCCGCGCGCTGCGCAGGTTCGCGCCGCCCGCCGCGTCGCCGCGGCGACCGTCCGTCGCTCACGCGCGCGCGTTACGCAAAACGCGACCGCGAGCGGACAAGCCCGACGAAGGCTTTGCCCATACTGCGCGGCGCGGCTTGCGTGCAGTTTCGATACAGACGCAGGCCACCGGAGTTTGTTAATTTGCGCACAGCAACAACCCCGCCCGACGCCGCGAAGGGGCGCGACGTCCAAGGCGGCCTCTCGCCCGCTGCGCCGACTCCGGTCCGCGTCCGCGGATGCGGGGCGCGCATGAGGCGTCATGCGACCACCGGCCCCGACGACTGAAGCAACGGAAGCGAGCGGACGCTGCGATGCCCCAACGCATCGATCGGATCAAGAACCTGGCCAGCGTGTCGCAGTTCCGCATCGGCGCGCTGCTGGTGCAGCCCGACCGTCTGGCGATCGTGCGCGACGGCCAGGCCACGGCGCTGGAACCGCGCATGATGGAAGTGCTGATCGCGCTGGCCGAACGCGCCGGCGAGGTGGTCAGCGCCGAACAGTTGCTGATCGAGATCTGGCGCGGCACGTTCTACGGCGACAACCCGGTGCACAAGACCATCGCCCAGCTGCGCCGGCGCCTCGGCGACAGCAGCCGCGAACCGGAATTCATCGAGACCATCCGCAAGCGCGGCTACCGCCTGGTAGCGCGGGTCAGCTTCCCCGACGACTACCGCAGCGGCCTGCCGCGCGCGGCGGCGTGGACCCAGGGCAGCCCGTACGTCGGCCTGCGCTCGTTCGACCAGGACCACGCCGGCGTGTTCTTCGGCCGCAGCCGCGCCACCGCCGAACTGTTGGCGACGCTGCGCGAGCAGATCGACAACCAGCGCCGCTTCGTCCTGGTCGCCGGCGCCAGCGGCTGCGGCAAAACCTCGCTGCTGCGCGCCGGGGTGCTGCCGCTGCTGCATCAGGACGGCGGCTTCGACGGCCTGCACGCGCTCGCCAGCGCCTACTTCGACCTCGGCGCCTGCCGCGGCGGCGACCTGCTGGCGCGGCTGGCGCAGGCCTTGTGCGCATGGTCGCTGGACGGCCGCGCGGTGTTCCTCGACGGCGAAGCGCAGTGGCTGGAACAGCAACTGCGCAGCGCGCCCGACGCGGTGCGCGCGCGCATCGACGACGCCTTCGCCCGCCGCACCGCGGCGCTGGCCGAACGCGCGCACCTGTTGCTGGTGGTCGACCATGCCGAAGCCGCGGTCGCCGCGCCGGGCATCACCGACGCCGACCGCCGCGACTTCGGCGCCGCGCTCGACGCGCTGTGCGCGAGCGCGCGGGTCGCGGCGATCGCGATCGCCCGCAGCGATTTCTATCCGGCGCTGGTCGAGAAAGTCCCGGGCCTGGCCGAACTCAAGGCCGGCGACGGCCACATCGACCTGCTGACCCCGCGCATCGGCGAGATCGGCCAGATCATCCGCGCCCCGGCCGCGCTGGCCGGGCTGAGCTTCGAGGAAGACCCCGACAGCTCGCTGCGCCTGGACGACCTGTTGCGCGACGCCGCCGCCGAACATCCCGATTCGCTGCCGCTGCTGCAACACACCTTGCAGGCGCTGTACGACCACCAGGGCGACGGCGGCCTGCTGCGGCTGGCGACCTATCGCGAACTCGGCGGCCTGGAAGGCGCGCTGGCGCACCGCGCCGAACAGGTGTTCGCCGAGTTGCCGGCGGCCGCGCAGGCGAGTCTGGAAAAAGTGCTGGCGGCGCTGATCGTGATCCGCCCCGACAGCGATGCGGTCACCGGCCGGCGGGTGCCGTGGTCGAGCCTGGACGACGCGGCCGCGCGCGAACTGGCCGAAGCCTTCGTGCGCGCGCGCCTGTTCGTCGGCGAACTCAGCGGCGGCGAACCCGGCTTCGGCGTCGCCCACGAAGCCCTGCTGCGGCAGTGGCCGCGCGCGCGCGAGTGGACGCGCGAGAACCGCCAGCTGTTGCAGGCGCGCGAGCGCTTGCAGCGCGCGGCGCGGCGCTGGGCCGCCGAAGGCCGGCGCAACGATCACCTGCTCAATCCCGGCCGGCCGCTGGCCGAAGCGCGCGAAGCCGCACGCCGCCTGCCCGACCAGCTCGACGCCGACGACCGCCAGTTCCTGAGCGCCTGCGAGCGCCAGCAGCGGCGCAAGCAATGGCTGCGCGCCGGCGCGATCGGCGCGCTGTGCGTGCTGGCCCTGGTCGCCACCGGCCTGGGCCTGCAGGCCTGGCAGGCGCGGCGCGAAGCCGAGCAGCGCCGCGACCAGGCCCAGCGCCTGGTCACCTACATGCTCGGCGATCTGGCCGAACAGCTGCGTCCGCTCGGCAACCTCAAGCTGCTCAACAGCATCGGCATCCAGTCGCTGTCGTACCTGGAGCGCATGCCCGAGGCCGACATGCAGCCGCGCGAACTGGTCAGCCACGCGCGCGCGCTGCGCACGGTCGGCGAAGTGCTGCTCGACCAGGGCAAGTTCGATCAGGCCCGCGCCGCGTTCGAGCGCGCCCAGGCCGCCGCGGCGCAAGCGCTCAAGGGCGAGCCGCAGTCGCTGGACGCGCTGGCCGAATCGGGCACGACCGCTTACTGGCTCGGTTACCACGACTACAAGCAGAAGAAGTTCGACGCCACCCGCAGCCACTGGCAGGCCTATCTGCATGCGTCGGAGCGATTGGTCCAGCGCGCGCCGAACGATCCGCGCTGGCGCCTGGAACTGTCGTACGCGCTGAACAACCTCGGCACCTTGGCCTACAGCAACCAGCGCCTGGACGAAGCCGGCGAGCTGTTCGCGCGCTCGGTGACGATCAAGCGCCAGCTGCTGGCCGACAAGCCCGACGACAGCACCCTGCGCTACGACCTGGTCGACAGCCTGTCGTGGCTCAGCAGCGCGCAGGACGCGCGCGGGCTGCTGGCCGAGGCCGCGCAGGGCTATGCGGCGCAGACCCAGATGCTGCGCCAGCTGGTCGACAGCGAACCCAACGCCGACGAGTGGCGGCGCAAGCTGGCGACCTCGCTGCTGCGCAGTTCGATCCTGGCGCTGGACCGCGGCGACCTGGACCGGGCCGAACAGGACAGCGCCGAGTCGGTGCGCATGCTCAAGAACCTGTCCGAGCAGCAGCCCGACAACCAGACCTGGCAGCGCAATCTCGGCCACGCCTACGCCCAGGCCGGCTGGGTCGCGGCGATGGCCGGCGCGCGCGAGCGCGCGCTCGAACGCCTGCGCGCGGCGCAGCGCACGCTGGCGCCGATCATGCAGGCCAAGGACCGTCCGCCGGAATGGCGCTTGCTCGATGCGACGGTGCGCCTGCGCATCGTCCAGGCCGATCCGCTGACCGCGGTCGAAGACGCCGACGCCGCGATCGCCGACCTGCAGCAACTGCACGAAGGCGCGCCGGCCGACCTGCCGAACCGTTCCAGCTTCGCCCGCGCTTTGGTCTGGCGCGGCGAACGCTACGCCGCCGCCGGCGATGCGGCGCGCGCGCGGGTCGACTTCGTCCGCGTCGACGCGCTGCTGTCGCAGGTCGCCGCCGATACCCGCGACCGGGTCGTGCTCGACGCCTGGAGCCGCGCGCAGGTGCGGCTCGGCGCGCGCGCCCGGGCCGCGCGCCAGATCGCCTGGCTGCAACGCGCCGGCTACCGCCATCCCGGTTTCGTAGCCCTTTACGAAGCCGCTCCCCAGCCCTGACCGACAGGAATCCCTCATGCCCAAGAAAGAATCCGCCAAGCCCGCGACCGCTGCCGACAAGAAGGGCAAGCGCCCCACGCCGTGGGACGGCAAGTACCCCGTGCATCCGATCGAGCTGACCGTCGCCCACGTCGGCTTCGGCGGCAACGCCGGCAAGGGCCATTACTTCTACAGCTTCGCCCCGGACGTGGTGACCTTCCAGCAGCCCGGCGGGCTGTGGATCGAGTACGTGTTCGAACTGCAGGTGCCGGAGCGCTTCGAGATCATCAACGTGCTGACCTCCGACGCCAAGGACCAGATCGGCCCGCCGGTGTTCGACCCGCCGGAGAAGAAGGACGTCTACCGCCGCCGCGTGTACCTGTTCAACCGCAACACCGAATCGACGCTGATCTTCTTCACCGTGCTGGTGCGCGACAAGTTCAGCAACTACAACGACGTGCAGGTGATCTCGTGCGACCCGCAGGTCGGCAACGATCCGCAGATCGTGCCGGGCACGATCAAGGGCGACAAGGCCAAGAAGTCGAAGAAGGGCTGAGCCCCGCAGCCGCGGGCGGCGTTCGCGCCGTCCGCGGCCTTCGCCGCTCGGCGGCGGGGCGGTCGCGAACGCTCCGCCGTCGCCGCGCGCGCCGCCGCGCTCAAGGCGTCGAGCAGAACGTGACGTAGTGATCCGGCGAGTAGTACTTCGCCTCGATCACCTTCTTGGTTCCGTCGGTGACCAGGTATACCAGCCGGCGCTGGCCGGCCGCGCCGGTCGCCGCGCGGATCTTGCCTTCCCAGTACACCTGCCCGCGACCGGCCTTGGGCAGCCGGCCTTCGTTGTTGGAGAAGATCTGCACGTCCAGGCCAAGGCGGCCGCAATCGGCCAGGGGATTGGCCATCGTGATGCAGACCGACATATCGCGCTTGGCGTCGCGGATGTCCGGCGGCAGGCTGCCGCACGCGGGCGGCGCGGCCGCGGACGCGGCGGCGACAAGGCAAAGGCTCAGCGCCGACGCGGCGCGGATTGCGAGGTTCATGGCGATACTCCTGGTTATGGAGCCGGATCGGGAACGCTCGTAGCGGCGCCGGGCCGGTCGCCCGAACGCGATCCGCTGCTTCGTCCCTACTGCGAAAGAACGGCGGCGCGGCGCGCCGCCGTCCGCGCGCGCTTACTTGCCCGCGACCTGGCAGAAGCTCTTGAAGCTGTCGTCGGTGAAGTAGCGCTTGGCGACCGGCTTGCCCTTGGCGCCGACGGCGACGTTGTAGACCAGGCCCTGCGGCGAGCCCAGCAGCGCCGGCGAGGCGCGCCAGTACTGCGCGCCGATCCCGCCGAGCGGCGGCAACAGGCCCTGGGCGTTGTCGTAGACGCGCGCGTTGAGGCGGTACTTGAGGCAGGCCTTGGTCGGGTCGGCGGCGTGCACGCACAGGTTGAAGTCGCGCACCAGCGCCTCCGGCGGCGGGCTCTTGCACGCCGGCGGGTCGCCGGCCAGGGCCGGCGCGGCGGCGGCCATCAACACGGCGGCCAGCGACCACTTCACAAAGTTGGCGTTCATGGGTTCTCTCTCTCCGAAGAAGGTGGGCCCGCGCGGCCCGCCCGAGGGCGGTGCGCGCAAAGCTGCGGCCAGTGCCGCACCGCCACCTTGGCCGCGTCGCCGCGGCCGCGCCTTCCGGCAACCTTACGGTCGCGCCGGCCGCGGCCGGCGCCGGTGAGGGCCGGTAGAGCCGCGGTGAGCGCGCCGCGAGCGAGGGTGAGCGGGGGTCTGCGCCTGCGCCGGTCGCGCCGCAGACCGGCCATGCCAGCGTGAGCGGATGCCGCCGCGGTCGCGCACCGGCATCACAAATCATTGAATCGGTTGCGGTTTTCGCTCCGTAAGGTTGCCGTAAGGCGCGCCGGCGGGCGCCGCGCGCAGCCTGCGCGGCAACGGATCGCCGCACGCCGCGTTCCGCCGCCGACGCGCCGCCGGGCGCGCGGCCACCGGCGCGCACGCCGCCCCGCGGCGAGGCAGGAGCGCAGCATGTCCGCATACGAGCCCCCCTATTCCCATGTCGGCGAAGCATCGGCGCCGACGCTGGAGTCGCCGGACGAAGAGGTCGGGCCCTTGTCGCAGTTCCGCCACGGCGCCCAGGACCGGCGCCTGCTGGAACTGGCGCGGCTCGACGCCGGCCTCGCCGCCAACGCCGACTTCGACGACAAGCCGTGGGGGCTGCTGTACCGCGCCCTGGTCGATTCGATCGGGCTGTCGCCGGACGACTTCCAGCTGACCTACCCGAGCGCGCCGTGGGACTGGCCGTGCCCGCAGCAAGGCTTCGTCCACGCCGCCCAGTACGACTTCTGCGCGACCGCGCCGCAGTGGAGCGCGATCGGCGCCTACGTCTCCAGCGGCGACACCGTGCACCAGGCCTACCAGCAGTTCCTCAACACCGCGCTGGCCCAGACCGACTACCGCAGCCTGCGCCAGCACCTCAACGACGCCGACGACGCGCTGACCACCGCGACCAACCAGTACACCCTGGCCACCACCTCGGCCGCCTCGGCCTATGCCGCCCAGGTCGAGGACAACCAGCCCAGCTTCACCCAATGGCTCGGCGGCGCGCGCGGCCACAGCCATCAGGCGCGCATCGTCGCCGCGCAGTCGGCGATGAACCGCGCCCAGGCGCATTACGCCGCGCTGGTCGCGCAGTGCCAGTCGCCGGAACTCGGCCAGGCCCAGCGCCGCTGCGGCGACGAGCGCTTCCACGTGCGCTTCTCCGACCTCAACCTGATCCGCATGCCCAAGGTGCCGGACTGGCGCCTGGCGCAGAGCAGCGACGAATGGGTCGCGCAGGTCGAGGCCGGGCGCGGGCCGGCCGGCGTCACCCTGGGTTTCAGCAACCGCGAGGCGCCTTACGATTTCGCCCACACCTGGGCCGGCCGCCGCGGCCGCATCCGCCAGCTGTTCTGGCAGGCGCGCATCAACGGCCGCTGGGAGCGCATCGACGAATTCGAATTCGACAACAAGCTGGAGCTGTCGCTGGACTTCCAGGCGGTGGACACCATCGCGATCCGTCCGGGCGAATGGTTCGACGGCGAGTTCGCGCGTTCGATGATCGACGGACCGTTCATGCCCGGCTACAGCGCGTTCGGCGGCGACACCGTGGAAACCCGCGGCCAGCCGGTGTTCGGCGAACGCGGCTTCTTCGGCCTGGTCAAGAGCGGGCTGTGCGTGGGCTACCGGCCTTCGTTCGCGATCCGCACCAGCACCTCGACCTTCCGCCGCTTCGTCGACCCGTTCAAGGCCGCGACCGCGCTGCGCATCGGCCCGTTCGTGTTCGAAGCCGAAGGCGGCAGCGCCGCCGCGGGCTGGCACGCCGACGCGGCCAGCCAGACCTTCACCGGCGCCAGCACCTCGCGCAGCCCGCTGATTCTCGGCGCGACCGTGGCGGAACTGCCCAACGCCGGCGGCTGAGCCGGCGCGAGCGACAACGCCGCCGGCGCGCGCGCCGCGGCAGCAGCAAGCATCGGCCCGCTCCGTCGGCGTCCCCAGCGCAGACGGGCAAAGCATCCTCGGCAAGATCGCCCCAGCGACGGCGATCCGCCGCCAGGGCCGATGGGCGACCGGCTTGCAGGAGCCGGCCGCGGCAATCCGGCCGGTGCGCGCCTGTCAGGGGGCGGGCGCGCACCGGTCGGAGCTTGCGTTTCGACGATGGCGCGGCGACGCGGGATTCGATCAGGCCGTACCGCCGCCGCGGCGCGCAGGGCGCGCGATCGGACCGCAGCACCGCCTCAACGCAACTGCGCCACCGCGATCACCAGCCACGCCACCGTCGCGAGCCCGGCCATCACGCCGGCATCCAGGTCGCGTTCGCGCCACGCGCGCCAGCCCGCCGCCGCCAGGCACGGCAGGCCGGCGGCGACCATGCCGGCGCCGAACCAGCGCGCGCCGGGTTCGCGCTGGGCCGAGCCGAGCAGATAGCCGAGCACGTCCATCGCCCACATCGGCAGCGAGAACAGCCACGCGGTCAGCGGCGCCAGCACCAGGATGGTGAAGAACGCCAGCACCAGCAGCTTGATCGCGGTGAAGCGCGTGGGCACGCGCATGTTCCAGCGATAGTGGTGCGGCGGCCGCCAGCTCATGAGCGCGCCAGCCTGCGCGGGATCGCGACCAGGAACACGTAGCAGACCACGGCGAAGGCCATGCCGAGGAAGGTCAGCAGGATCGAATTGGTCCAGCGGTCCAGCGGCGTCGCCGCGGCCGCGCGCAGGCTGTCGTAATAGCCCTGCGCGTGCTGCATCAGCCAGCCGAACGCGACCGGCGCGGCCAGCGCGGCCACTGCGCGCAGGCGTCCGGGCAGGCGCGCGCGCCAGCCGTTGCGCGGCGTCGCCGCGGCCGCCGGCGCTTGCGGCGGCGCGTAGTACGGATTCCATTGCGGCGGTTGCGGCCGCGCGACCCGCAGCCGCGGCGGCGCGGTCGGCGCCGGCGGCGGCGCGGCGCCGCGCGCGGTGCGCCACCAGCCGCGGGTCTGCGGTTGCGGTTGCGCGCGCGCCGCAGCGGCGCGCGCGGCCGGCGGCGGACGCGCCGCGGCCTTGCGCGCGGTGGCGTTGAGCAGGTCGTGGCGCACGCAGGCCGCGCAGGGTTCGTTGGCGTAGTGCTGGTGCTCGCGGTTCTTCGCGCAGATCACGATCAAGCCGCGCGAGGGTTGCGCGTACGCGCGCAGCGTCTCGCTCCACTCGGCCGAACTCGGCCGCTGCGCCGGCTCGTCGCCGAACGCGCGGTCGAACAGATCGCGCAGGCCGCGCGGCATCAGCGCGTGGCCGCTGACCGGATTCGGCGCCATCACCGGATTGCCGCGCTGCGAATAGGCGTAGCAGCGCTCGCGGATGCGCCCGGGCACGTCGGTCGGCACCCGGTCGTACGCGGGCCGGCCGCTGTAGGGATGGATGCCGAAGTTCAGCAACTGGAAGATCACCACCGCCAGCGCGAAGCGGTCCTGGGTTTCCTCGCCGGCTTCGTCGAGCGCGCGGATCTGGTATTCCGGCGCCAGATAGTCGGGGGTGAACTGCGGCGCGTGGAAGCGGCGCCCGCGGCCCTGGATGCTGAAGCCGTCGCAATCGAGCAGCGCGATGTACAGCGAAGCGCGGTAGAAGCGCAGGTTGACCGGCTTGAGATCGACCACGTAATGATGCTGCGCGTGCAGCGCCGCCAGCACCGAAGCCAGGTTCGCGGCCAGGGTGACCTTGTGGCCGAGCCCGACCGGCAACGACGCCGCGCGCGCCTGCCGCTCCTGCAGGATCTGTTCGACCTCGTTGGTCGACTGCACGTCCAGCGCCGGCATGCTGAAGCCGACGAAGCGGCCGTGCGCGTCGCGCACGGTCGAATCCGGCCAGGCGATCTGCACGTAGCGCTTGCCGGCCTCGTACTGGTCGGGCAGCTTCGGCCGCAGTTGCAGCATCGCCTCGATGCGGTCGGTGTAGCTCGGCGGATCGACCCGCGCGTGGTAGATCTTGGCTACGCTGTGCGGATCGTCGGCGAGCAGGTACACGCTGCCGGCGCCGCCGCTCTTGATCAGCGGGCCCAGGCGCGAACGGCGCGAGCCGATCACGATGGCGCTGCCGGTGGTGAGGCTGCTCATCGCCGGCGTTCTCAGGCCCGCAACGCGATCAGCAGGGTCTTGTCGTCGGAGGTGATGCCGTGCGTGCGCGGATCGGCCAGGGTGCCGTGCAAAGCGCGGCTGCCCTCGTCCTCGTCGACCGTCGCCAGGTAGCGCGACACCGGATCGATGAACGGCGCGTACAAGGCGGCGTTGCCGCGCGCCATCGCGAACGGCATCGCGCCGTCGGACATCAACGCCAGGCGCGCGGTCGGCGCCGGCACTTCCAGCACCCGCAGTTGCTCGCGCCAGCCTTCGCCGGTCAGGAAATAGGTTTCGTTGGCGTACTCGCCGTTGGCCGGCAGCGACACCACCGCGCCGGCGCCGCCCTCGCCGGCCTCGGCCACGCCGATGCCGTCGCCGATGTGCAGGAACCAGCCGCGCCGCGCGTCGCCGGCATACGCGACCACGGTCGCGGCGTAGTCGCCGAGCGCGCGGCCGTCGGCGCGCGCGCGTTCGATCACGCTCGCGCGCGCCTGCGCCGCGGCGTCGGCGGCGGCTTCGAAGAACGCCTCGCGCGAGGCTTCGAGCAGTTCCGGTTCGGCGCCGAGGCGTTCGCCGAGCGCGCGCGCCAGCGCGTCGGCGATCAGCCGCGCGCCGATGTCGCTGTGCGCGGCCGAACCCGCGCCGTCGCAGACCACCGCGGTCAACACGTCGCCGCTGACATGGAACGCGCAGGCGTCCTGGCACGGAATGCCTTTGTCCAGATGCGAGCTGCCCACCGCCGATGCGGCATAGATCCGCCAGCCCATGCGCGCCCCGCTCAGGTCGGAACCGACGACCAGGTGTCGGTCGACGGCAGTTGCGCGGCGCCGCCCGGACGCGACTGCGAGACCACCTGCATGCTCGCGCTGAGCCACAGGAACAGTTCGCGGAACTGCAGGCCCTGCAGGCGCTTGACCCCGCCGGCGCCCTTGCTGCTGAACTGGCTCATGATGCGTTCGTCGCCCTGCCCGACCGCGATCGGGAAGATCGCCACCTTGTTGGCGGTTTCGGCGTCGCGCGCGCGCTGCGCCGAGGCCTCCCAGGCGTCGGTCGGCGCGCCGTCGGACATCAGGAACAGCCACGGCCGGGTGTAGGCGATGCCGGCGGCCTTGAAGCGCTGCTTCTCGTTCTCGACCTCGGCCAGGGCCAGATCGATCGCGCGGCCGGTCGGGGTGGTGCCCGCCGCTTCCAGCACCGGCGCCTCGAAATCCATCGCATCGCACCAGTCGCCGGCCAGCTCGGCCTGATCGAAACCGCCGTAGCGCACCACCAGCACGCGCACGCGCTTGGCCGCGATCACGTCGCCCTTGAGCTCTTCTTCGAGCAGCTTCAGGCCTTCGTTCAACTGGTCCATCGGCGCGCCGGTCATGCTGCCGGAGCAGTCCAGCACCAGCACCAGCGGGGTGCGCTGTTCGGTGTTGTCGACCAGGGCGACGTCGGGGATGGCGGGTTGGGTCATGACAATCCCTTGCAGACTTGTGGAGAGGGCCAGTATAGCCACCCTCGCCGGAGCGGCGGCCAGTCCGGGCCGCGCGGCCGCGGTTTTGCGCCGCCGGCCGCGCCGGCGCGATACTGCGGCCATGACCGAGCCCGCCGCCACGTCGCCCCCGTCCGCCGATTCCGAGCTCGCGCCGCAGGCGCTGGCCACCGCCACCGCGCTGCCGGCGCACTACTACGCCGAACCGGCGATGGCCGCGCTCGACCGCGCGGCGATCTTCGACCGCGGCTGGCAGCTGATCGCCCACGTCTGCCAGTTGCGCGGCGCCGGCGACCACGTCGTCGCCGATTTCGCCGGGCTGCCGGTGATCGCGGTGCGCGGGGCCGATGCCGAAGGCGGCGAGAGCGGCAGCGGCGACATCCGCGTCTTCCACAACGTCTGCCGCCACCGCGCCGGGCCGATCGCCAACTGCGACGGCCTCGCCGCGCGCTCTTTGCGCTGCCGCTACCACGGCTGGACCTACGGCCTCGACGGCGTGCTGCGCTCGGCGCCGGAGATGCAGACCGCACCGGATTTCGAGCCGGCGTCGGTGCGCCTGCCGCAATTGCGGGTGCGGGTCTGGCAAGGCCTGGTGTTCGCCGCCAGCGACGCGGCGATGGACTTCGACGACTTCGTCGCCGGCATCGCCGCACGCATCGGCGACGCGCGCGGGCTCGCCGGTTACCGCCATCACCGCCGGGTCGGCTACGAGGTGGCGTGCAACTGGAAGGTCTACGTCGACAATTACCTGGAGGGCTACCACGTCCCCCACATCCATCCCGGCCTCAACCGCCTGCTCGATTACCGCAGCTACATCACCGAAACCGCGCGCTGGTATTCCTACCAATGGAGCCCGCTGGAAAGCGGCGACGGCCTGTACGGCAACGGCGACGCGCTGTACTACTGGATGTGGCCGAACACCATGCTCAACATCCTGCCCGGGCGCTTGCAGACCAACCGGGTCGTGCCGCTCGGCGTCGGCCGCTGCCGGGTCGAGTTCGATTTCTATTATTCGCCCGACGACAGCGACGAAGGCGAAGCCAGGCGCGAAGCCGACCGCGTTTTCAGCGACGAGGTGCAGATCGAGGACCTGACCATCTGCGAGGACGTGCAGCGCGGGTTGGCCTCGGGTTCCTACTTCTCCGGGCGGCTCAATCCGCTGCGCGAGAACGCCGTGCACCATTTCCACGAATTGCTGCGCGAGGCCTACCGCGCCGCCGCCGGCGCGGAGCGCTGAGCGCTTGAACGCCGGTCCCGCGAGCGCGCGCCCGCTGGGACCGTGGACGGCGACCGCGCTGGTGGTCGGCAACATGATCGGCAGCGGCGTGTTCCTGTTGCCGGCGGCGTTGGCGCCGTTCGGCGGCGCCAGCCTGCTCGGCTGGGCGGTCACCCTCGCCGGCGCGCTGCTGCTGGCCTTCACCTTCGCCCGCATGGCGATGCGCTGGCCGTGCAGCGGCGGGCCTTACGCCTATGCGCGCAACGCGTTCGGCGACGGCGTCGGTTTCGCGGTGGCGTGGAGCTACTGGATCTCGATCTGGTGCGCCAACGCCGCGATCGCGATCGCCTTCGCCGGCAGCCTCGGCGCGCTGTGGCCGGCGGCGACCGCGACGCCGCTGCGCGCGGCCGCGTGCGCGCTCGCCGCGTTGTGGCTGTGCGCGGCGGTGAATCTGGCCGGCGTGCGCGAAGCCGGGCGGCTGCAAGTGGCGGCGACCGCGCTGAAGCTGGCGCCGCTGTTGCTGTTCGGCGCGGTCGGGGTGTGGTGGCTGGACCTGCGCCAGGCGTTCGAACCGTTCAATCCCAGCGGCCAGCCGCTGTGGCAGGCCGCGCACGCCAGCGCCGCGCTGTGCCTGTGGGCCTTGCTCGGCCTGGAAGCGGCGACGGTGCCGGCCGGCGCGGTCGCCGACCCGCGCCGCAACGTGCCGCTGGCGACGGTGCTCGGCACCCTGGTCGCCGGCGTCGCCACGGTGCTGGCCTGCACGGTCGTGGTCGGCTTGCTGCCGGCGCAGCAGCTGGCCGCGTCGCCCGCGCCGATGGCCGACGCCGCCGCGTTCTACTGGGGCGCGCCCGCCGGCCTGGCGATGGCCGCGGCCGCGGCGGTGTCGTGCCTCGGCGCGCTCAACGGCTGGACCTTGCTGGCCGGGCAACTGCCGCTGGCGGCCGCGCGCGACGGCGTGTTCCCGGCCGCGTTCGCGCGGGTCGACGCGCGCGGCACGCCATGGTTCGGCGTGCTCGCCGGCAGCGGCCTGGCCAGCGCGCTGGTGCTGGCCAACTACAGCCGCTCGCTGGTGCAGGTGTTCGTGTTCGCGATCCTGCTGTCGACCGCGGCGACGCTGGTGCCGTATCTGGCCGGCAGCGCCGCATGGCTGCGCCGCGGCGAAGGCCGCGGCAGCCGCATCGCCGCCGCCGGCGGCTTCGCGTTCAGCGTGTACGCGCTCGCCGGCATCGGCCTGGACGCGCTGTTTTGGGGCGCGATCCTGTTGCTGGCCGGCGTACCCGTTCGCTTGTGGCTGCGACGCGCGTCGCAAGCCGGCGCGCGCTAGCGCACAGCTGCGCGCACCTGCGCGCTTCGCGTCACCGAACTGCCATACGCGCGCAGCACGCTGCGACAGCGGCGCTGCCCGCCGCTTCCCCCAGCCTCCGCCTCAGCGCGGAACTTCGCCCGGATCGCCATGACCGACCAACACGATGCTTCGCGCCGCGGCTTCCTGCGCGGCGCCGCCGGCGCCACCGCCGCCGGCCTCGCCCTGAACCTGTTCCCGCCCTCGATCCAGAAAGCCCTGGCCATTCCGGCCGCGCGCGTCACCGGCACCCTGCACGACGTCCAGCACGTGGTGATCCTGATGCAGGAAAACCGCTCGTTCGACCACTACTTCGGCGCGATGCGCGGCGTGCGCGGCTTCGGCGACCGGTTCCCGGCGCCGCTGCCGAGCGGCCGCCCGGTGTGGCGCCAGACCGACGCCAAGGGCCGCGAAATCCAGCCCTGGCATATCGACACCAAGACCACCAGCGCGCAGCGCATCGGCGGCACTCCGCACACCTGGCCCGATGCCCAGGCGGCCTGGAACAACGGCAAGATGGACCAGTGGCTGCCGGCCAAGACCGAGCGCTCGATGGGCCATTACGTCGAGGCCGACATCCCGTTCCAGTACGCGCTCGCCAACGCCTTTACCCTGTGCGACGCCTACCACTGCTCGCAGCAGACCGGCACCAATCCCAACCGCCTGTTCCTGTGGACCGGCACCAACAATCCCGCCGCCGACCGCGGCGGCCCCGCCATCGTCAACACCTTCGACGATTCCGGCCCGGCCGGCGAAGGCTACTTCTGGACCACCTATCCCGAGCGCCTGGAGCGCGCGGGCGTGAGCTGGAAGCTGTACCAGGACATGGACGACAACTTCTCCGACAACCCGCTGGAAGGCTTCCGCCAGTTCCGCGCGGCGGCGCCGGGTTCGGCGCTGGCGGAAAAGGCGCTGAAGACCTGGACGCTGGAAGACCTGGCCGCCGACGTGCGCAGCGGCAAGCTGCCGCAGGTGTCGTGGCTGGTCGCGCCGGCCAAGTACTCCGAGCACCCCGGCCCGTCGGCGCCGATCTGGGGCGCCGACTACACCGCGCGCGTGCTCGACGCGCTGACCGCCGATCCGGCGGTGTGGGCGCGCACCGTGCTGATCGTCAACTTCGACGAGAACGACGGCTTCTTCGACCACATGCCGCCGCCGTCGCCGCCGTCGCTGGACGCGCAGCGCAAGCCGATCGGCGGCTCCACCGTCGACCTGCGCGGCGAACACCACACCGCCCGCAGCGGCCCCTCGCACGGCACCTCGGCGGACCCGGCGATCTACTACGACCGCCCCTACGGCTTGGGCCCGCGCGTGCCGATGTACGCGATCTCGCCGTGGAGCCGCGGCGGCTGGATCAACTCGCAGGTGTTCGACCACACCTCGGTGATCCGCTTCCTGGAAAAGCGCTTCGGCGTGATCGAACCGAACATCAGCCCGTGGCGGCGCGCGGTCTGCGGCGACCTCACCACCGCGTTCAATTTCGAAAACCCGAACAACGAACCGATCCCGAGCCTGCCCTACACCGGCGACGCCGACCGCATCGTCGCCGAGCAGAGCAAGCTGCCCGCGCCGAAACCGCCGGCGACGCCGAGCGCGGCCCAGCAGCAGCCCGGCATCAAGCCCTCGCGCGCGCTGCCGTACGACCTGCACGTCGGCGAACGTTTCGACCGCGACGCGCGCTCGCTGCGCCTGAACTTCGGCAACAGCGGCCGCGCCGCGGCGGTGTTCCAGGTCTACGACCTGCTCGACCCCGACGCGATCCCGCGCCGCTACACCGTCGAAGCCGGCCGCTCGCTCAACGGCGACTGGCTGCTGCGCAGCGGCGGCGCGCGCGCCTACGCCTTGCAGGTGTTCGGCCCGAACGGTTTCTTCCGCGAATTCCGCGGTTCGCTGCACGGCGCCAACCCCAGCGCGACCACCATCCCCGACCTGCGCCTGCGCCACCGCAAGCTGGTGCTGGCGCTGCGCAACCCCGGCCGCAAACCGCTGCGGCTGGAGCTGGCCGACCAGTACGGCGTATACGAACCACGCCTGGAACGCCTCGGCGCCGGCTCGCTGCGCTATCGCCCGCTGCGCTTGGACGAAAGCTGCCAGTGGTACGACTTCGTGCTGACCGACGCCAACGATCCGGAGTACTACCGCCGCATCGCGGGGCGGGTGGAGACCGGCGCGCACGGCATCACCGATCCCGGGTTGATCTGAGCGACGCGGCTTTCTCGTCGTATCTTCGGCGAGCAAGTCGCGAGCCGTCCCCACCGGACGCTGAGGCAGAAGCAAAAATCAAAACGGGTTCCGGCGAAAGCCGGAACCCGTTTTGCTGTTGCGATTGCCGTTGCTCTTTGCTCCCCCCGCCGTCCCGAACTCGCCACAGGCAACCGTAGACCCGAAGGGCGCGCGCATGGATGCGCGCGTGCGGGACCGGGCCAGGATGGCCCTTGTCCCGCATCCCTGCGCAGGCATCGAACCTTAGTGGCTCTTGATTCGAAAACAAGGAAAGCGCCTTTCTTTGGTTACTTTCTTTGGCAAGACAAAGAAAGTGACCCGGCCGCTTGCGGACGGAAGCTCTTGATTGCAGCTTCTCGCCACTCGCAACTGCAACAACGACACAAGCACAAACAAAGCCCCACCACTCCCAACACACCGCCTAATCCAACACCCGTCCCTTGCGCCAATACCCCATAAAACTGATCGCCGATTTGTCGAACCCGCGCTCGCCGACCAAGTGCCGCCGGATCGCCATCACCGCCCCGGCCTCGCCGGCGATCCACGCATAGAAATCCGACGCGGTCGCCGCCGCCTGCTCCCACAGGATCTCGCGGTCTATATCGATCTCGGCCAGCACCGGCTCCTGCGCATGCGCCCGCGCCGGCGCCAGCTCCGCCGCGCGGATCGCCGCAACCAACCGCGCGCCGTAATCCACCGCAATCGAATCGCTGTGCTCGGCGCGCGGCAACCAATGAACCTGCATGTCGCGCGGCCCGTGCAGCGGCACCGCATCGCCGCGCAACGGCACTTCGATATAAGCGCGCACCTTCGGCGGCTGCGCCTGCGCCGCCAGCGCTTCGAGAATCCCGGCCACGGCCGGCAGCGCGGTTTCGTCGGCGATCAGCAACACCTCACGCACGTCCGCCGGCGGCTGCCACTCGACCCCGCCGCTGTCGTCCTGGCTGGCATGCGGCGCCATCAACACCACCCGGTCGCCTGGCCGCGCATTCAAGGCCCAGCGCGACGCCGGCCCAGCGTCGCCGTGCACCGCGAAATCCACATCCATCTCGCACGCGTCCTCGCGCAGCGCGCGGATGGTGTAAGTGCGCATCGGCGCGCGTTGCGCCTCGTGCTGGTCGCGGTAACGCGCGTACCAATCCTCGCCGCGCGGCACGCTGAGTTCGCCGGCCTCGTTGGGGAAAAAGATCTTGATGCGCTGGTCCGGGCCGAAGCTGCGCGCCTGCGCCAGGCAATCGCCGGCGAAGACGAAGCGCAGCATCGACGGGCTCAGCTCGATGCGCCGACGCACCGAGACATCGAACAAATGGAAGGTTCTGCGTTGGGCCATGGCGGCGCCTCCTGCATGAGCGTATGCACATGGCTGGGGAGCGCGTGGCGCGGCCTGGCTGCCGGTGCGGCGCGTTGCGCGCCGCGAGGGCTACAGCTTAGTCCTCGGCGAAGCGGGCGGGCTTGCCGGCCTTGGCCGATGGCGGGGATCCGACTGTAGGAGCGGCGCGAGCCGCGACTGCGGGCTTGCCTGTTTGCGCCGTAAGCGAGGTTTCGCAGTCGCGGCTCGCGCCGCTCCTACAGAAATCCATCGCGCAAACGCGGCGATCCGCCGCTACAACGAATCCTGCGGCTCCACCACCACCGCATCCTCCGGCACCCGCGCCACGCGATTGCGCGACACACACGCCTCCCAGCGCCAGAACAACCACCCCGCCGCGGTCAGGCACGAGGCGGCGATCGCCAGATGGATCGCGCTGTCGCTGAGCATCGGCGAGATCACCCCCGCCAGCACCGCGTTCAACACCAACCCCGTGAACGCCTGCAACGACGAAGCCGAGCCGCGCTGATGCGGGTACATGTCGAGGATCGACAAGGTCACGATCGGGAACACCAGGGCGATGCCGAACGCCCCGATGCACATCGGCACGACCGCCCACGGCACCCGCGGCACGTCGGTCCACAGGTTGTAGCCGAGGTTGACGACGATGGCGAGCGCGCAGAAGGCGAAGCCGATGTTGACCAGCCGGTCGCCGCTGACCTTGCCGGCCGCGCGCCCGGACACGAACGAACCGGCGACCATGCCGCCGATGGTCGGCACGAAGAACCAGGCGAAATCGCGTTCGCCGAGTTTGAGCAGATCGAGCACGAACGCCGGCGCCGAAGCGATGTACAGGAACAGCGCGCCGAAGTTCAGCGCGCCGACCGCGGTCAGGCGCTGGAAGCGCGGATTGAGGCAGATCGCGAAATAGTCGCGCAGCAGGCGCTTGGGCTTGAGCGGCAGGCGCGCCTGCGGCGGATGGGTCTCCGGCAGCAAGGTCGCCACCGCCAGCCACAGCACCACCGAGAACGCGACCAGGAACCAGAAGATCGCCGGCCAGTGCGACCAGCCCAGGATCCAGCCGCCGATCACCGGCGCGATCGCCGGGGCGATGCCGAAGATCATCATCACCTGGCTCATCAGCCGCTGCGCGTCGTCGCCGTGCAGCAGGTCGCGGATGACGGCGCGGCCTACGATCAGGCCAACACCAGCAGACAAACCTTGGACCGCGCGAAAGAAAAGCAAAGCAGGCAGATCGTCGGCCAAAGCACACGCCGCCGAAGCCAACGTAAAGATAGCCAACCCACCCAAAATCACCTTGCGCCGCCCGATCGCATCCGACAGCGGCCCATGCACGATGCTCATCAACGCATAAGCGACCAGATACACGCTGATCGTCTGCTGCATCTGCAGCTTGTCGGCGCCGAGCTCCACCCCCATCGCCGGAAACGCCGGAAAGATGGTGTCGATCGAAAACGGCCCGAACATCGCCAGCCCGCCGAGCAGCAGGGCCAGGCGGCGGATCGGGATCGGGGCTTTGACGGTGGCGGCGTCGTGGCTCATTTCAGGCAGGGCTCATTTCAGTGCGGGATCGGCGGGAACATCGGGCGGGCCCTTGAGCTCGACCATGTTGCCTTCCGGATCGAACAGATACTGCGAGGGCCCCTCGCCTTCGGCGCCGTAGCGCGAACCGAAATCGCCGACGCGCGCGCCGTGCGCGGCGAGGTGGGCGGCGATCGCGTCGCGGTCGAACGGCTCGGCGCGCAGGCACAGGTGGTCCATGTTGCGGCCCTGCTCGCCCGGCGCGGCGCCGCCGAGGCGGCCGATCTTGCCCTCGACGTCGACCAGGTCGATCAGCGAATCGCCGGCGCGCAACTGGATCAGGCCGATCTCGTCCTGGCGCCGCTCGACGCTGCAACCGAGCACCTCGCAGTAGAAGGCCACCATCGCCGCGGGGTCGCGCACGCGCAGCACCACGTGGTCGAGTTGCAGCAGGCGGAACGGGCGCTCGGCCATCGCCGGACCTCATCGCATGAATGGGGGGCGACAGCATACTCCCGCGCGGCGCGGCCGACGGCTCCCGACCTTGTACCAATCTGTCCGCAGCCCCCTGTAGGAGCGGCGCAAGCCGCGACCGCGGGGTAGCCGGTCGCGCCGCAAGCGTGGTTCCGCGGTCTCGGCTCGCGCCGCTCCCACAGGAGCTGGCCGCCCCCCACCCCCGCCCGCCACCGGCTATAATCCCCGCTTCGACCACGCGGTGGGAGAAGCGACCGCCCGGGCCTCCCGGCCGGCCGCTGCCGAAGGCGCAACGCCCGTAATCGCTCAGGCCCTATACCGTCGCGTGTACAAAACTCTGGAGAGACCGCCCGGCCGCAGCGTCATCGCGGACGGAACCGGCGCCGAAGGGGCACGAAGCGAGCGCGGACAGGAGCGGCCCCAGCGGCCCACCCCTCCCCCAAGCGGCCTGGGCCGCAGCACGCTTCCAAACTCTCAGGCAAAAGGACAGAGGGGCGCCTCGCGTGCGGCACCGCACGTTGCCTTAGGACGCCCCCTGCCATGACTCATTCGACCCTGCGCGATCTCGAGCACCACGACGCCTTCATCGAGCGCCACATCGGCCCCAACGACGCCGAAATCGGCCACATGCTGGAGCAGGTCGGCTACGCCTCGCTCGAAGCGCTGACCGACGCCATCGTTCCCGGCTCGATCAAGTCCCCCCAGCCGCTGGCCCTGCCGCAGGCGATCAGCGAAGTGGAAGCGCTGGCCAAGATCCGCGCCATCGCCGCGAAGAACCAGGTGTTCCGCAGCTTCATCGGCCGCGGCTACTACGGCACCCACACCCCCAACGTCATCCTGCGCAACATCCTCGAGAATCCGGCGTGGTACACGGCCTACACGCCGTACCAGGCGGAAATCTCGCAGGGCCGCATGGAGGCGCTGATCAACTTCCAGACCATGGTCGCCGACCTGACCGGGATGGAGATCGCCAACGCCTCGCTGCTCGACGAAGCCACCGCCGCGGCCGAAGCGATGACCCTGGCCAAGCGTTCGGCCAAGTCCAAGTCCGATACCTTCTTCGTCTCGAAGAACGTGCACCCGCAGACGCTCGAAGTGCTGCGCACCCGCGCCGAGCCGCTGGAGATCCAGTTGCTGGTCGCCGACGACAGCGAAGCCGCGACCGCCGACGTGTTCGGCGCGCTGCTGCAATACCCCGACACCTTCGGCGGCCTCGGCGACTATCAAGCCACCGCCGACGCGCTGCACGCGCGCGGCGCGATCCTGGCCGTGGCCAGCGACCTGCTCGCGCTGGTGCTGCTGAAGTCGCCGGGCGAATTCGGCGCCGACATCGTGGTCGGCAACACCCAGCGCTTCGGCGTGCCGTTCGGCTTCGGCGGCCCGCACGCCGGCTTCATGGCCTGCCGCGACGCCTACAAGCGCTCGATGCCGGGCCGCCTGATCGGCGTGTCGGTCGACAGCGACGGCAAGCCGGCCTACCGCCTGACCCTGCAGACCCGCGAGCAGCACATCCGCCGCGAGAAGGCGACCAGCAACATCTGCACCGCGCAGGTGCTGCTGGCGGTCATGGCGAGCATGTACGCGGTCTACCACGGCCCCGACGGCCTGACCCGCATCGCCCGCCGCGTGCACCGCCAGGCCGCGGTGCTGGCCGCCGCGCTGCGCCAGGCCGGACACAAGGTCGCCGACGGCTTCTTCGACACCTTGCGCATCGACGGCGTCGACGCCGCCGCGGTCCACGCCCGCGCCCGCGACGCGCGCATCAACCTGCGCGAGATCGACGCCGGCAGCGTCGGCATCAGCCTCGACGAAACCGTCAACCGCGCCGACCTGAGCGCGCTGGCCGCCCTGTTCGGCGCCGCGCTCGACATCGACGCGCTCGACGCCGCCACCGCCGACGCGATCCCGGCCTCGTTGCAGCGTTCGTCCGCGTTCCTGCAGCACCCGGTGTTCAACACCCACCACAGCGAACACGAGCTGCTGCGCTACATGCGCTCGCTGGCCGACAAGGACCTGGCGATGGATCGCACCATGATCCCGCTGGGCTCGTGCACGATGAAGCTCAACGCCACCGCCGAGATGATCCCGGTGACCTGGCCCGAGTTCGGCAACATCCACCCGCTGGTGCCGGCCGATCAGGCCACCGGCTACAAGCAGTTGATCGACGAGCTCGAAGCGATGCTGGTGGAATGCACCGGCTACGACGCGGTCAGCCTGCAGCCGAACTCCGGCGCGCAGGGCGAATACGCCGGCCTGCTGGCGATCCGCGCCTACCACCGCTCGCGCGGCGAAAGCCATCGCGACATCTGCCTGATTCCCGACTCGGCGCACGGCACCAACCCGGCCTCGGCGCAGATGTGCGGCATGACGGTCGTGGTGACCAAGACCGACGCCAACGGCAACGTCGACGTCGAAGACATCCGCCGCAACGCCGAGAAGTACAGCGGCCGCCTGGCCGCGATCATGATGACCTACCCGTCCACGCACGGCGTGTTCGAGGAAGAAGTCGTCGAGATCTGCGAGATCATCCATAAGCACGGCGGCCAGGTGTACACCGACGGCGCCAACATGAACGCCCTGGTCGGCGTGGCCAAGCCGGGCAAGTGGGGTTCGGACGTCTCCCATCTCAACCTGCACAAGACCTTCTGCATCCCGCACGGCGGCGGCGGCCCGGGCGTCGGCCCGTGCGCGGTCAAGTCGCACCTCGCGCCGTTCCTGCCGAAGACCGTCGACGGCGAAGGCGAGGTCGGCATGGTCAGCGCGGCGAGCTTCGGCTCGGCCAGCATCCTGCCGATCTCGTGGATGTACGTCACGATGATGGGCACGCAGGGCCTGCGCAAGGCGACCCAGGTCGCGCTGCTCAACGCCAACTACATCGCCAAGCGCCTGGAACCGCACTACGAGACCCTGTACACCGGCCGCAACGGCCTGGTCGCGCACGAGTGCATCCTCGACCTGCGCCCGCTCAAGGACGCCACCGGCATCAGCGCCGAGGACGTCGCCAAGCGCCTGATCGACTTCGGCTTCCACGCCCCGACCCTGAGCTTCCCGGTCGCCGGCACGCTGATGGTCGAGCCGACCGAGAGCGAATCGCAGCACGAGCTGGACCGCTTCATCGACGCGATGATCCAGATCCGCGACGAGATCCGCGCGGTCGAAGACGGCCGCCTGGACCGCGAGGACAACCCGCTCAAGCACGCCCCGCACACCGCCACCCAGGTCAGCGCCAGCGAATGGACCCGCGCCTACCCGCGCGAGCTGGCCGCGTTCCCGCTGCCGTCGCTGAAGCTGCAGAAGTACTGGCCGCCGGTGTCGCGGGTGGACAATGTGTATGGCGACAAGAATGTGATGTGCGCTTGTATTCCGGTGGATGCGTATAAGGAAGAAGTCGAGGCGTAAGTTTCGGCGGATCGCGCTAGAACGAAGGCCCCGCATATGCGGGGCCTTCTTTTTTCACCGCGGATGCGTCTGCGGCGCAGTTGCGGATTCGCACGGCCGCCGCATACACCCTACAGCTGCGATCCGGCCTGATCGAGCTTGTGCACCTTCGCTCAATGAAAAAGCCCCGGATTTCCGGGGCTCTTTCCTTTTTCGAACGACCTGGCCGGGCTAAATGGTCAGCCCCAGCTCCCGACGGAACAGCATGATGAAAAGCCAGATGATGTAGAACGCCACCAGCCCGACGAGATAGAACCGCAAGCGCGTCGCACGCCGTCGCTGCTCGCTGCCGAGGTTTTCGAGCCCGGGCAGACGCCCGAGCAGCAGCGGCAAGGCGACCGCGCGGGTCGCACCGCCCAATCGCGGCGAGCCCAGCTTGGTCCACAGCTCGCGCGACTCTTTCTCCAGCCCTTTGAGAAACGTCGACAGCTCATACAGGTATACGAAGCTGAAAACGATCGCTATCGGCGCCAGCAGCACCAAAATACTAATCACCATCCTTATTGCTCCAAAGCGTCGTGCCGATCGACAAGGGCTTATTGATGATGCCCTTCCCGCCGATGCCCAAACCGCCAAATCCCTTCAAGGTAGCCGTTCCACCGGGGTTCAACTGGATCTTCAGCCCGCCTGCGACCAAATCGCCGACCTTCACGTCTCCGCTGTCGAAGAAGACCGGCGCATCTTTCGCGCCCGGGACATTGAAAGTGAGGATATCGACTTCGACGCCCGCGAACGCTCCTGCGCCTTCACCAAGAGCTCCCATGAGTTCCAGTTTCTTCTCGCCGGTTTTCAGGCTATCCGAAAAGGACAAGGTGCCGCCAGGGCCGGCAGCGCCGGACACTTCGGCGTAGATCGTCATGTTGGTCTTATCGACGACGGCGCCTGCGATGTTCTGAATCAACTCGCTCATGCTTCCCGCGGGCTGACGTCCCGACCGCTCGCCGCCCGACGAGCCCGCCGAGGTGGCCATTCGGGTAGCCGCACTGGAATCTTTCGCTGCGATCGAACTCCAGTCCTTGCGATCCTTGATGTCCTGCCGTGGGGTTCGTCCATCCGGATCCGTAAACCGATACGGATTGCTGTTGGCGTAAGCGTAGCGATTGAAGTTGGCCCCGGTACCGGTGTCGGCCGCGACCGGATCCACCGAAAGGAAGCGTCCCACGCTCGGATCGTAGTACCGCTGCTGCATCTGAATCAAACCGGTGGTGCGGTCCATCAGATGGCCGGTGTACCCAATTCCGCTGTACGCGGAGTTGTCGATGACTTTTCCGTAAGGCTCGAACTCATTCCGGGACAATACCTGACCGGCAGCGTCGGTCACCGCTACCGGGCTGCCTAGGGCGTCGGTGTGCTGGTAGAGAATCCGTTCGGCGCCACCGCTGCGGTCCTTCTCGCGGATGGCCAGCAAGCCGCCTCGCAGGAAGATGTTCGCGCTGTCCTTTCCGGCATCGGAGTCTTCCGTGTAAGAGGGTTCTCCGTCGCGGTTGTACAGAGAGAGCAACCGCGTGTTGCCGTCGGAAGAAAGGCTCAGCACACGCCTGCCTTCGGCGTCGTAACGGTAGCTCTCCAAGCCGACGGCCTCGCGCAGCCGATTGCCGTAATCGAAGACATAAGACTGGCCGTTCTTGTTCTCCAGATTGCCCTGATCGTCATAACCGAGCCCGACGATCGATTCGCCGGCGCTGTTGCGAATGTTCGTCAGCCGCGATCGCTCGTCGTAAACGTAGGAGGCATAGTCCCTGACTCCAGGCAGGACCCATGAACGCAAATTGTCCTGAGCGTCGTAGGAGAACCGGTGCCAGCAATCTCCGCCGAAACTGCAGGAACCCGCCGACTTGAGCCTGTCCAGGCCATCGTATTCCATGGTCTTGCTGTAATGATCGCCACGCGCACGGTCGTAGACGATACCGACGTTTCCGTTGCGGTCGTAGACCGTCTCGAGATCCAGCACCCCACCATCGGTACTACGTTGCGGCAACTGGCGCAGATTCTGCGTCATCGTGTGGACGATGCCGTTGCCGTAAACGAAGCGCTGCACGCCACCGTTGGCGTAGTAGTCGATCTGCGACGCGTACAACGCGCCCGGGCTGCTGACGCGTCTGGGCTGACCCAGCGCATCCGGCTCCAGAGTAACTACTAGGCCGTTCGGATAAGCCTGGCTGGCATGATTTCCGATGCGGTCATACCCGTACCCCAGGTCCAAACGGTACGAACCCGGCTGTGCGGAAGCTTCGCCGATCACCAAGCGCCGTTTGTTGTAGGTGTAGTAATTCTCGATCGGCGCCGAACTGCCTGTTTTGTTGTAAGTAACGACCTTGCTCGGAAGGCCATCGGGCGTGTATTCCCATGTCTGATTACCCCGCCCGTCGGGGAAAACCAGGGTCTTCAGTCTCCTGCGCGCATCGTAGCCACGTAAGATCGCGCGTCCGGACGCGGACGCATCGGCCCGGTTGCAGTTGTCGGTGGCAGGTAGATTCAGCCCCGACGCGCTCCACGCCACGTTGCCCGCATCGTCGTACGCCACGACCGTCGATCCGGTCTCCGGCTCGATCACCTTGCACAGCCGCTGCTGCTCGTCGTAGACGTAGCGACGCGTATTGGGCTGTGTAACCGGCACCGCCGGCGCCGGCACGCCGAAGCGGCCCGACGCGTTGACGGCGAGATTCGCCGCGCCCACCGGCGAAACGCCGTAGACGTAGATCAGCCGGCCGGAGTACTGCGCGCGCAGTTCGTTGCTGATCGGGATCGCGAAACGGTGGTTGTTGCTGTCGACCTTGCACGCGGCGGCCACCGCGGCTTCGCTGGCCTGGTTCGCCGGATACGTGCCGACGAGTACCGAGCCCGCCGCGCCGGCCGGACCGCCCACGTACATCTGCACGTCGACCGGCGCCTCATGCGTGGTCGCGCAGGCCCAGCCGATCAGCGCGCCGCCGTCGGAGGTGAGGCCGTCGATGTTGCCGGTAATCGTCGGCTGCGGGCGGCGGGCGACTACATCGACGGACGAAAGCACCTGTCCGTCGAACACCAGTTGATAGCGGACCCCGGCTTCAGTGATGTTGTTCAGATTGTAGAAACCACTCGTCGTCAGCGGCGTGCGCGATACGACGTTGCCGTTGAGATCGCCCTGCCACAGTTCGCCACGCAGGTTGGAACTCCACGTCAGTGTGGTGCCGCAGGTGGTCGCGCCCTTGAGCAGTTCGCAAGGATTCGGCTGCGCGCTGATGGTTCCGGCCGGGACCGGAAATACGGTCACGGTCTGGCTGGCAGTGGCTTGGCCGAACCACTCTACGCCGTCCTGCACCATCTGCAGTTGCACGAAGAACGCGGTCGGCTCGGCCACTTGCGGCGCGGTCAGGGTGAAATTGAAGGTAACGGCCTCGCCGGGAGCCACATCATTCGGCAAGCCGACGCGGCTCATGCCCCAGTTGAAGTTGTCGCGGGGATTCTGCGTCCCCAGCGAGTAAGCGCGCGACGACGACCACGTAGTGGTTCCGGTGTTGCGCATTTGCACGCTCACCGCCTGGGTCCGGCCGGAATAGATGCGCGGCTGGCTTTCGGCGAACAGCTGCTGCGAAACGAACTGCGCTTCGTTGTACTGCGCCGGAGGCGGATTGACGGTGACCACCACGTCCAGCGACCGCATCTTGCGCACGCGTTCCTCGCCGCGGTAGATGCTGATGCCGTCGGCCTCGGCGTAGTACGTGTAGGTGCCCGGCGCCAGACCCGCTTCGAAGAGCCCGCCGGAGGTGTTGTTCGTGGCGCGCACGCCGTTGCGGTAGACCTTCACCGAGCGCACGGTCTCTACGCTGGATCCCTGCATGCCGCTGCCGGACTGGATCCCGACGGTATAAGAGGCAGGCACCGTGTAGCTGCTCTGCGGCGGAGGCACCAGTTTGATCCAGGCCGGCGCGGCGGCCGCCAGCGCGGGCGCCAGCGCGACCATCAGAATCAGCAGGCGCAGCAACGCCAGCCGCCAACTCCGAGCCCCGCCCACTTCAGCGCGTCTTGCGCCGGACAGCCTTTCCTGCATTGCGTTCCCCGCTTGCGCCGACATCGTGGTGCTGCCGCAGCCGGCAGCGATTCGCATCCGATTCATGACTCCCCCTTACTGCGCTGTCGACATGCGCTGGATCTCCAGCGGCTTGCCGAACGCGTCGCGCATGATCTGCGTGCGCACGCTCTCCGGCGCGTCGATCACCGCCGGCGATTCGTAGCCCGGCTCGCCGAACACCTGGAAAGTCTCGACCGTAGCCAGCCCGCGAGGGTTCGTGGTCTTGCGCTTGAAGCCTGCCAGATACTCGGTCGTCGTGGTCAGCGCCCCCAGCTCGGAATCCTGCACCGCTGCGGTCTGGCGTCCCAACGCGTCGTAGGCGTACGCCGTACCCGGCACCGACTGACGGAAATCGCCGATATGGCGGGTCGGAAGCGATTTGAACGCCATTCGTCCCTGGGCGTCGTAGCGGGTGAACACCTGCTTCTGGGTATTGCGGCTGGCGTCGCCCAGGTCGAACTCCATCTCCAATACCGGCCGCAGGAACGCATCGTAGTAAGTGTCGCTGCGGCGATCGCCGGTGATGGCGACGCGGCGCCAGTGGTTGGGCTCCAGCCCGTACTCGGCCACCGGTACGCGCGAGAATTCTTGGCTCATCGGGTGCCAGTCGACGGTATCGCCCTGCGGATAAACGATTCCGGCCAGCCGGCCCATGCCGTCGTAGCTGTACTGGGTGGCGAAGCCGTTTTCGTCGGTAGTCGACACTACCCAGCCGCGATCGTCGACCACGGCCGACTCGCTCGCGCCCGCGGGGCTTTCCGGCGTGGCCGGACGCTGGATCGTCTGCGGCACGCCGCGCTTCCAGTTGGCGAACGCGGTGACGTTGCCGGCGCCGTCCTTGACGGTTTCCAAGGTGCCGTCGGCGCGGTAAGTGAACGCGCTTTTCAGTTTGCCGAATTCGGTCACCCGGCTGACCAGCGCAGTGGCGGGATCGAACGCGGCGCGCGCTGTCTCCACTCCGTTGAGCGAGGTCGCCGAGACCTGGCCCAGCACCCACTTGCCGGCGTGATCGTAGAATTCGCTGCCTTCGCTGCGGCTATAGCCCAGCGTGTTGTAGCCTGTGAAGCGCAGCACGCGCGCGTATACGTCGAAGATCTGGTTCTCGGTCGTGAACGTCACGCCGTCCTGGACGATCTGCCTGGTCTTGAGCGGGCGGTTGTTCAAGTAGCCGACGCTGCCGCCGATCACCTTGGGCACAGCGCCGTTGATGGCCGGGAACGGTTGCCCTTCGGCGCTGCCGACATAGGTGTTGCTGACCGTGCGCAACGCGACGCCCGCCGCAGTGCGCCTCGACTCCTCGAGCAGTTCGCCCACGCTCTGGGTGAAGTCGTTGTTGAATTTGTAGACGTTCACCGAACTGTCCGGATTGGTCATCCAGGTTTCCGAGGGCCGGTAGCAGGTACCGGGCGTCTCGCAGTCGGCTTTCCAGCTCCAACTGGGCTTATAGACATAGCTCCAGGTGAGCGCCGGCACGCCCGGGCCGGTAACGGTCTTGGAGTAGAGCGAACCGACCGTGTATGCCATCGGCGTACCGCTCAGACGCGTCCAGATCTGCTCCTGACGCGGGAAGCAAACAGCGCTGGTGCGGTTGGTGCCGTGCACCAGGCGCCGGAACTTGAACTCGCCCACCGCGCCCGAGGGATGGGTGACGACGAACGAACTCATGTCGGCCGGCAGCGGTTGCTGCGCCGAAGTCTGCGTCCCGACGTTGGGCGAACAGGTCTGCCACAGCGTATTGACGTCGGTATTCATGAAATAGAAGTTCTGGCCGTACTGGTAACCCCAGGCCGAACCGTCCGGCAGAGTGACGCTGCTCAGCCACTGGCCGCTGGCCGGCTCCGGACGCGGCGCGTACGCATAGCGCCATACACGGCCCGCTGCGGTAATCGATTCGATCCGGCCATCAGCGTTGTAGGCCAGCCTCGCTTCGACGCCGTCGTTGGAGCGCACCGCGAGCAAGCGATGAGGGTTGGCTGGGTCGTAGTCGTACGCGATCCAGTTGCCCTGCGCGTCCTCGACCCGAGTCGCGTACAGGAAGGCTTCGACCCGGCGCGTGCCCAGTCCGCCGCCGAACTCGCCCGGAACGCCGCGGATCCGCTTGGTCGGCCGCACCACCATCCAGTCGAAGAAGTAGCGCTGGCCGTTCGGCGTCGCCACCAGGAAGCCTTCGCCGGCCGCGTTGCGCACGCTCGGTAGGCAGGCCACTTTCCAGTTCGACTTGGTGCCTCCGTAATAGGCGAGCCCGTCGCTGGGCCTAGCCTGGCCGGCGCCGAGGTTGAGCATCAACTCCTCGCCTTGGCCTGGAATGTTGATCATGTTGCCGGCCCAGTAATCGCCGCCGGCGTAGGAGCTCTTGCGGTCGGACGCATCCAGATCGGGCACGGTCGGCGGCGAGTAGTCGGCAACACTGCAACGCTGGGTCGAACCTTTCCAACTGTCCGGAAAGCCGTTGCCTTGATATTCGCGGTCGGCGACTACCCAGCCGATGCGCTCATCGAAGATGCCGTGGATGTTCGGCACGTCCAGTATCCAGGACGAACCGAACACGGCTTGCGCGCCGTTCCAGGATTGGTTCGTGTTGCTCGCCATCGCCAGCTTGCGCCCGATCGCCACGGTCAACGCGCTGTTGGTCTTGAGCGACACGTCGGTCGCCGAGAATGTGGTGGCGCCGTCGAACAGACTGGTCTTGTCGCCGAACATGCCGTCGGCGGTAAGCACCGTCACTTCGGTGCCCTTGACCTGACCATCGTAGTCTTCGATCACGGTGGGGCTGGCGACCGCGGCCAGGGCGCTGGCGGATGCCAGGGAGCCCCCCGCCGCTATCGCAGCGGCGAGCAGGCTGATGGACAAAGAGGGTCTGGAAATCACTTCTGTTCCTCGGCGTGATGCGATGCAAGTCCTGGCGCTGGATAGCGCCTCGCGACGGCGGGCGCCGCGCGCGAACGTCTGCAGCAGGGCGCGGCGCGCGAACGAATTCGCGCGCAGTCCGCCGCAGGGATCGTGGTTGGGTGAGTACTAAGGTTGTAGCGATTGATTCTTCATGGCCGCGTTCTCCTTGCGATCGTTCTCCAGTCGCGGCACGCGCACAGCGCTGCCGCTTATCGAGCCGATCCCCGGCTGCCGCGCCCCCCGGGCGCCGGCATCGGGCCACCGCACCGGCCCGCTCGAAAGACGGGAAACCTCGCCCCATCCCCTGGCAAAAGGGTCGCCGGTCGCGAGGGAAAAGAGAAGTCGCAAGACAGTGCCGCCAAACAGGGCAAAACTTCTGTGCGAAACCCATACGCTTAGTTCAGATCCGCGCGGTCGAAGACGGCCGCCTGGACCGCGAGGACAATCCGCTCAAGCACCCCCCGCACACCGCCCGCGGCGAATCGCCGGCAACGCAAAGGCCCCGCTCGCGCGGGGCCTTTTGTTTTTGCGGCGCGGTCTCGGCGCGGCTAGGTCGTCAGACCGAGTTCGCGCCGAAAGACCATCGCCACGAGCCAGACCAGGTAGAAGATCGTCGACGCGATCGCGTAAACGCGCAGACGTGCGGCGCGTCGGCGCTGCGCGGCCGGCAGGCGCTCGAGCGCAAAGCGGCCGCGCATCACCGGCACGACGACGCGGCGGGCGGCCGCGCCCAGCACCGGCTTGCCGAGCTCGGCCCACAGCTCGGCGGATTCGCGCTGCAGGCCCCGCAGAAACGTTCTCAGCTCGCACAGATAGACGAAACTGAAAACGATGGCCACAGGGGCCAGCAACACCAGGACGCTGTACATGTCCGCTGCCGGTTGCGGATCTTCGCCGCGCTTACTCGGCCGCCGGCTTGAGCTTGGCCGACGCCGCGTCGAAATCGGCCTTGGTCGCCGGCGACAGGTTCGGCCGGCCCGCGAACACGCCCATCGTCACCGAGCCCTGCACGTAGTAGGTCTCGCCCGCCTCGACTTCCAGATTGAGGATGTCCTTGGCTTCGGAGTGCACGGTGTACTCGTGCGCGCCCGGCTCGACCGCGGCGACGAAGTACTTGCCGTTGCGCAGCTTGCCGAGTTCGGTCGTGCCTTCGCGCACCTTGTAGCCGATCGCGGCGCCGGCGAACTTGGACGGACGGAAGAACACGACCTGGCCCTTGCCGGGCTGCGGCGCGCCGATCAGCGCGCCCGACGCGGCGGGAGCGGCGGCGGGAGCGGCAGCAGCAGCGGCGGCCGGCTCGGACTTGGCTTCGGCCGCAGCCGCTTCGCCGGTGGCCTGCGCGGCCGGTTCGGCCGTAGCCGCTGCGGCGGGCGGCACCTGCTTGGCCGGATCGACCGCCTGGCCGTTCCAGGCCCAGGCCGACAACGGCAGCAGCAACACGGCGGTCAGGACATACGCGGACTTGGACTTCATTGGACAGCTTCCCCTGTGGTTGGGTGTTGCGTGGAAATCGATGCCGGCGGCGCGCTCGCGGGCGCGGCGGCGGGATGGGAGGCGGATGCCGGGGCCGGCGCAGCGGAGGCGGACGCCGAATCGGCGGCGGGCGCGGAGGCCGGCGCAGACGCGGCCAGCGGCGCGGACGACAGGTCCACGGCTTCGGCGAGGCGGGCCTGCGCGCGCGCGCCGGCCGGAATCTCGATCTGGCCGCCGCGCAGGAACATCGCGAGCGGCCCGGCCACGACCGCTACGCCGATCGCCGCGCCCATCTTGTCCTGGCCCGCGCCGGACAGGCGGAAGCCGCGCAGCGCGATGCGCCGCCCGTCGTGTTCGATGTAGCGCGCCGCCAGCAGCAGTTCGCCGGGCTTGCCGCCGCCGCGCGAGCGTTCGGCGTGGATCACTTCGCCATGGCAGGCCGCGCCGGCCGGCAGCACCATGGCGCCGTCCACCAGCAGCGGTTCGGCCAGGCGCAAGGCGAAGCCGTCGCCGCGCTTGGCGGTGGCCGAACTCAAGGGTTGCGCGGTTTCCAGGATCACGCCGGTGTCGGCGGGAATCCGCTGCGCGGATGCTGCAACGGCGCCCGCGGCCTCGGCGGGAACCGCCGCAGCGGGCACGGGCGCGGGGGCCGGGATCGGCGCCGCACCGGGCGCGGGCGAAGCCGACGCCGCCGCGGCCTCGACGAGCGCCGCCCCGGCGTCCGGCCGGGCCTGGGCCGGCCCCCACTGCACAGCGGCGGCCAAAGCCGTCGCCGCGATCAACAAGCGCGATATCGTCAACATCCCGGCGGTCCCCTTACCGTCCTTGGTGGGGCGACACGCTAACCAAAACCCGGGATTCTGCCAAGCAGCGCACAGACCCGGCTTGTCCCGGGCCACAGTGCCCTGCCCGCGGCCTCCTCGCTGCGCCCCGGCGGCAGTCCCCCGAGAAACCGGAGGCCCGCCCTGCCACTGCAAGCCGCCTCAGGCTGCGGCGTCTGGCCCCGGCCCGGCGCGCGCAGGCGCGCGCCCGGTTTCGGCGACCGGCGCCGCGGGCGCGGCAAGAGCCGCCGCGATCAGATAGCCCCCAGTTGTGCCGGCGACGAGGATCCGCCTGCCGACTCACTCGCCATGCGCCACTCGCCGCCTTCCTGATGCGGACCGCTCAAACACTCACGGCTCCGCCGAGATCATTCCGCCGCTTCCGCAACGACCACCGCGAACGCGCCCAGGCCCTGCGCTTCCCGCAGCACACGCGCATCGTCGAAGCGCGCCGACGATCGATACACCACTCGCCCGTTCGCCACCGCCGCCCAGAACGGTGCGCACGCGCTCAGCAGGATCTCGCCGCGGAAGGAATTCGCAACGCCGGGCAAGGCGATCAAGCGGTCGAACACATGGCGCTCGCCGTCGCGCTCGCGCCACAACCAATCGCGGTCGGCGCCGATCGCGCGAAAGTCCGCGCTCGCGCGCACCGTCAGCGGCGCTACGCCTTGACGCAACGCCGTTTCCAGCAACAGCGAGGCGATCGCGAACGCCGGCGGTTCGTCGTCCGGCAGAAACAGTCCGGGACGGCTGCGAATGAAATCCAGCGACCTGCGCACGCGCAAGCGTTCGCCCGCGCCGGGCGCGTCCTGGTCCGGATCCATCGTGCTCCCTGCCGCCAGCCCGCGCGGATCGCGCGAAACATCATCGCGACGGCGCAACGCCGGCACTGTGCCGAATCCGTCCGCAGCTTCCGGCCGTATACCGTAGACGCCATCCGGCCTGCGGACACCGGACCGCTGCATCAGCAAAAAGCGCCTGAATCCGGCCCTCGGCGCGCCGCGACGCACGGCGGCGATATACTCCGCCCCATCGCCGGGGGGCGTATGCCATGAACATGCAGGAACCGAAGCTGCAGGCGTTCTCCGAGCGTCTGTTGAAAGTGATCGAAACGCAGACCGAAATCGCCCGCCTGGGCTTGGACCTGGGCGGGGTGATGGCGCTGGTGGCGCACCGCGCGCAAGGCATCACCGGCGCGGTCGGCTCGGTGGTCGAGTTGGCCGAAGGCGAGGAGATGGTCTACCGCGCCGCCGCCGGCATCGCCGAATCCAGCCTCGGCATGCGCTTGCGCCGGGCCGCGAGCCTGTCGGGCCATTGCGTGGCCGAAGGCCGGCCGTTGAACTGCGTGGATTCCGAAACCGACGACCGCGTCGACCGCGCCGCCTGCCGCGCGGTCGGGCTGCGTTCGATGATCGTGGTGCCGCTCAAGCATCACGACACCGTGGTCGGCGTGCTCAAGGTGATGTCGCGCGAGCCGGCCGCGTTCGGCGACGACGATCTGCGCGTGCTCGACATGATGTCGGGCCTGATCGCCGCGGCGATGTACCACGCCGCCAAGTACGAAACCAACGAGCTGTTCTACCAGGCCACCCACGACGCGCTGACCGGCCTGCCGAACCGCGCGCTGTTCTACGACCGCCTGCGCCACAACCTCGCCCAGGCGCATCGCGAATCGCGCCGGGTCGGCATCCTCAACCTGGACATGGACGGGCTCAAGCCGGTCAACGACCAGCTCGGCCACCGCGCCGGCGACGCCGCCATCCGCGAGTTCGCCGAACGCATGAAGCTCAGCGCGCGCACCGGCGACACCGTGGCGCGGGTCGGCGGCGACGAGTTCGCGGTGATCCTGCCGCGCATCGAGCACCGCGAAGGCGCGTTCGCCCAGGCCCAGCGGCTGGCGCAGGCGCTGCGCTTCGGATTCGAGTTCGAAGAGCGGCCGATCGCGCTGGATGCGAGCATCGGCTGCGCGATCTATCCCGACGACGGCGAAGATCTGGGCGAATTGCTGGAAAAGGCCGATCAGGCCATGTACGACGTCAAGCGCAGCAAGAAGAATTCGCGCGATTGAGCGCCCCGCGCCGGGCCTGCCGCGTCCGGCTTCGCTGCGATAAACGTCGCCGCGGCATGGCTCGCGATGCGCCGCGGCGCGCGCCCGCACAGGCGCATCGGCCACGGCCGAGCCGATTCGAGCGCCTCCAGCGCGGGCGCGCGCCCGATTCCGCTTCCCGAACGCCCCTTTCGCGCCGTCCGCGCCCGTTTCGCTCCGCCTGAGCCCGTTTCGGTCGCCCTCCTCGCGCTTCCGTCGCGCCCCGGCTTCCCTTGCGCCCGCAGACCACTATCCTGCGCAGCAAGCCACCGACGGACCGCCCACGTGATCCGCAACCTCTTCTTCGTCGCCCGACTCGCCGCCGCCTGGTTCGGCGCGTTCGTCCTGCTGGCCCTGGTCGCCTCGGCCTTGCCGGTGCTGGACCGCCTGGACACGGGTCCGTTGTTCATGGTCGCGATCCTGGTCACGATCTACGTCGCCACCAAAGCGTTCGCGCATCTGCATCGGGTGCGCTTGATCGCCGGCCATGTCGACGCCGCCACCCGCAGCAACCGCCAGCGCCGCCAGATCGAGGTGCCGCTGGAAGTCGAGGAGACCTTCGAACTGCTCGACGCTGCGATCCGCGAGCTGCCGCGGGTGCAGGACGTGGAAAGCGCGCGCGACAGCCTGCAGATCCGGGCCAAGGTGCAGCGCTCCGATCAGGCCTGGGCGCTCGACGTGCAAGGCGCGGATCCCAACAGCTGGAAGTACGGCCGCGCGCGCAACCAGATCCAGGCCACGATCGACCCGGGCGCCGGCGGCAGCCGCATCACCCTGATCTGCGAACCCGAGGTCGGCGCCTGGAGCGACTGGTTCTGCGTCGACCAGGGCACCAACCTGGAGAACGCCGAAGCGCTGTCGCGCGCCATCGCCCGGCGCGTGGCCGAGCGCCACCGCGGCGAGCGCGCCGACGCCGCGCGCACCGCCACCGAGAAGGAACTCGCGGTGGCCAAGCTGAGCCTGCTGCATGCGCAGGTCGAACCGCACTTCCTCTACAACACCCTGGCCAGCGCGCAGTACCTGACCCGCCACGACCCGCCGCGCGCCGACGAGATGCTCGGCCACCTGATCGAATTCCTGCGCCGCTCGCTGCCGCGCACCGAAGACGCGCTGTCGACGCTCGGCGACGAACTGGAACGTTCGCGCGCTTACCTGGAAATCCTCAAGCTGCGCATGGGCCAGCGCCTGCAGACCCAGATCGACGTGCCCGACGAGCTGCGCGCGCTGCCGCTGCCGCCGATGATCCTGCAGACCCTGGCCGAGAACGCGATCAAGCACGGCCTGGAACCCAAGCCCGGCGGCGGGACCGTGTGGATCCGCGCGCGCAACGGCGAAACCGGCGTGGCGATCACCGTCGCCGACGACGGCATGGGCCTGAACACCCTCAATTCCGGCAGCGGCATCGGCCTGAGCAACGTGCGCGAACGGCTGCGGCTGGTCTACGGCGAGCGCGCGCAGTTGTCGATCGTCGCCAATTTCCCCAGCGGCGTCGCCGCCACCATCGTCGTGCCGGCCGCATCCGGCCAGGAGAACGCCCGTGTCTGATTCCACCGCCCAGGACGGCGCCGCGGGCGCGCCGACCGCCCTGATCGCCGAGGACGAAACGCTGCTGCGCCAGGCCCTGGTCGAAGCGCTGCGCGAAGCCTGGCCCGAGCTGCGCATCCTGGCCGAATGCGAAGACGGCGCGCAGGCGCTGGAAGCGCTGGCCGAACACCGTCCCGACGTCGCCTTCCTCGACATCCGCATGCCCGGCCTGACCGGCCTGGACTTGGCCGCGGCCGCGACCGAAGTCAGCCCCTCGACCCAGGTGGTGTTCGTCACCGCCTACGACCAGCACGCCATCGACGCGTTCGAACACGGCGCGGTGGATTACCTGCTCAAGCCCGTCACCGTCGACCGCCTGGCGGTGACCGTGCGCCGCCTGCGCGCGCGCCGCGGCCCCGGCGGCGACCGCCACGACGCGCTGCGCGAGATCGCGCGCCAGCTGGCTGCGCGCCGCCCGGCGCAGGAAGACAAGCCCGGCCTGACCTGGATCACCGCCAGCGCCGGCCGCGAAACCAAGCTGATCCTGGTCGACGACGTGGTCTATTTCCGCGCCGACAACAAATACACCACCGTGGTCACGGCCGAAGGCGAAGCGCTGCTGCGCACGCCGATCCGCGACCTGCTCGACCGCCTCGACGGCGAACGCTTCAAGCAGATCCACCGCTCCACCATCGTCAACCTCAAGGCCATCGCCGGCATCGTCCGCGACGACAGCGGCAAGGGCACCGTGCGTTTGCGCGGGCGCCCGGAGACGTTGACGGTGAGCCAGACGTTCATGGCCTTGTTCAAGAGCATGTAGCCGGGTCGAAACCGGCGCCCGCGTCGACCGCACCGCCCGAAATACCCGCCAGCGCCGCAAACGCCGGCACCCCGCCCGCGCCGCTCCCCGGCGCGTGCGCCCGCGCGCGTCGTTTTCCCGACGCGCGGCCCGAACGCGCCGCCGCCCGCGACGCGCCACGCACCAAGGAGTCGGACATGCGTAACCTGATGGCCCTGATGTATTACCTCTGCGCCTTGTTCGGTTGCAGCGTCGGCGGCACCACCATCGAGCACCACAGCATCGTCGACGGCATCGACATCGTCGACAGCCGGGTGCGGATCAGCGAGCGCATCGCCCGTTTCGAGTGCAAGGCCAGCCGCAGCGGGCAGTGCCATTACAGTTTGTTCCGCAGCGATTGTCCGACCGCGGCGCCGGCGTCCGGCGCAGCGGCCGATGCGGCGGCGGCTGCGCGCTGCGCGCAGGCGCCGGTGGAGCGCTTCGCCCTCGCCGCCGGCGCGACCCGCGAGATCGTCGGGGTCGCGGCGGGGTTCAAGGTGTGCGTGAGCGAGGACGATGGGGCGGTGAAGGCCGATTGCAAGCCGCAACAGCCATAAATGCGGTCAGGCGTTTCCTTCGTGCATCGACAGCAGCGCATGCTGTTCGAGACTGCACGCGGCGCGGTCGACTTGCCCGTACTTGACGGGCCAGAAGATTCCGTCGACCAGCCATCTGCTCGGCCCGATGCCGCCGATGTAGCGTGGCCAGAGCCTCGGCTCGGGAAAATGCCCCATCAAGTATTCGTAGAAATCCAGTGGCTCCCAAGCCAACTCGGCGTCTTCGCGTTCGACCAGACTGGTATTGAGGAAAGCGGCGGTTCTGCGTGCTGTCGCATGCAGTGGATCGGGTCGCCCGTCATCCCGCCAACTGCGCTTGAGCGCGCGCCGGCTCTGCTCGGACAGGCCATCCCACCAGCGACGCGCGGCGGGATCGGCGGAAACGGCATACGGTGCGGGGATCGAAGTCATCGTGGCTCCTGTCGGGGGAAAGGTAAGACCGCCATCGGCGCGAGGCGCCGCAAGCGCCACGCCTACAAGGCCCACCACGAGCCCGACGCCAGCGTGTCTGTGCAAGTCGGCTGGCGATTCATGCGCGTCTCGGGCAAAGCGCTTTCCCAGTAACAGGCCCGATGCAGATTCACACCGAGCAAGTCCGCATGCGCGACCCGGTACTCATAGCGATCCTGCGTCCCCCAATCCCAGCCTGCCGGTTCGGCCTCGGTCGCATGCGTCGCCAGTCCTCGCCGCCACAATTCGCGCGCGGTCGGGTCGCGAGGCCGCTCGCATTCGATCAGCCAATCGTTCAAGTACTGCGCGGCTCTGCGCGCGACCCGCTGCAACGGATCGGCGCGGTCGTCGTCCTTCCAACTGCACGTCAGGGCATCGCGGCTGTGCTCGGACAAGCCGTCCCACCAACGTTGGGCGGAAACATCGGCATCGACGGCGTAAGGTGCGGGAATCGAAGTCATCGTCGCTCCTGTGGGGTGAAAACGAACGGTTGTGAAGCGAGAGTGCGCCTGCTGACAGCGCCTCTTTAGTCCTCGGGGATGTTCTCGAGCAAGTTCGGTGCGAGCAGGTTCGGCGCGCAACGCGTCCATCGGGAGTCGAAGCGCGAGAACTGCCGCGGCTGCGACACGCGCTGCACCCAGTATTCGTAGTAATCGCGCTCGCCCCATCGACGCGGGTCTTCGCGATAGACGCGCTCGCGCCGCAGCGAACGCAGAACCTCCAACGTCCATCGCCTCCCGAGGTCGGTAGCGCGATCGCGCGCCCCATCGCGCAAGCGGCTGCGCAACAACGCCAGCCGCTGCCCGCGGGGCAAGCCTTGCCACCAACCAAGGACTTCCTGCGAACGCTCGGATTCGAATACGACCGACGGCATCGACGCTCCCGGCCGCGCGCCGCGGAACGGCGCCGGCATCGACGTGGAATGAGAAAGATCGGTGCGGACCGCGAAGCCGGCGGCCTCCCCAGGCGGCCGGCGCGAAACGAAGCGGCATGGTACGCGGCCGCAGCGCGATTGGCGCATCGCCCCGCGCCGGCGCTTCAGCGCAGGTCGCAGCGGGCTGGGTTATGATGGCGGCGCTTTCAAAGAAGAATTCGCGGGTTCGAGGCGGCTCCAACGCCCCTCAGGCGCGCCCCGCTCCCCCAGTCAGCGTTCCATCGTCGGTGTCTCGCCCGACGCGTACAGATGGCCCACGGCCATTCCATCCGCAGCATTTCCCTTGAATTCCACACCTTACGCAGCAAGGCGACAGCAGACGCCTGCCGGGCGCTCAGCGCTCTTGCGACCGCCGCAGCGAACGCGGTCCCGACCGGCTCAATCGCCTTCGACGATCTCGACGTCGCCGATCCAATTGCGCTGCCGCCGCGCCAGACGCTCGGTTTCGCTCTCGCCATCCAGCGACGAAGGCGCGCGCTGGATGCTCGCCGGCTCGATGTTTTCGAAGGTATTGACGTTGACCACGGCGTACAGCCGTTCCTCGATCCGGCTGACCACCGCCGGCACCGCGCCGCAGGTCGCGCAGACCAGGAAATCGGCGGTGTGGGTGCCGAAGGCGTAGCGCGACACCCGGTCCGGTTCGCGTAGGCGCAGGCGCAGCGACGCGCCGGCTTGCGCGGTCCACACCCCGCCGTGCTTGACGCAGAAACTGCAGTCGCAGGCGCGCGCGGCGATGCTGTCGGCCTCGCCGTTCCACGCCAGGGCGAATCGGATGTTGCCGCAGTGGCAGGCGCCGTCGATGAGCATCGGTGAGTTCCGCGTTCGGGTGCGCCCAGCTTAACCCGCGCCCGCGGCGCTGGCCGGGCGCGCCGTCGCAGCGCGTTGGACCCTTTCGGCGCCCGCAGGATGCGCAGCGCCGCGGCGTGTCCGTCCGCCCACGGCGGCCGCGTTGTCAACAGCATGCAAGGGCCGGCCGACAGGACGGCGGGGAGGACGACATGGAATCGTTGAAGGGTTATCGCGCCGAAGGCGCATCGGGCTTGGTCGCGGGACCGCAGGGCGCGGCGCGCGCCGGCCGCAGGCAGGGGGCGCCGGCATGGCCGTGCCCGTCTTCGCGCGACCCCAGCCGGCTGGATCGCCTGTACCGGCTCAAGCTCGCCGGCCGCGATCCGGAGCGCAGGAAGCGCCGTCGGCGGTCCTTGCGGGAACTGGCGTGCTGGTTCGCGCTGGCGCTGTTGGTGGCCGCGGCGTTGGTGTCGCCGGTGCGGGCGGCGGCGATGACCCAGGACGGTATCGTCGCAACGGGCTGATCGCGGTTCGCCGCAGCTTGACCGGAATGCGTCGTGCCTGAAGGCCCTCCCACAAAAACCGATCGCGAGCCGCGCTATTCGCTGCGCGGCGTTACGCCGCGCCAGCCGCGAACACCGCGATCCGATCCGGCGCCCACGTTTCCTGCAACGGCCGCAACCACGGTTGCGCGGCCAGCGTCTGCGTGCACGGGCCGAGACTCGCCAGTCGGATCGGCCGCCGCAGCGACAGCGCACGCAGGCGCTCCAACACCTGCGCCAACAACTCGCCGGTGAACGGCGTGTACAGATAGAACACCGTGCCCGCCGCGAGTTCGGCGACGCGCGCGTCGGCATGCACGAACTCGACCCGCCGCAGCCGCAGCGCCTGCGCGCATTCGCGCGCGCTGGCGACGTAGGCCGCTTCGTGCTCGATGCCGACGCAACGCGCGGGCGTGCACGCCGCGGCCAGCAACGGCACGTGGCCTAAGCCGGAACCCAGGTCGATCAGCACATCGTACGCGCCCAGGTCCAGCCGCGCCAGCAGATCCAGCGCGTGCCGCGCCGGGGTCGGCTGATAGAACACCGTCTGCGGCGCCGGCGCGGCGATTTCGCCGCGCGGCTCGTTCAAGGCCAGCACCGCGCCGAGCATCGCGTCGAGCGGGTCGTAACCTTCGCCGTCCGCCTGCGCCGCCGGTTCGCTCGTCCACTCGCGCAGCACGCGCGCGCCGTCGCCGGCGACGATGCGCGCGCGCACCGCCGCGGCCGCATCGGCGTCGGCCGCGTCCAGGCGCGCCAGCGCGGCGTCGGCGCGGTCGCGCAGCGCCGCGGCGCCGGACTCCAGGCTCAGACTCAGGCGCTCGATCCGCTCCTGCCACTGCGCGCGCTCGCGCCAGCCCGCCGGCCGACGCCAGCCGGCGTCGGCGTCGAATCGGTCCAGCAACGATCGCAGCGCTTCGCTCATGCCTGGGGAGTCCGAAGGGGAGCGCGCGGCCGGCCGGGCCGCGCGAGCGGCGGCGATGTTCGCACGAACCCGGGCCGGCATCGATCGCGCGCACGCGCCGCGGCGCGTTCTGGCTCGCGCCCGGCGGCGGCCGGGCAGCCGTGGCGCCGCGTTTGCGGCGCCACGGCCGCTGTCTCGTCACTGTCACGAAACAGCCATAAATTGCCCGGAACCGCGAAGCGACGGCCCGGGCACCGGACCTGTCGCCTTCGCCCTTTCACCCGCGATTCCCAGGCGATCCCCCATGCGTCCGTTCAAGCTCGCGTCCCTGCTGTTGGCCCTGCTGTCGCTGTCTTTCGCCGCGCAGGCGCGCAAACCCTATGTCGAGATCGAGCGCAAGCTGACTGCGCAGCAATTGCAGGAAGTCGGCCTCAGCGACGAGCAACTGGCCAAGCTCAACCGCATGCTGCGCGAGGCCGAGCAGGGCCCGGCCGCGGCCGAAGCGCCGGCGGCGGCCGGCAACGACGAAGACAGCGGCCCGCAGGTCGGCGCCGGCGCGCCGCGCGAACCGCGCCCGGGCGCGGGCCAGTTCATCGGCCTCAACGACGAACCGATCAAGAGCCGGCTCAAGCACGACGTATCCGGCTGGGAGCCCGGCACCGTGTTCGAGCTGGAGAACGGCCAGCAGTGGAAGGTGCTCAAGGGCCGCATGAGCCTGAAGAAGCCGATGCTCAAACCGGAGATAGTGGTGGTGCCCGGCGTGGCCGGGCGCTGGTTCCTGCAGGTCGACGAAGACATGCCGAAGGCGCGGGTGTACCGCATCGATTGATCCGCGCCGTCCCGACGGCGCCCGGCTACGGCGCCGTCGCCACCGCGTAGACGCCCTGCACCACCTGGGCCATGCGCGGGTAATCCAGGGTGTCGTAAGTGTCGCCGGCCTGGTGATAAAGCGGACTGCGCAGGAACGCCGTGTCGCCGATCATCAGCGCCGGGTAGCCTTCGCGCCAGTACGACAGGTGGTCGGAGAAATCCACGCCCTGCACCAGCAGCGGCGGCGCGTTGATCGAATGCACCGGCAGCGGCGTGGCGCCGGCCATCGTCGCCTTGACCTTGCGGGTCAGGCCGAAATCGCCGAGGCGGCCGACCACGGCGACGAAATCGCCGCGGTCGGAATACAGCCGGTGCATGCCGGGCAGCGGATAGCTCTGGCTGCCGCGACGGTCGCTGAAGCGGCCGATCATTTCCAGCGACAGCATGTACTCGACCTCGCGCCCCTGCGCGCGCAGCGCGCGCGCATGCCAGGCGCTGCCCATGTGTTCGCTGCGGAAATGCGGCGGTTCTTCCAGGGTGTAGGCGACCAGTTCCAGCCGATGCTGCGGCTGCGCGCGGCCGAGCATGCGCGCCAGCTCCAGCAGGCCGGCCACGCCGCTGGCGTTGTCGTCGGCGCCGGGCGTGTGCGTGCGCGGCGAGTAGCCGCGTTCGTCGCCGCTGTCGATGCCGGTGTCGGCGAAGGAATCGTAGTGCGCGCCGATCACCCGCAGCCGGCCTTGCTCGGGGCCGAAGCGCGCGATCACATTGCGGTAGGTCTGCCCTTCGACCACCACCGGCTGCTCGCTGACGCGCGCACCGGCGCGTTCGAATTCGCCGCGCAGCCAGGCGGCGACGCGGTCGAGCTGTTCGGGCCGGTCGTAGCTGCGCGGATAGAAGTCGACCGACAGGCGCTTGACGTCGTCGCGCAGGCGCTGCGCGTCGGCGGCCGGCGGGGTCGACGGACGCGGGCTCGCGCCGGGCTGGACCACGAGAAACAGCGCAAGCGCGGCGACCGCCGCGACCGTCGCCGCCGTCCAAAACCATCGACGCAACCGTTTCATGCGAGCATCCTTGTCCGGTGGAAATCCAGGCGCCCATGCAAGCGCATTTCGCCCCGCCGCGCCAGTCGCCGGCGCGGCGCGCCGGGCCGCGATTCATTCGCCTGACACATGCCGGTGGTCGACTCGGCTGCGCCGCCGCGCCCGCGCGGCTATCGCCCAGGGATGTCCTCATGCCGTCGATCCGCGCCAGCCTGCTCGCCCTCGCCCTTTCCGCCGCCGCCTGCGCGCAGATGCCGGCCGACGCCGCCAGCGCGCGCAAGAGCTGGGTCGTGCAGCAGATCTACCAGCAAAACCACCCGTACGCGGCCAGCGCCAGCGGCGAGCTCGACACCAAGCTGGCGACCATGGCCGACGGCCCGTTCGCGTTCTACCGCGGCACCGCGCACCTGTTCTTCCAGGACATGACCACGCTGCCGGCCTCGGCCTACGCCACCACCCAGACCGGCTACACCTGGATCGGCGGCGACGCCCACCTGGGCAACTTCGACGCCTCGCGCGACAGCAGCGGCAAGGCGGTGTTCAAGGTCGCCGATTTCGACGAAGGCTATCTGGGCCAGTACGTGTGGGACCTGCGCCGGCTCGCCGCGAGCCTGGTCCTGGCCGGGCGCGACAACTCGCTCAGCGACGCGGCCATCGGCACCGCGATCGACACCCTGGTCGGCGCTTACGTCGACCAGATGGGCGAGTTCAAGGGCAACAACGGCGAAAGCGCGTTCCGCCTGACCAAGGACACCACCACCGGCGTCGTCGACGACACCATCGCCGACGCCGACGGCAAGACCCGCGCCAAGCTGTTGTCGAAGTACACCGCCGTCAGCGGCAGCGCGCGCCGCTTCCAGGCACTGTCGAACCTGGTCGCGGTGCCGGCGGCGGCCTACAGCGGCGTGACCTCGTCGATGGCCGGCTACGTGTCGTCGATCGCCGCGTCCAAGCGTTATCCGGCCGCGTTCTACACGGTCAAGGACGTGCGCCAGAAGCTCGGCTCGGGCGTCGGCAGCCTCGGCCGCGCGCGCTACTACGTGCTGATCGAAGGCGCGAGTTCGTCGAACGCGGACGATGTGATCCTGGAGTTCAAGCAGGAAGCCGTCAGCGCCGTCGCCGCGGCCGCGCCGGGCCGGCTGCCGGCCAGCGCCTACGACAACCATCAGGGCATGCGGGTGGCGCGCACGGCCAAGGCGCAGACCATCGACGCGGACGTGCTGATCGGCTACGCCAGCGTCGGCGCGGTGCCGTTCTACGTGCACGAGAAATCGCCGTTCCAGGAGGATTTCGATCCGGCCAAGCTCGACAGCGCGGGCAAGCTGGACACCGCCGCCGGTTATCTGGGCCAGGCGCTGGCGAGCGCGCATGCGTTGGCCGATCAGGATTACGACAGCTCGGTGGTCAGCTACAGCATCGACAAGCAGGTCAGCGAGGCGGTGACGAGCAAGAGCGGGTTGAAGGCGGAGATTCGCGGGTTCGCGTTCGCGTATGCCGATCAGGTGAAGCTGGATTGGGAGGCGTTTGTGGAGGCTTACAACGCGGGGACGCCGTTGTACTGATCGCTCTCGTTGCCCTCATCCGCCCCTTCGGGGCACCTTCTCCCGCAAGCGGGAGAAGGGACAGCAAGCGACGCTGCTGCTTGTAGCCCCTCTCCCGCTTGCGGGAGAGGGGTTGGGGTGAGGGCCGCTCTACTCAAGCGATCAGAAACTCCGCACCACCCCAAAGAACGCCTGCGCCACCCCATCGGTGTTCTCCGCCACCAACGGGCTGTCGCTGATCTCGTCCGGCAGCACCTGATAGCCGACGTTGGCCATGAACCGCCACTTGTCCGCGAACGGCCGCGCCACGCTCAGGCCGACGTACGGAATCGTCGCGCTGCCCGGGCGATAGCTGACGACGCCGCGCCGCACTTCCTTGTCCAAGGTGCCGTAGTAGTAGTTGGCCAGATCCTTCGACAGCACGGTCACGCCGATCGCCGGCGTCAGCGCCCACTTGCCGGCCTGCATCGGATAGCGATAGCTCGCATCGGCCTGGAAACCGCCGCTGACGTCGAGGATGTCGGCCTTCACTTCCAGCTGCACCTCGCCGGCGCTGCCGCGCCAGCTCACCGAGGCGCCGGCGTCGACGCTGTCGTCGCGGTCCGACAGCAGGTCGCGGTTGATCCCGCGCTTGAGCAGTTCGCGCCGGCCGAAGTCCTTGGCGTCCATCGCGTCCAGGCGCCCGCCCAGGAACACGTCGACCACCACCTCCTCGCTCTTGACCAGGTGATAGCCGGCGGTGATGCCGCGGAAATAGAAACGATCGCCCTCGTAGCCGAAGAACGGCAGCGCCCGGGTGTGGTTGCCTTCGCCGGCGTACAGCTCGTTGCGGCCGCCGACGGCGAGGCCGACGCTCCAGTTCGAAGGCGCCATGTCGGCGCGCTCCTCGCCTTCTTTGCGCACTTGGGCGGAAACCGCGAGGGGAAGCGAAAGCGACAGCAAGGCAGCGATGCGAACGATGCGCATGGACAAGGTTTCCTGGTGGGTGGGGAGGAAAAGGACAGCAACGGACCGACGCGGCGCGAACGCGCGCCACGAAGCTAACGGCGGGTTTTTAAGAGTTGTTTAACCGCATCGCCGCCGCGCGGCGGAAATGCGTGCTTGTACGAACGGGAGCTGAAGCGCGGACGGCGGCGACGCGCGGAGGCGGGCGCTTCGCGCGATCGCGTCGGCGAGGTAACCGTTCGCGACCGCGCTGACGAAATAACCGATGCGCCGTGTCGAAGTGTGCGCGACTTGTAACCGCGAGACCCAACGCGCAGTTTTTCGCGCGCGACGGATATCTGCCGCTCAGCTTTCGTCGGCGAGCGCGTCGATCAGCGCGCGCGAGGCCGCCGACAAACGCCGGTGCGGGGCGTAGATCAGCGAGAACGGACGCGAGCGACCGCGCAGATGCGGCAAAGTCTCGACCAGTTTTCCGGCCGCCACGCGCTGCGCGACGACGAAGTCGTAGCTCTGGCACAGACCGAGTCCGTGCTCGGCCAGCGAGACCACGCCGAGCACGTCGTCGGTCACCCGCAGCGACGATTCGGGCGTCCAGTCGACGTCGCGCCCGCCGTCGCGGAACTGCCATTGGGCGATGCGGCCGGTGCTCGGCATCTCGAACGGCAGCAACGTGTGCGCGGCCAGATCGTCGAGGCTATGGGGCTCGCCGCACCGGCGCAGGTACTCGGGCGAGGCGACCACGCACAGCGCCGCGTCCTCGAGCTTGCGCGCGGCCAGCCCGCTGTCGGGCAACGCGCCCAGGCGCACCGCCAGATCGAAACCCTCGGCGACCAGATCGACGTTGCGGTTGGCGATGTTGAGTTCGACCCGCACCCGCGGACAGCGCTCGGCGAAGCGCCGCAACAGCGGCGGCAGGCGGTAGTGGCCGTAGGTGGTCGGCACGCTCAGGCGCACCCGGCCGCTGAGTTCGCCGCCCTGGCCCTGGATCGCGCGCTCGGCCTCGTCGATCTGGGCGAACGCGGCGCGCGCCTGCTCCAGATACAGCCGGCCGGCTTCGGTCAGGCCCTGGCGGCGGGTGGTCCGGCGCAGCAGTTGCGCGCCCAGGCGCTGTTCCAGCCGCGCCACCGCGCGGCTGACCACCGAAGGCGTGGTCGCCAGGGCCACCGCCGCGGCGGTCAGCGAGCCGTGGTCGACCACGGCGATGAAGGTCTCGACATCGCCGAGGTGATCGAAGCGCCGGCTCATTTTTGCTCCTGGCGAACAAATCAATTCGCGCGGCGGGATTTTATCGCCGGCCAGGCACGCAATACAGTGCCCGCCATCGTCCCCTGAGGAGCAACGAGATGAAACCCTACACCCTGATCGGCGCCGCCCTGGCGCTGGCCCTGTCGTTCGGCGACGCCCAGGCCGCGCGCGTGCTGGTGGTGCTGTCCGACGCCGACCATCTGGATCTGCAAGACGGCAAGACCTTCCGCACCGGCTTCTACCTCAACGAACTGATGCAGCCGGTCAAGGCGCTGCTCGACGCCGGCCACGAGGTCAGCTTCGCCACCCCGCAGGGCCGCGCGCCGACCCTGGACCGCGGCTCGCTCGACCCGATGTACTTCGGCGGCGACGCGCAGGCGCTGCGCGCGCATCAGGCGCTGCTCGACAAGCTCGCGCTGACCGCACCGGACAAGTCGCCGGTGCTGAGCCTGGAACGCGTGCAGCAGATCGGCTACGACCGCTTCGACGCGGTCTACGTCCCCGGCGGCCACGCGCCGATGCAGGACCTGCTGCGCAGCCCGGCGCTGGGCCGGCTGCTGAGCGACTTCCACGCCAAGGGCAAGACCACCGCGCTGGTCTGCCACGGGCCGATCGCGCTGCTGTCGACCCTGCCCGACGCCGCCGGCTTCGCCGCTGCGCTGGCGCGCGGCGGCAAGGTGGCGGCGCCGCCGCAGTGGATCTATCGCGGCTACAAAGTCACGGTCATCAGCAATCAGGAAGAAGAAATCGCCAAGCCGCAGCTCGGCGGCGGCGCGATGAAGTTCTATCCGCAGACCGCGTTGCAGGCGGCCGGCGCGGATTACCAAAGCAATACCGCGCCGTGGACGTCGAAGGTGGTGGTCGACCGCGAGTTGATCACCGGGCAGAACCCGGCGTCGGCGGCGGACGTGGCCAAGGAGCTGCTGCAACGGTTGAAGTGATCGCCGGTTGCCGAGCGGCTCCCGCGAGCCGTGGGACCGAAAGGTTCCGCGGCTTCGCTTTGCGCGCGGCGCGGCGGCAAGCGAGCGCGGGTCCGGCGAATCGGCGCCGGCGGACGCGGCCGAACGGGTCCGGCAAATTTTTTCGTCCGGTCATGTCACGTTCGCGCGCACTGGCCCGTCGAACCGGTAAGACCCTGAGCTGCGCGCTCACGGGTCGATCGCCCCCTCTCTCGACTTGACCGGAGTTCCGCCATGACCGCTTCCCCCGCATGACCCATCCCGTCCAGCAGCTGCCCGAAGCCATGAAGGCCTTGTGGGCGCTCAAGGCCTCGCTCGAACACCAGGGCGTGGACGCGGCCACCTTGATCCTGATCGAACTGCGCGCGAGCCAGATCAACGGCTGCGGCGCCTGCGTCGACATGCATGCGCGCGACGGGCTCAAGCACGGCGACAGCGCCGAACGCCTGTTCGCGGTCGCCGCGTGGCGCGAAGCGCCGTACTTCAGCGACGCCGAACGCGCCGCGCTGGCGCTGACCGAAGCGCTGACCCGGATCAGCGACCGGCCCGAGTCGGTGTCGGACGAGATCTGGAACGAAGCCGCGCGCCACTACGACGAAAAGGCGCTGTCGGCGCTGGTGCTGGCGATCGCCAACATCAATGTGTGGAACCGGCTCAACGTCGCCGTGCGCCAGCCGGTGGGGAAGTGGAAGGTTTGATCGGCTCGCGTTTTTTGCGAAAGGGCGTCAGCCCCGATGCGGTCGGGCCCGGCGGGACGCAACGACCCGAACGAAAAAGCGCCGGGCCCGAAAAGCCCTCCCACCGTAGCTCGCTTGTGGGAGAGGCTTCAGCCCGATGCTGTTCGATCAGACGCAACGCAATGGTTCGAGTCGCGCGCAGCGGGCCCGAAGGCTCGCCGCGCGATGGCGGTCAGCTCAACGCTGCGCGCCGGCTCTCCTGCGCCGGCGCCGCTTCCGCAGCGACCTGCACCGAAGCGCTGGCATCCGGCGGCGCCTGCGTGCGCTGCTGGTCGACGAACACGCGGCGATGGCCCGGATCGTCGAGCCCGCCTTCGACCGCAAAGAAACCGCGGCCGTCGCGGCCGGCGATGACGTGGTCGATGCTGCGCATGCCCTGCCCGCCCGCGTCCACCGCCGCGTGCGCGGCGGCGTTGCGGTAGCCCGGCTCGCCGCCGAATTCCATCGCCCCGGCCGGCAATCCGCGCAGGCCGTGCAGCGCCTGCTGGTACATGCCGTGCTGCGGATGCGCCGGATCGACCAGCGCGCCGCCCGCCTCGCGCGCCGCGCCGGCGCGGCCCGGATCGTGCCCGCGCTCGCCCGGCCGCGCCTGTTCCTGCGCCTTGATGACCGCTTCGATGTAGTGGATGTCGATGCCGTGCTTGATGCCGCTGCCGGGAATCAACTTCTGCCAGAAACTCTGCGGATCCGGATCGGGCAATTCGATCTTGTGCCCGACCGCGTCGGGCATCGCCCACTTCAGCGGAATGCTGTGCTCCTGCAAGTCGGTCAGGATTTCGTTCTTGACCGCGTAACGGCGGATCTGGCCGTTGTCGGCGACTTCGCGCTTGGCCGCGTCGGCGTCGATGCCGATGCGCTCCAGGGTCTTGTCGTGCACGCCCGAGGCGTTGAAGGTCACCGCCGGAATGCCGCTGGCGATCGACGCCGCGCCGGCCAGGCCGCCGCCGAGCGAATGCCCGGTGATGACCACTTCGTCGCCGAACGCGACCTTGGCCTCGCGCGCCAGCGCGATGGCCTGGTTGTACTGCGCGTCCTCGAAGCCCAGGCCCTGGCGGAAATTGGTCAGCCAGTCCTTGCCTTCGTCGGTGCCCGAATACGCGACCACGTAATGGCCGTGCTCGTCGCCGTAGATGCGGGCGAGAAAGCCCGAATCCTTGTTCTCCAGTCCGGCCGGGTCGATGCCCTTGGCGAGCAGTTGTTCGGCGCTGAGCGGCTTGAAGCCGTCGATGCCCGGGCCCTGGTCGTACAGATCGTCCATCAGCCGCGACAAGGTCTTGTCGATCGGCTTGGCCTGGTTGCCGCGCACTTCGTCGGCGAAGGACTGCGGCTGCGTCTGCTGGCTCATCCTGCGGTCTCCTGAATTCCTTGGCGTGCCTGTCCCGAATTGCGATGCGCGCGCCCGCGGACGCGGGCGGCGGCGCGGATCAGCCGTGTTCCAGCGTCAAGCCGCGATCGCGCATCCATGCCACCAGGGCCTCGCGGTCGGCGCGGGCCTGGACGCTGAGCAGGCTCGGCGGAGTCATGAAGGCGTAGCGCTGGAAGGTCACGTTCTGGGCGTTGCGCGCGAGCGGATCGGTGCCGGCCTTGAGCAGTTCCAGCGCCAGATCGGGCTGGTTGACCTTGCCGGCGACGTGCAGCGCGGTGTTGCCCATGCGGTCGGCGTGGCGCGGATCGGCGCCGGCGGCGAGCAGCAGGCGGAACTGGATCGCGCGTTCGCCCATCAAGGCCGCGGCCAGCGGCGCGGCGCCGGTGTGGGCGTGCTCGACGTTGGGATCGGCGCCGCGCGCGAGCAGGGTTTCCAGATACACCGGATCGCGCGCCATCGCCGCCAGATGCACGACGGTGGAACCGTCGACGCCGGCGCGCGAAGGATCGGCGCCGAGCGCGAGCAATTCATCGAGCCCTTCGGGGCTTTGGTTGAACACCGCCCACTCCGGCAGGGTGACGTTCTTGTCGCCGCGCGCGCTCAGCGCGGACGCGGGCGCGCGTGCGGCGAGGCGGCGGATTTCGGCGCGGTCGCCGGCGGCGACGGCATCGGCCAGTTCGGCCACGACCGGATCGGCGAACACTTGGGCGGCCAGCGACGGCGCGTGCACTGCGGACATAGCGACTCCTCCTGAGTACCTGACGGACTTTCCCCGAGGCCCGCCGGACCGGCGGGAGTGCTGCGACGCGACGGTACCCCTACCGTCGCGCGAGACCACTGCACACGATGCCGGCCGCAGATGACATACGGGCACGTACCGTGGCAGCGGGCAGCCTAACAAGAACCGGGCGGGCTTGTAGCCGGAACCGCATCACAGTTTTGGCGTAAAAACTGAACAAAACGGCCTCTATGGCCGCGATCCGACGTTTGCGCCGCGCCGGTCCGTCCGGCGCGGGTCCGCGCCGCCGGCGCGCGCGCGGGCGCCCGCACCGGCGCGCGCGAACGAAAACGGCGGCGCTCGCGCACCGCCGTTGCGATCCCGCCGGGCCGCGGCGCAATGCCGCCGCGCGGCCTCAGTACGCGCCCGGCGCAGCCGCGAAAATCACCGGCACGGTGATCTCGACGCAAGCGCCGACCGGCAACTGCAAACCCGCCACCGCGACATTCGTGTCGCCGATGTTGCCGCCGCCGGCCGGGCAACTGCCGCCGCCGGAAACGCCGCGGCACGACCATCCGGCGCGCAGGCTGACCCCGCGCGGCAAAGCGTCGCTGACGCTGGCGCCGGCGGCCGCGTCCGGCCCGTTGGCGTTGCACGCGCGCAGCACGTAATCGGCCGGGCTGCCGGGCGTGTAGGTCGCGCTGCCGTCGCTCTTGCTCAGCGACAGCGACACGCACACCGGGTCGATCGACGCGCTGGCGGTGTTGTTGGCGCTGCCGCCCGGCGCCGGCGTGACGAAGCCGGCCTGCGCCGACGTACCCTCGGCGACCGGCGCGTTGGCCTGGATCGTCGAGGTGTTGGCGACCGCCGCGCACTGGCTGGCGCCGACCTTCGCGTCGATCACATAGGTCAGCCCGGCGCCGGCCGCGGCATTGCCCGCGGGCAATGTCGCGGTCGCGGAAATCGCGCCGCTGCCGCTGGCGGCCGGACAGGTCGCGCTGCCGATCGGCGTGCACGTCCACGAGGTAAAGGTCAGCCCGGTCGGCACCGCATCGGCGAGGTTCACCGTCGCGTCGTGCATGCTGGTGTCGCCGACCGTGGTGCGCGCGGTGTTGTTGCGGAAGGTCACCGTGTAGCGCACCGTGCCGCCCGGCGCCGGCGCGGCGTTGTCGACCTGCTTGGTGGTCAGCACGTCGACGTCGTTGTCGAGGATGGTCAGGGTGGCGGTGGTCTGCGCCGCGGCGTTGGTCGAACAGGTCGTGGTCGAGGTCAGCGTGTAGGCGTTGGCGTCGCTCTGCGCCTGCAACGTCACCGTCTCGTTGTCTTCGATGACCGCGTCGTCGATGACGGTGATCGGCAGGTCGAAGGTAGCGTTGTCGTAGGTGCCGGCCGGAATCGACACGTTGACGGTCGTGCCGCTGCCGCCGGCGACGGTGTAGTCGCTGCCTTGGGTCGCGGTACCGCCGGTGATCCTCACCGGCACCACGATCCCGCCGCTCGGCACCGTGCCGATCACCCGCAGGCGCGGCAGGCCGGCGCTCTGGCCTTCGCGCACGCTGTAGTTGCCGGCGTCGAATTCGACGTAGGGGCGCAGGGTGATCTGGATCTCGTCGAGGAAGTTGCCGAGCGAAATGCCGCCGCTGCTGCTGACCGCGGCGAAACCGACCTGCTGCACGCCGGTACTGCCGTTGTAGGTGAAGCTGCCGCTGTAGTCGCGCCAGCCGTTGACGGTGCTGCCGATGCTGATCGTGCCCTGGGTCGCCGAGGACGGGATCGCGGCGCCGCCGGTGTTGACCCGGTCGGTGCCGTCGTTGGTCGTGCCGATCTGCGCGATCTCGCTGGTCACCGGGGTGGCGGTGCTGCCGGAAGCGTTGATGCCGAAGCTCATCACGTCCGGCACGCTCGACGAGTTGCGGCCGCGGTGGCTGAGCCGCCAACCGATCACCTCGCCGTTGGTGAGGCAGATGTTCTGGTAGATGCGCGAGGCCTGGTCGGCATTGAGTTCGGCGTGCTGCTTGCCGGCGCGCGCGGGCGTGTTGTTGAAGCTGTTGCCCCACAGCTCGACGATCGGGCCGCTGGCCGGATTGGCGGTGATGCCGCAGCCGCCGGCGGCGCGGCTGGGATGGGTGGTGTTCCACCCGGTCACCTGCTGCGGCCCGGCGAAGAAGCCGACGCAGGCGCCGGTGCCCAGGTCGGGCTGCTCGAAACCGAGATTGACGAAGGTGCGCTGGACCTGGGCCTGCGCCGGACCTGCCGCCGCCAACGCCAACGCCGCCAAGGCCGTGAACAACACCGGGCGCGGCCCTCGCGGGCCGCGCTGCAGGAACTTCTTCATAAGCCGCCGGACTCCCCCTGTACGTCGCCGCGCCCGGCCGGCTCCCGCCGGGCGGGACACAGGGCGCGCGCTCGTTCGAGCGCGACGCTCCGGCAGAGGACGGCGGTGCCGCCTGAATCAACTGAACATAAATGTGACGAATAGCACAATTATTCTGTGCCACTAAGCACGCTTCTTCCAGCCAAAAACAGGCCGTCGACGTTCAGGTACCTGTCGCCAAGCGGCGCCGGCGGGCCTCAGCCCACCGCGGCGGCCGCCGCCACATGCATGCCGAATCCGTGCGCGCCGCCGCTCTCGCGGCCGGGCTTGAGCTCCAGCGAGGGCAGCTCGTAATCGCCGCCGTTCTGCGCGCGGAACGCGATCGGCGCATCGCTCCACAACCCGTCCAGGCGCCGCAGCAGCGCCGCGCGGGTCTGTTCGAACCGCTCGGCGTCGACCCGGTCGGTGCGGTAGGCCACGAACGGCGGCAGCACCTCGAAGCCCGGGTAATGCAGTACGCCGTGGTTGATCGGAAACAGCAGATCGTCGATCGGCCCGTTGATCCCGCGCGGCGAGTAATGCGGCTCCCAGCCGCCGGCGGTGACCGACACCAGCGCGCGCTTGCCGGCCAGCGTGCCCTCACCGTAACGGTCGCCCCAATGGGTCTCGGAGTGTTCGCCGACGCCGTAGCCGAAGCCGTAGGAATACACCCGGTCGAACCAGCCCTTGAGGATCGCCGGCATCGAATACCACCACAGCGGGAACTGCAGGATCAGCGCATCGGCGCGGAGCAGCTTGTCCTGCTCGGCGCGCACATCGTCGGTCAGCGCGCCGGCGGCGAACGCCGCATGCGAATCCTTCGGCACGCGCAAGCGCGCGGCGGCGTCGCGCCGGGGGAAATCGGCGGCGTCGACCGCGGCTTTCCAGCCCATCGCGTAGAGATCGCTGACTTCGACTTGGTGGCCTTGGGCCAGCAGATGCTCGCGCATCGCGTCCTTGAGCGCGCCGTTGAGCGAGGCCGGCTCGGGGTGGGCGTAGACGATGAGGATGTTCTTGTTCATGGGAGCGCCGCAGTGTGATCGGGGCGCTCAGGTTAGACAGGCGCGCGCCGCGGCTGGGCGCTGGGCGGCGGTTTCAATGGGGAATGGTTGGAACCAATCGGGCAAGCCCGCGGCGCCGTCGTCCACCCCGGGCCGTCCGCCGATCCGGCGCCGAGGCCTTCAGCGCAGGAGGGGTTGATGCATCGGCGTCGGCGCGAACTCGACCCCGCAAACGAAACGATCGTCGTACGGGAACAGATCGTCGTCGGGCTTGTCCGTCACCACCCACATCCGGTGCCGAACCATCTCGATGCGTTCGCGGCGGACCAGGCCGTAATCCACATCCGGGACATCGTCCTTGATTTCGTTGAGGTCCCGGCATCCGTCGACGTTGAAACGGAACTCGTCGCCGATGTGGAAGTCGCGGCGGAACTCGGTGCTCCATTGCGAATTGCTGCCCCAACCGTGAGACAAGTCGTGCGTCCGTCGATTGAAGCGCCGAAAACTCCAATACAGATGCGCGCGCTCGGCCACGTCGGCGCGGACGTATGCGCTGCCCGCACGGATATCCACGCCGGCCCGGGAAAACAACATGTCGCCCAGCATCAGGCACGGCCAGCGCTCGCGCAGCAACACCGGCGGACGCGCGGGAAACGCGTCCTGCGCCACCGTAACGATTTCATGGTGGAACGGCGAGAAATGCGGCCAGCGCACCTGGCGCATACCGAGCGCGCTCATGAAATCCAGGTATTCGTCCTGGCTCAACTCCAGCGAACGGCACGACGCATCGACGTCCTCTCCGTGAGGCTGAAACCCGAACAACAGCAGATCGTTTACGCGCGAAAGCGCGTACAGCGTCCAAAGCGGATCGTAAGTGGGAAACGGCCCCGGATCGGGCCCTTCGGCGGCCAGCCCGCGCAACCATCGTCCGACTCCGGGATGCTCGTCCAGCCAGGGACGCAGCACCGCGTGGTAGAGCCCGGCGCCCTCGAAGTCCACTACGCGCTTGTACAGGCTGAAGCACGCGTACCAATCCGACACTTCCTCGGCCATCGCCCCTCCCGTTCGCCCGCACATCGGCGGGCGCGGACGAGTATCCGGCAATGCCTCTGGCCGCACAAAAGAAAAGCCCCGCAATCGCGGGGCTTTCTCGTCGCTCAACCCTGGACGCTTACGCCCAAAGATCCTGCAGCACCATCGTGTGGTCGCGGTCCGGGCCGGTCGAGACGATCGCCAGCGGGCAGCCGGCCAGTTCCTCCAGCGCGCGCAGGTAGGCGCGCGCGGCCGGCGGCAGTTTGTCCCATTCGGTGATGCCGTGGGTGTTCTCGTCCCAGCCGGGGAACTCCAGGTACACCGGGGTGCACTCGTCCCAGCCGGCCGCGTCCAGCGGCGCGTACTCGGTGCGCTTGCCGCGGTATTCGTAGGCGATGCAGATCTTCAAGGTCTTCATGCCGTCGAGCACGTCGAGCTTGGTGATGCACAGGCCGGTGATGCCGTTGATCGCGACGGCGCGCTTGAGCGCGACGATGTCGATCCAGCCGCAGCGGCGCGGGCGGCCGGTGGTGGCGCCGTATTCCTGGCCGCGGTCGCGGATGCCCTGGCCGACTTCGTCGTCGAGTTCGGTCGGGAACGGGCCGCCGCCGACGCGGGTCGCGTAGGCCTTGGCGATGCCGAGCACGTAGTCGATCGCGTCCGCGCCGACGCCGGTGCCGGCGAGCGCGCCGCCGACGGTGGTGTTGGACGAGGTCACGTACGGGTAGGTGCCGTGGTCGATGTCGAGCAGCGAGCCCTGCGCGCCTTCGAACAGCACGCGCTTGCCCTGCTTGCGCAGGTCGTGAAGGATGCCGGCGACGTCGGACTTCATCGGCTGCACGTATTCGCCGAATTCCAGCGCTTCGTCGAGGGTCTTCTGGTAGTCGACGCCGTCGACGCCGAGGTACTTGGTCAGCACGAAGTTGTGGTAGTCCAGCGCGCTGCGCAGCAGTTCGGCGAGCTGGGCCGGGTAATGCAGGTCGGCCACGCGGATGCCGCGGCGCGCGACCTTGTCTTCGTACGCCGGGCCGATGCCGCGGCCGGTGGTGCCGATGGCCTTGCCGCCGGCGGCCTTTTCGCGGGCCTGATCCAGGGCGATGTGGTACGGCATGATCAGCGGGGTGGCCGGGCTGATCTTGAGGCGCGAACGCACTTCCACGCCGGTCGCTTCGAGCTCGTCGATTTCCTTGCGCAGCGCGGCGGGGCTGAGCACCACGCCGTTGCCGATCAGGCACAGCGCGCCTTCGCGCAGGATGCCGGACGGGATCAGGTGCAGCACGGTCTTCTTGCCGCCGATGACCAGGGTGTGGCCGGCGTTGTGGCCGCCCTGGAAGCGCACCACCGCACCGATCTGCTCGGTCAGCAGGTCGACGATTTTGCCCTTGCCTTCATCGCCCCACTGGGCACCGAGAACGACGACTGACTGACCCATGAGTCCAAACTCCTGCGCTTTTTAGCTGTGAAGGCGGCGGCTGCCGCAAGGTCCGCCCGCGCCCAGTCGCAGCCGATGCCGCGCCACAGGGCCATGAACGGAAAAAAGCCGGCGGGGATGGCCCCAGCCGGCTTTTGTGCATTATCCGGGTTTCGGGTGGCCAAGGCCACCCCCAAAATGACCCGATTTTTGGCGGAATAGCCGCGCCGGCCGCCCCGCGTTCATGTCCAAACCCGCCGTCGCCGCCGCATGACGCAAAAATCGACCCTCGCGGCAGCGTCCAGGCGCCTGCGGCCGCCTGCCTGCGTAGACGCCGGTCAGGCGCCGGGCCAAGATCGACGTGGGGAACGCTTGCGATCCAAGGACGCAGCCACGGGCGGCAGGCGCGTCCGTCGCCGTGCGACCGCCACGACCAGAGGGGGATCGAATGAAAGGATTGTTCGCGAACCGCAACAGCAAGGGCGACTTCGTACTCAACGAAATTGAACGGCTCGCCGATGGCGGCGGCGACATCTATATCGCATCCGCGTTCTTCACCGACGCGGAGTTGGTGCTCAAGCTGCTCGATAAAGGCTGCCGCATTCATTTGGTTATCCGGCTCGGATTTCCCACCGATCCCGACGCCATCGATCGCGTGCTCAAGCATCCACAGGTTCAGTTGCGCTGCTACACCTCGAACCACTATCACCCGAAATTGTATCTGTTCGGAACCGACGCCGCGCTAGTCGGCTCGGCGAACCTCACTCGCAGCGCAATGATGCGCAACCAGGAGGTCATGCTGAGCGTCGAGGCGGACGACGAGCGCCTGCACGGGTTGATCGAGCTGTTCGAGGAATACTGGGACAGCGCGGAAGTTCCAACTGATGACCAGTTGAAGGCATACCGCAGCGCCTTCCGCGAATACGACCGGCAGCAGCGCGGGATCGATGAACTCGCGCGCGGCCTACTTTCGCAATTGGGCGACAGCGAGCCAGAAAACATCGAACGCACCAAGCCGAAGCGCTCCAAGTCGTCATTGTTCGCGTCCAGCTACCGCCGTGCGTATCAGGAGAGCGTCGCCGCGTTCGATATCGTACGCGACGCCTACCGAAGCAACGGCTATCGCAAGGCTGATGAGGCCGCCGTCCCGCTGCGCATAGAAATCGACTCGTTCATCAGCTTCGTCCGCGAACGCTACGCCATCGGCGAATCATGGCGGCAAGCGCCGCGGCGCTCCCGGCAAGAACAACACGCCCTAGTTGGCTCACTGATGCAGGAGTGGCGTCAAAATCCGTGGCCTCACTTCGAACAGACTATCGTCGCGATCAACTATCCCCGCCTCACGCGCGTCTTCGCCTCGCCACAATCGATCCGGCAAGCCGACGATTCGGAACTGTTCGACGCCCTGTCCACCCTCCACTCGTTCCACGACCGTTTCCGTTTCTTCGCCGGAGGCATGGCGACCTGGAGGCGCGAGTTCCCCACTTACAACGATCCTGTGCGTACCCGCGACACGCTCGCTTATCTGGTGCACGGCTCCGACCATGTGGTCGACCGCATGGCTAACGTCATCTACTCGACCGACTACAAACTCAACGAATTCGGCACAGCCAACGTGCAGGAACTGATCGGCTGGTGCAATCGCGAGGACCTGCCGATCCTCAATGGGCGCACCACTAAAGTCTTGAATTACTTCGGCTCGGAAGTCCGTCAATTAAGCTGATTCCCCGCCGCAGCGAAAAACGCGGGCCCGGCCTTGCGCCGGGCCCGCAGCGGCGCCGCGGTCCGACGCGCGGCGCGCCCTCGAAACGATGGATCGAACCGCAGCCGCCGGAGCCCGTGCTCCGGCGGCGCGGCGGCTTACTTGCCCTGGCGCTCGTCGATGTAGTCGTCGACGCCGTTCTTGTTGCGGTCCAGGCGCCGTCCGGTCACCTGGTAGTAGGTGCGCGACGCCAGCGGGCCGCGCACGTATTCGCGCTTGGTCGGATCCCAATACGTGGCGTTGTCGTCGATGGTGTTGGCGGTGAAGTACATCGTCGTCGACGGGAACAGGTCGATCGCGGTGCCCGGCTTGCAGTCGGCCACGTCGCGGCCGCTGTACAGGCTGTCGCCCTGCTTGCAGTCGTCGGCGGTGATCACCTGGTAGACGTGGCGCGGCTGCGACACGTGCGCGACCGGAATCGCGATGGCTTCGCCGGGCCGGCTCTGGCGCTCCTGCACCAGGGTGCGTTCGGTCTTCTCCCAGGCGCGGAACTCCTGGCCGGTGAAATCGGCCATGCGCCCGTCGGCGACCATCTGGTCCAGCCCGAGCACGCGCGGCAGCTCGCGCACTTGCAGGTTCTGCAGGCGCAGCGGCACTTGCGCGACGTTGAACACGCCGAGGTTGAGGTTGCCGATGGTGTCGAGGGTGCCGGCATCGAACGCGTGCAGGCGCGGGTTCAGCGCCATCGCCGTGCTCGACGCGTCGCGCAGGGTGATGTCCTTGATGACGATCGGATTCGGCGTGGACAGGTTGAAGTTGACGCCCATGAACGACGCGCCGATGTGGAACAGGATGCCGCCCGGCGCCTGTCCCGGCGGGCCCGGCAGACCGGCGCAGGAGCCGGTCGCCCAGGCCGGATTCGGCGTGCTCCACTTCACCGTGTACGGGTAGTAGGTGCCGCCCTGGAAGGTTTCGGCCGGGCCGATCGGGCCGATCACGGTCGGGTTGATCCACGGGCTGTTGCAGCCGGCGTAGGACCAGTCGATCGACGGCGCGGTGCTGGACGGATGCAGCACGCGCAGTTCGAGGCTGTGCGCGGGATTGGCGTTGGGATTGACCAGGTCCCAGTTCCACATCGTCTGCAGCGACAGGCCGACGTTGGCGGCGAGGATCGAGAATTCGGTGTCGCTGAAATGGCGGCGGTAACCGGCGCGGTCTTCGGCGGTGAGGCTGCCGCCGGCCGGCATGACGTGGTGCTTGAAGGTGTCTTCGCCCGGGTTCAGCGTGGTGTTGTGGGCCAGGCCGTAGTTGTGGCCGGCTTCGTGCGCGGCGGTGCCGCCGATCGAGTTGGCCCAGCGGTCGAGGGTGGAACTGGCGCCGTTGAGCGCGCCGCCGGGGCCGCCGGTCCAGTCCTGGTAGGTCTTGCCCCAGACGTAGGAGAAATCGACCGCGGTCGTGTCGCCGGTGTCGACCGCCTGCGCCAGCCCGAACAGGCCGTCGGTGATGTCCGACTTGGTCGTCACCGCCACCGTGTTGCGGCGCGCGAACGTCGTCGGCGGCAAGGTCGTGGTGTCGAGCACCTGCACGTTGAACTCGCAGTAGTCCAGTTCGACCACGTGCTTGACCGCCGAGCGCAGCGCCGCGGTGGTGCCGGTGTAGCTGGGCAGGTCGGCGGCCGAGAACGGCGCGGCCGGGTTGGTGACCGAGCCGGCGCTGAAGCCGAACGAGGGATAGGCGATGTTCGCGGTCGGGAACACCAGGTACAGCTTGTTGGCCTTGTTCGACGGGTTGTACGCCGGACAGGTGGCGGCCAGGGCCGAACCGCTGAGCGAGAGCAACGCGAGCGCGAGCGCGCTGCGCCGCAACGACGGGATCTGCTTCATGACGCTGACTCCATTAGCGCGATGGGGCGTTGGCGGCGTCGCGGCCGGCGCCCGCCCCGCCCGGCCTTGCGGCTGGCGGATGCGGCGCGGCGGCGGCCTCGACGGAGAAGGCGCGACGCGCCGCGGATCCGGCGCTCCCCGCCGGACGGATCCGCGCGGACGCCGGCCGCCGTCGGTTCTAGACGGCGCGGCGCGCGGCCGACAGGGCGAAAACGGGAACGAACGCGGACGCCGCGGGAAGGATTCGCAGCGCGCGCGGACATATCCGCATTTGGGTGATGGCAGTCGCTGGGCGCGCTTGAAGACGGTCAAGCGGCGGGAGATTCGGTGAGCGCGGCGGCGCGCCGGTTTTGCGACGGTCGCGGCGCTTTAGCGGCGGAGCCTGATCGAAGCGTGCGGCGTACGAGGCCGTTGCGCAACCGGCGAGAGCCCGCGGCGGCGGCGCGCAGCGTGCGCGCGGTCGCAGGATGCGCGGACTTTCGGCATCGCGCCCGGCTGCGCAGCCGAACGCGCGCCGTGAAAACGTCCCGCGCCGTTCAATCAATCCGTCGCCGTTGCGGCGAACGCGGCAACGGCGGATGCGGCGGACGCCTTGCGCGCCGCCGTCACCCGCTGCGCAGGCACCACAGCGCCGTCACCGCCATCGCCACCACGATCCCGCCGACCGCGCGCAGATGCGGGTCGGGCAAGGAACGCAGTTGCTCGGCGGCGCGCTTCCAGCCGTTCGGGGCGACGAACAGCACCAGCCCCTCGAACACCGCCACCAGGCACAAGGCCCGCCACAGCTCGCCGGCCATCGGCCGGCCTCAGCGGTCGGACTTGAGGTACTGCAGGTACGGGTCGTCGCGGTCGAGCACGATCACGCTCTGGCCGTCGGCGAAGGCCTTGCGGTAGGAATCCAGGCTGCGCTGGAACGCGAAGAACGATGGATCCTTCGACGCGGCCTCGCCGTACAGGCGCGCGGCCTCGGCATCGCCTTCGCCGCGCAGGCGCTGGGCGTCGCGCTCGGCTTCGGCCAGGATCACGGTCTTGTCGCGATCGGCCGAGGCGCGCACCGCCTGCGATTGCTCGAAGCCTTCCGCGCGCAACTGGCTGGCCACCTGCAAGCGCTGCGAACGCATCTGGTTGTAGACCGACTGCAGCACGTTGCTGTCCTGCGGCAGGTCGATGCGCTTGATCCGGATGTCGAGGATCTTCACGCCCAGGGTCGACGCGCCGCGGTTGATCGCTTCGAGCTGCTTGCCGACCACGGCTTCGCGGTCGCCCTTGACCACGTCGAGCAGCTTCAGCGAGTTGATCTCGTTGCGCAGCGAATCGCGGATGATCGGCGCCAGGCGCTCGGCCGCGACGTCTTCGTTGCCGCCGGTGGCCTGGAAGAAGCGGCGCATGTCCTCGATCCGGCCGAGCGCGAAGAAGTCGACGCTGACGTCGAGCTTGTCGGCGGTGAGGTAGCGCTCCGGCTCGGCCGGCAGCACCTTGAGGCGGCGGTCGAAGGTGCGCGCGGTTTCGATCAGCGGCCACTTGAAGCGCAGGCCCGGGCCGACGTCCTCGCGCACCACGGTGCCGAGGCGGAACACGATCGCGCTGTGGCCTTCGTTGACCACGAACACCGAGCCCAGCAGGGCCAGCAGCAGGGCCACGCCCGCTGCGATCAGGGCAGGAACTCTCATCGCATCACCTCATCGCGGGTCTTCGGGCGCGTGGGGCGGCCGACGTAGGGAACGCTGGAACTGGACGAGGACGAATCGGTCGCCGTCACCGACGGCAGCAGCTCGGGCTGGTTCAACGGCACGCTGACCGGGCCCGGGGTCACCGGCACGCCGCTGCGGTCGCTCATCGGCACGTACAGGATCTGCTTGGAGTCGCCGCCGACGATCTTGCGGTTCTGGCTCAGCACGTCCTGCACGGTGTCCAGCCACAGCCGCTTGCGGGTCACGTCGGGCGCGCCCTTGTACTGCTCGACCAGCAGCGAGAAGCGCGCCGCGTCGCCTTGCGCGCGCGCCACGATCGAGGTCTTGTAGCCCTCGGCGGTGGTGCGGATGCGCTGCGCGTCGCCGCGCGCTTCCGGCACGATCTTCTTGGCGTAGGCCTGGGCCTCGTTGATCGCGGTCGACTTGTCGGCGTTGGCGCGCTGGGCTTCGTCGAACGCGTCCTTGACCTCGTCCGGCGGGCGCGCGTTGGGCAGGTTGAGCTCGGTGACGGTCAGGCCGGTCTCGTAGTCCTTCAGCGACGACTGCAGGCGCTGGCGCACCTGGGTGGTCAGCACGCTGCGCGAACCGAGCACGGTGTCCAGGTCGGAACGGCCGATCTGCTCGCGCACCGCGCTCTGCGCGGCCTGCTTGAGCACTTCCTCGGGTTCGCGCGAACCGAACAGGAACTGGCGCGGCGACTCGATCCGGTACTGGACGTTGATCTCGACGTTGACCATGTTGCCGTCGCGGGTCAGGACCGGAACGTTCTCGCTGTAGGCCTTGCTCTGGGTCGCGTTGACCTTCTTCACGCTCTCGACCGGCCACGGCAGCTTGAAGTGCGGGCCGGGCTGGAGCACGCGCGAGAAGGTGCCGAAGCGCAGGACCACGCCGCGTTCCTGTTCGGTCACCAGCACGAAGCAGTTGAACACCAGCCACAGCGCGACCAGCAGGCCGAGCCAGCGCAGGATCCCGCCGCTGCCGCCGTTGCCGAACAGCCCGCGCGCGGAATCGATCAGGGAATCCAGGCCGCGGCCGGAGGGTTTGCGTTGCCGCGACGGTCGGTTGTCGCCGGAATTGTCACTACCGGGGGTGTTCCAGGCCATGCCTGCTCCTAAGAAAGTGGACGCCGGGCGCGGCGTCCTGCCGTTCGGCAGTGCGGCTGCGCCCGAGCACCGGCCGCGGCAGGGCCGATGCCGGTCCGCGGACGTCGGGACGCCCGCGGCGGGTCGCGCGCGCATTCACCTGCGCGCGAACCTGTCGATTCTAGGTGGGGGTCTCCACCGTCTCAAGCAAGGGCCGCAGCGGCTCGCCGTGGGCCTGGGCGAACAGGCGCTGGGCGTCGGCCACGGGCAGGTCGACTTCGAGCTGCCAGCCGTGCTCGTCGGCCAGCTCGGAACGCACCGCGCCGAGTTCGTGCAGGCGCGCGCGCAGGCGCGCGTCCTGCGGCGCGACCCGCACCGCGCCCTGAACGCGGCGCAACTGCAAGGCCTCGCCGAGCGCCTCGCGCAGCAGGTCGAGGCCGCCGCCGTCGCGCGCCGACAGGAACACCCGATGGCGTTCCTCGCCGGGCCGGTCGACCCGCGGCGCGACGCCGTCGAGCCGGTCGATCTTGTTGAACACCAGCAGCTGCGGCAGATCGCCGGCGCCGATTTCGGCCAGCACCGCGTCGACCTGGGCGATGCGCTCGTCGCGGTGCGGGTCGGCGGCGTCGATCACGTGCAGCAGCAGGTCGGCCTCGCGCGCTTCCGACAAGGTCGAGCGGAACGCGGCGACCAAGTCGTGCGGCAGATCCCTCACGAACCCGACCGTATCGGCCAGGACCACGCCGCCGCCCGCGCCGGCCCGGCCGGGCTCGGAGCCGGGCGCGAGGCTGATCTTGCGCACGGTCGGATCGAGCGTGGCGAACAATTGGTCGGCGGCGTAGGCGTCGGCGCCGGTCAGCGCATTGAACAGGGTCGACTTGCCGGCGTTGGTGTAGCCGACCAGCGCGACCCGCGGCAGTTCGCTGCGCAGGCGCGCGCGGCGCATCTGGTTGCGCTGCACTTCGACCTTGTCGAGGCGCTTCTGCAATTGCTCCAGCCGCTTCTGCAACAGCCGGCGGTCGGTTTCCAGCTGGGTTTCGCCGGGGCCGCGCAGGCCGATCGAGCCGCCGCGCTGGCGCTCCAGGTGGGTCCAGCCGCGCACCAGCCGGGTCGACATGTGCTTGAGCTGGGCCAGTTCGACCTGCAGCTTGCCCTCGGCGCTGCGCGCGCGCTGGGAAAAGATGTCGAGGATCAGGCCGGTGCGGTCGACCACGCGCCGCTGCAGCGCGCGCTCGAGGTTGCGCTCCTGGCCCGGGCTCAACGGATGGTTGACCAGGATCAGGTCGGCGCCGGTGGCCTCGGCCGCGGCCTTGACCTCCTCGAGCTTGCCGCTGCCGATCAGGATGGCCGCGTTGGGCCGGTCGATCCGCGCGGTCAGCACCGCGGCCACGGACGCGCCGGCCGAGCGCGCCAGGTCGGCGAACTCTTCCAGCAGGTCCTCCTCCGGCGCGCCGCCGGAGTGAGGCTGGATCAGCAGGGCGTGTTCGCCCTTCTTGGAACGTTCGAACATCGATAGGAAGAGTGCTGGCGGGCGAAACCCGGGGACGAACCCTGGCAGATGGTGGCGCCGCGCCGGTTTCTCAATTCTTCCGACCGGGTCGGACGCTTATTCGTTTTCGTCGCTGCCGTCGCTGCCGTCGGCGGACTGCACGTAGCCGCCGCCCGGGCCGACGCGGACGTTGCGCGCGGGGACCACGGTGGAAATGGCGTGCTTGTAGACCATCTGGCTTACGGTGTTGCGCAACAGCACCACGAATTGGTCGAACGACTCGATCGTGCCCTGCAGCTTGATGCCGTTGACCAGGTAGACCGAGACCGGTACGCGTTCGCGACGCAGCGCATTCAGGAAAGGATCCTGCAGGGATTGCCCCTTAGACATCTTCTAATTCCCCAGCATGTTCTAGTTATTAGGACGGCGCGGCCACCGACGGGAACCGGGCGGCTTGCCCCGGGCCCGGTGACGGACGCTTCCGTATCGCCGGCTGCTGTCCCCACAGGGGCGACCGCCCGATGGTAACGCAAGTGCAAGCAAACATTGCGACCCGGTTCCGGGTTTGCGCGCTCCATTGTAGGCGGCGCTGGGCAGTCTCTACGGCGCGCGCAGCCGGCCCGCGGCGAACAGCCTCAGGGCATGCCCGAGTTCGGCCCGCTCGCGCAAAGGATCGAACCAGCGCGCGTCAAGTTCGCCGCGCAGCCAGGTCAGCTGGCGCTTGGCCAGTTGGCGGGTCGCGAACACGCCGCGGTCGCGCAGCTCGGTTTCGCCGTAGGCGCCGTCGAGGTGTTCCCAGGCCTGGCGGTAGCCGACCGCGCGGATCGCCGGCAGTTCCAGCGGGCTCGGGTGCGCGGCCAGGCCCGGCAGCGCGCGCAGCCGGCGCACCTCGTCGAGGAAGCCGTCGACCAGCATCTGCGCGAAGCGGCGTTCGATGCGTTCGTGCAGCACCGCGCGCTCGGCCGGCGCCAGCACCAGCTTGAGCACCCGGAACGGCAGCCGCGGCCGCCCGGCCGAGGCGCGGCGCCAGTCGCTGATGGTGCGGCCGGACAGCCGCCAGACCTCGAGCGCGCGCTGGATGCGCTGGGCGTCGGTGGCGTGGATGCGCGCGGCCGCCTCCGGGTCGAGCGCGGCCAGCTCGGCGTGCAGCGCGGCCCAGCCGCGCTCGGCGGCTTCCTGAGTCAAGGCCGCGCGGGTCGCCGGATCGGCCTCGGGCATGTCCGACAGGCCGCGCAACAAGGCCTGGAAGTACAGCCCGGTGCCGCCGGCGAGGATCGGGATGCGGCCGCGCGCGGCGATCTGCTCCATCGCCCGGCGCGCATCGCTTGCGAACTCGGCCGCCGAATAGGTCTGCCACGGCTCGCGCACGTCGATCAGGTGGTGCGGCACCGCCGCCCGCTCGGCCGCGCTGGGCTTGGCCGCGCCGATGTCGAGGCCGCGGTAGACCAGGGCCGAGTCGACGCTGACGATCTCCGCGTCCAGGCGCTGCGCCCAGTCCAGCGCGAGCGCGGTCTTGCCCGACGCGGTCGGGCCCATCAGGGCGATGGCGAGCGGGCGCGGGTCGAGGGAGACGGTCATGCGGAGCGTTTGAACGGTGCGGCGGCAGCGACGCGCAGCCTCGCACAGGCGGGCGGCGCGCGGAAGCCGGCCGGGGCCGCGGCGGCGGCGGCGCGAACGCTGCGCAAACCAGCCGGCTCAAGCCTTTCGCCGCGCCGGCGCCGGCCTAGACGGGCCGGCGGTTGCGGCCATTTGTACGTTTGCTGACCACTGCGTTGCAGTTGTCCACATCCCCTGTGGACAAGCCTGCGGACAGTTTTTCGATTGCGCGCGCCAAGCCTTGCGGCATAAGCATTGCAAGAGGTTTGGCGAGAAAATGACCAGTGAATTTCCTTGACTTTGCGGCGGGCATCGGCATTCGCAGCAGCGCCCGCCGCGGGGTTCGCCGCGCCTGCGGATGCGGCTGCGCCCAAGCGACTGCGGACCTGGCTCAAGGCCTTGCGCGGCAGGGCTTCGCGGCGATCGGCGGCGGTTCGAATGCGCGCGCCCGAGCGCAGCGCGCGGCTCGCCCGTGCCGGGCGCGCGCCTGCGCTTGGGTGCTGCGGCGCACCAGCGTCCAGGCCCTGCGTCGTCGCCCTGCCCCGTCGGGCGCGGCGCCGGGCTTCGCCGCGACCGCACGACCGCGCCGAAGCGCCATCGCTATCCACACCGCCTGTGGACAAGCACTGGGATACACGCACGCGTATCGGGTTTCACGCCTTATCCGGCGCGGCTTTCCAAAGATTGGCTATTTTTTGTCCAATGCGGTTCGCGCGCGTGCGGATGGCCGACCGCCGTCCGCTTCGGCGTTGCGGCCTTGCTTTTTGCAGGGTTTCCCGGCACACGCTTCGACGCGGCTGCGGACCGCTGTCCACACCGCCTGTGGACAAGCATTGGGATACACGCACGCGTATCGGGTTTCACGCCTTATCCGGCGCGGGTCTTCGGAGTTTGGCGATATTTTGTCCAACGTCGTTTGCGCTCGCGGCGGCGACAGCGAGCGCTGCGCTACGACGCTGCGGCCTCGCTTTTCGCCGGGTTTCCTCGCAGGCGCTTCGGCGCGAATGCGCGGCGCTATCCACATCGCCTGTGGACAAGCATGCGGACAGCTGCCGTGGAATCGGGTTCCACGCCTTGTACGCCAAGGCTCGCGCGGGTTTGGCTAATTTTTGTCCAGGCATTCCCGGAGCGGGAAGCGCTCGCGGCGCCACGAAGCATCGCGCTGTTTTGCGGCCGAAACGCTCGTTGCCGCGCCGCGCGCGCGGCTTCGCTGTCCACACAGGCTGTGGACAAGCATGCGGATACACACCGGGGAATCGGGTTCCACGCCTTGTACGACGGGCTTCGCGCGAGATTGGCTGTTTTTTGTCCAACGCGGCGGATCGCCCGGATCGCGCGCGTCGCCGCACGCCGTCGAAGCCGCGCGCCGCTATCCACACCGCCTGTGGACAAGCATGCGGACAGCCGCGCTGGAATCGGGTTTCACGCCTGCAACGCCAAGGCTTCGGCGGGATTGGCGAAAATTTCGCCAGCCTGCGGCGGGCGACGCGGCCCGCCGCGCAGCCGCATCAATCCTCGTCGGGCCACTTCGGCATCGCCGGCGCCGCCGCGCGCCGCGGCTGCGCCTGCGCGGCGACCGCCTCCCAGACCTTGAGCGCGTCCACGGTCGCGGCGACGTCGTGCACGCGCAGCAGGCGCGCGCCGCGCTGCGCGGCGATCAGGTGCGCGGCGACCGAGCCGTGCACGCGCTGCTCCGGCGCCTCGCGGCCGGTCAGCTCGCCGATGCTGCGCTTGCGCGACAGCCCGGCCAGCACCGGCACGCCGAGCTCGCCGAAGCGCTCCAGCCCGGCCAGCAGGGTCAGGTTGTGCTGCAGGGTCTTGCCGAAGCCGAAACCCGGATCGACCACGATGCGCTTCTTGGCGATGCCGGCCATCTCGGCGGCGAAGATGCGTTCGGCCAGGAACCGGTGCACTTCCGCGACCACGTCGTCGTAGCGCGGCTCGTGCTGCATCGAGCGCGGCTCGCCCTGCATGTGCATGAGCACCACCGGCACGCCGAGCGCGGCGGCCGCGTCGAGCGCGCCCTCGCGGCGCAGGCCGTAGACGTCGTTGACGAGCCCGGCGCCGGCGGCGACCGCGGCGCGCATGACTTCGGGTTTCGAGGTGTCGATGCTGATCGGCAGCGCGGTCTCGCGCGCGAGGCGCTCGATCACCGGGACGGTGCGGCGCAGTTCCTCCTCGACCGGAACCTCGGCCGCGCCGGGGCGGGTGGATTCGCCGCCGATGTCGAGGATGTCCGCGCCCTCGGCGGCGAGCCGCAGGCCGTGCGCGACCGCCGCTTCGAGCGTGTCGTGGGCGCCGCCGTCGGAGAACGAATCGGGGGTGACGTTGACGATGCCCATCACCCGCGGGCGATCGAGCTTGAGCGCGCGGCCGTTGCAGTCGAGGGTCGGGGACATGTCGAACATGGGGCGGGTCCGGAGGCGGTCAGGCCTTGAATGCTACCCGGTCGCCGACGTGCGCGATTGGGGTCGCTCCCTGTAGGAGCGACGCGAGTCGCGACCGCGAACTCGGGCGGACGGCGCAGGTACGAGGTCGGGAGCGCGGGAAATACGGGGTTCGACGCAGGCGGTGTGTCGCGGTCGCGGCTTGCGCCGCTCCTACAGGAAGGTACGGGGCTATCGCGTAGGGGCAAAAACAAAAACGCCGGGGGATCCCGGCGTTTTGTTGGGGCGCGTTTTACGCAACTTCGTTAGGTCTGCGCCGCCGGCCCACCGATCGCGCCGCCGGGACGGTTGTCGTCCTTCGACACCTTGCCCGACTTGGCCCAGTCCGCCGGCGGACCCGGCTCGCGGCCGGCCATGATCGCGTCGATCTGGGTCGCGTCGATGGTCTCGTACTGCAGCAGCGCCTCGGCCATCACGTGCAGCTTGTCGAGGTTGTCCTTGAGGATCTGCGAGGTGCGGCCGTAAGCCTTGTCGAGAATGCCGCGCACCACTTCGTCGATCTTGCGCGCGGTCTCGTTGGACACGTTCTTGTGCTGGGTGACCGAACGGCCGAGGAACACTTCGTCCTCCTCCTCGCCGTAGGCGATCGGGCCCATCTCGTCGCTCAGGCCCCACTTGGTGACCATGTTGCGGGCCATCTTGGTCGCGCGCTCGATGTCGTTGGACGCGCCGGTGGTGACCTTGTCGCCACCGAAGATCAGCTCCTCGGCGACGCGGCCGCCGTACAGCGAGCACAGCTGCGATTCGATCGCGACGCGGTTCATCGAGTACTTGTCGCCTTCCGGCAAGTACATGGTCACGCCGAGCGCGCGGCCGCGCGGGATGATGGTGACCTTATAGACCGGGTCGTGCTCGGGCACGATCCGGCCGACGATGGCGTGGCCGGCTTCGTGGTAGGCGGTGAGCTTCTTCTCGTCCTCGCTCATCGCCATCGAACGGCGCTCGGCGCCCATCAGGATCTTGTCGCGGGCCTTGTCGAAGTGCTCCATGCGCACTTCCTTGGCGTTCTCGCGCGCCGCGAACAGCGCCGCCTCGTTGCACAGGTTGGCCAGGTCCGCGCCGGAGAAACCCGGGGTGCCGCGGGCGATGGTCATCGGCTCGACGTCCTCGTGCAGCGGCAGCTTGCGCATGTGCACGCGCAGGATCTGCTCGCGGCCCTTGACGTCGGGCAGGCCGACCACGACCTGGCGGTCGAAACGGCCCGGACGCAGCAGCGCCGGGTCGAGCACGTCGGGACGGTTGGTCGCGGCGATCACGATCACGCCTTCGCCGCCTTCGAAACCGTCCATCTCGACCAGCAACTGGTTGAGGGTCTGCTCGCGCTCGTCGTGGCCGCCGCCGAGGCCGGCGCCGCGATGGCGGCCGACCGCGTCGATTTCGTCGATGAAGATGATGCACGGCGCGTGCTTCTTGGCCTGCTCGAACATGTCGCGCACGCGGCTGGCGCCGACGCCGACGAACATTTCGACGAAGTCGGAACCGGAGATCGAGAAGAACGGCACCTTGGCTTCGCCGGCGATCGCGCGGGCCAGCAAGGTCTTGCCGGTACCGGGCGGGCCGACCATCAGCACGCCGCGCGGAATCTTGCCGCCGAGCTTCTGGAACTTGGACGGATCGCGCAGGAACTCGACCAGCTCGCCGACTTCTTCCTTGGCCTCGTCGCAGCCGGCGACGTCGGCCAGGGTCACCTTGACCTGGTCCTCGCCCTGCAGCTTGGCGCGCGAACGGCCGAAGCTCATCGCGCCCTTGCTGCCGCCCTGCTGCATCTGGCGCATGAAATAGACCCAGATGCCGATGAACAGCAGCCAGGGCAATACGTTGATCAGGATCATCACCAGCGACGGCCCGCTCGACGGCGGGGTCTGCTCGGTCACGACCTTGTGGTTGATCAGGTCGTTGATGAGGTATTGGTCGCGCGTGGCGTAGGTCGTGAACTTGCTGTCGTCCTTGCGCGTGCCGGTGATCGTGGTGCCGTCGTCGGAGAACTTGACCTCCTTGACGCGGTCGTTCTGCACCTGGGTCACGAACTGGTCGTAGGGGATCGTGTCCACGCCCGGGTTGCGCGGGCCGAACGCCTGGAACACCACCATCAATACGACGGCGACGATCACCCAGAGCAGCAGATTCTTGGCCAAATCGTTCATTTGTTTCCTACCCTGCGGCCCCGCGGGGCCCGTGGCCGCGAACGCCTCGTGCGCCCGCGGTAACCGCCAGATTGTCACACCCACCGCCCCGGTACATCTGTCCGAAGCGGCGCCGTTCACGAACCGGCTCGTTCAGCAAGCCGGGGCGCCGGCCCCGCCGGGACGGGCCCGGTCAGGTCGGCGTCGCCCGCTTGCCCTGGGCCAGCGCGTACACCTCCGGCGACCGCTTGCGCGAGGCCGCCGGCTTGCGGATCGAGACCTTGGCGTAGCGACGGCGCAGCTCGCGCACGTATTCGTCGAAGCCCACGCCCTGGAACAGCTTGATCAGGAAGGTGCCCTCGACCCTCAGGTGCCGGTCGGCGAAGTCCATCGCCAGCTCCGAGAGGTGCATCGCCCGCGGCAGGTCCACCGCGTCCACCCCGCTCATATTGGGGGCCATATCGGACAGGACAAGGTCCACGACCTGACCGTCCAGCGTGGCTTCCAGCTGGGCCAGGACGGCATCTTCGCGGAAATCGCCGTGAATGAACTCGACCCCGGCCAGGCCGGGCATCTCCAGGATGTCCAGGGCCACGATCCGCCCCGGCTGCCGCGGCCACAGCCGCTCCATTTCCTGGCGGACCCATTGCGACCAGCCGCCGGGGGCGGCGCCGAGGTCGACCACGACCATGCCCGGCTTGAGCAGGCGGTCGCGTTCGACCAGTTCCTCGAGCTTGTAGGCCGCGCGCGAGCGCAGGCCGTCGGCCTTGGCCTTCTTCACGAAGGGGTCGGAAAAGTGTTCCTTGAGCCAGCGCTGGCTGGATTTGCTGCGGGTCGCCATGGGCGCGGGCGGCCGTTCCGGGTGGGGGTTGGGGAGGCCATGATACCCTGACCGCCCTTTTGACTTGATTCGCGTGTCCCGATGCCGACCCTGCTGACCTCCGCCCAGACCCGTTTCCTGCGCGGACAGGCCCATGATCTCAAGGCCATGCTGCAGGTGGGCGGCAAAGGGGTGACCGATGCCCTGATCGCCGAAATCGACCTCGCGCTGGAGCACCACGAGCTGATCAAGGTCAAGGTCGGCGCCGAAGACCGCGAAACCCGCGACGCCGTGATCGGCGGCATCGCCGAGCGCACCGGGGCCGCCCTGGTCCAGCGCATCGGCCACACCGCGGTGCTGTACCGCCCGAGCAAGGACAAGCGCCACATCGTGCTGCCGCGGGCCTGAGAGCCGGGAATCGGGAGTGGGGAGTCGGGAATCGGATTCGAGTGCCCGCGCCCCTACCCCGCTTTTGACGATTCCCTATTCCCCATTCCCGATTCCCGTCCGATGCAACTGAACCTGGAACGCCCCGACCACGAGTTCTTCCTGCGCGGCGCCGACGGCCGCGTGGCCCTGGTCAACGACCGCCGGATCGAGCGCAGCTTCATCCTGGCGCCGAACGCGCTGATCGAGGACTGGGCGGCAGGCGACGTGCGCAGCCTGCGTATCGAAGACCTGGAACCGCTGTTCGCCTTGAAGCCGGAGCTGATCGTGCTCGGCTGCGGCGCCGCCCAGGCGTTCCCGCCGGCCGCGACCCTGGCCGCCTGCCTGGCGCGCAAGGTCGGTCTGGAGTCGATGACGAATGCGGCCGCCGCGCGCACCTTCAACGTGCTCGCCGGCGAAGGGCGGCGGGTGGTCGCCGGGTTCGTGCTGGGGGCTTGATGTTTCCGGCGCCGCGTTTGCGGTCGCTGGCCTGTTTCCTTGTCGGGTTCGCGGCGGTGCTGAGCGCCGGTTGTCGTGCGCCTTCGCCGGCCGAACGCTATCAGGCTTGGCTCGACGGCGGACAACGCGACGCGGTCGCACGATACGGCGAGTACCTGCGACGTCACGGTATCGGCGACTCAAATCGATCGGCGGCGAACCCCTTCGCCGCCGATCCGCCGAACAGCGCGTAGCCGGCCGCACCGCGGCGGCCACGAACCCACGGCCCTCCCCGATCAGACTCGTTGCGACGAACGCTGGCCGGCCTCGGCGTCGCCGAGCCGGTAGCGGTACGAACCTTCGCTCAATTCCATGACGATGCCGCTGGACGGCACGTACCAGACCATCGCCGGCTGGCCCTCGCGCACCGCCGCGTACGCCGCGGACGGAAGCTTGAACGTCTGCGCGCGCGAACCGGCTGCGTCGGTCACGGTGAGCGCGCAATACGGCCGCAGCCGGCCGCGCATGCGCTTGCCGGCGATGCGCCCGGCGACGCCGATCTTGCTGTCCAGCGCGATGTCGTCGCGCACGTAACCGCCGCGGTTTTCCGCGACCGGAAAATTCAGCGACAGCATGAAGCCGACGCACGCGGTCAGCACCGCCGTCGCGGCGCTGAAGCCCAACGGCAGCATCAGCGCGCCGGCGCCGGCGGCGGCGATCGACAACGCAAGCAGTACCCGCCAGTGGCCGCCGCTGCGCGCGGCGAGCAGGTCGCGCTCGCGCTGGCTCAGCGGACGGCTGGCGCGCGCTTGGGGTTGCGGATGGGGCGCCTGGGAGGCGCTCGGGCCGAACGCGTCCGGCGACGGGACGCTGCGGTCTTGGGTCGAGGTCAACATGGTGGGGGTTTCCGACGATGGCTAACGATCGCGAGTCCGTGCGCTGCGGCGCGATCCATCGCAATCTGGGTTCCGTTGCGCCGACCCCTGTTTCAGCGCGGCGCGACCGTAGCACGCGATTTGCCGAACAACTATTCGAACGCGAACCACGCGCGGCCGTTGCGGGTTCGATCTGCAACCTGCGGCCGGATTTTTCTGCGCGCTGGCGCACTCGGCGAAAGCCAACTGAGCGAGGTTGCGGCTGGTTCGATTCATTTACTTCGCCGGCGGCTGAATCGTGGTTGCGCGCACGCCATCGAGGTTGCGCAAGCGATCGCGCCGTCGGTCGATATCGGCGTGCCGTTCGTCGCTCTCGAACGGCTCTCGTTCATTCGCCGGTTATTGCAGGAGAAACCGTTCGCCTACGCCAATCACACTCGCAACGCACGGCGATGATCGGTTCGATACGACCGACCGATGGCGGGCAGCGAATGTCGACGAATTTCGCGGTTGCCGCTGGAAATCGGGCGATGCGCCATGGGCGATTCGAGCATCGCGCCGCCGAGAGCGCGGGAGTCGGTGCACGATGCTCGACGCTCGCAGCCGTTCGACCCGCGCCGACGGACGATGGGATCGCCCGCTCGCCCCTGCCCCACCCGCCCCCGGCCGGGGTTGGCGCGGACGCGGCGGCGGCGTTATAACGCCTGCGACGCATCGGACCGCCGCGATTCCCCCGCGCAAGGTGGCGCATGACTTCCCAGACTGACGCAGCCGTTCCCGCAACCGAACCGGTCCCCGCCGCCGACAGCGCGCCGCTGACCGAGCGCGAACGCCAGTTCCTGCGCGCCAAACAATCGCGCGAAGCGCCGCGGGTGCTGTGGTCGAGCACCGTGTTCGCCGTGATCTGCTTCGCCCCCGCGCTGTATTTCGAACCCGAGGCGCGCGGTTTCTGGCCGATCGCCGGCGTTTCGCTGGCGATCGGATTCATGGTCTTGCTCGCATGGAGCGAGTCGCTCGACCAGGCCAATCTGCGCGACGACCTCGCCGCCGGGGTCAAGTTCTGGCGCGAAGGCGTGCTGACCGGGGTCATGGAACGCGACGACGGCGAAAGCTGGCCGCCGATCTACTGCCTCTACATCGCCATCGACGGCGACGACCCCGAGCTGCCGACGCGCTTCTCGGTGCCGTGGAATTGCTACGAAGCCGTGCGCACCGACCTGCGCGTGCGCATCGCCTATGCGCCCAAGGCCTTACGGTTGTTGAACCTGACCCAGGGCGACTACGACTACGTCGCGGTGGACCGGCAGTTCGACGTGCACCCGCCGCCGCCGTGAGCGGCCGCGCCGCACGCGCGCCGGATCGATTCGCGGTGTTCGCCACAGCGGCTCAGGCCGCGTCCAGGCCCAGTTGCGCCAGCTTGCGCGCCCAGCCGTCGGCATCGTTCAAGGTGTGCAGCCAGCCGCCGTCGTCGCGGCGATAGGAAATCAATCCGCCCGCGGCCGCGAACGGCGTCAGCACCACGCGGTCGCGCGCGACCGCGCTGCGATGCTCGCTGCTGCGCGCGCGATAGCCGAGGATCCGCTCGGGCGTCGAGTCCGCATCGGCCGGCGTCAGCGCGTAGCGCCCCGGGCAATCGCGGATCGCGCGCCACGGCCAGCGCGCCAGCGCGGCGGCGAACTCGTCGCCGCGCGCGTTCACTTCGCCGGCAAATACAGCAGCGGATCGACCGGCTTGGCGTTGTAGCGCACTTCGAAATGCAGTTGGTCGCGCGCCGCGCCGCTGCGGCCCATCTCGGCGATCTGCTGGCCGGACTTGACCAGTTGGCCTTCGTTGACCAGGCGCTTGCGGTTGTGGCCGTAAGCCGACAGCCACTGTTCGTTGTGCTTGACGATGATCAGCTCGCCGTAGCCGACCAGGCCGGTGCCGGAGTACACCACCACGCCGTCGGCGGCCGCGCGCACCGGGCTGCCGGGCGCGCCGCCGATGTCGACGCCCTGCTTGGTCGGTTCGTTGGCGACGAAGCGGCCGAGCAGCGGGCCGTCGGCCGGCCAGCGCCAGCGGATGCCGCTGTCGATCGGCGCGGCCGGTGCGGGCGCCGGCGCGCTCGGGCGCGAGGCGGTCGAGCCGCCCGACGACGACGAACCCGACGACGAGCCGCCGCGACCCGGCGGATACAGCTTCAGGCGCTGGCCCGGATACAGGTTGTACGGCGGCGACAAACCGTTCCACGCGGCCAGATCGGCGAGCTGGATGCCGTTGTTGGTCGCGATGCGGTACAGGCCTTCGCCGCGCTGCACGACCACGGTCGCGCCGGGTTTGGCCACCGACGGCCGCTGCGCCGGAGTCGAGGGGCGGCTGCTGCCGCCGCCGCGCGAACCGCCGCGGGAAGGTTCGCGGACGACCGAACTCGAACAGCCGATCAGGGCGAGCGTGGCCAGCAGGCAGGCGGCCATCGCCAGGGTCGGGGTTCGGGTCGTCTCGCTCATGGTGATCCTCTTGCCGCGCCGCTCGCCGGGCGCGTGGTGTCTCGGATGTCCGATGCCGCTGCGGCAGTGTCGCCGCTCGCGCGCCTCAGCGCTGTGAATGCCAGACCAGCACGGCGATGGCGACGACCACCACCGCGGTGGCGATCCAGCCGATCGGCTCGATGTAGCGCCGCAGCGCCGCTTCGGCGCGTTCGCCGCCGATGCGGATCGCCAGCGCCAGCAGGTACACCCGCTTGGCCCGGCCGATGAACATGCTCGGGATGTATTGCAGCATAGGCACGCCGACGATGCCCGACGCCCAGGTGAACACCTTCATCGGGATCGGCATGAAACCGCCGAGCACCAGGAAGGTGAACACCGCCCACGGCGATTCGACCATCTTGGCCTGCACGGTGGCGATGCCGGCTTCGATCGACGGCAGCATGCCCATCGCCGCGAACGCCGGCTTCAAGGCTTCGAACGCGTAGTGGCCGAGCGCGTAGCCGACCAGCGCGCCGAGCATCGAGCCGATGATGCTCAAGGTCGCGAACCAGAACGCGCGCTTGGGCTGGGCCACCGACATCGGCGCCAGCATCACCTCGGGCATGATCGGGAAGATGATCGCCTCGACGAAGCTCAAGCCGGTCAGGTAGGCCGGGGCGTGGCGGTGGCGGGCCCAGGTGATGGTGCGCTCGTAGAGCGGTCCGAAAATTTTCAATGCCATGGGCGAAGTCGGCCGAAGGGGCGGCGCATAGCCGCCGGTTGGTCGTGGACGGCCGCGCGGCCGCCGGGGGGAGTCAGTCGATCATGCCCGACAGCAAAGGCACGAACACCACCGGCGCCAGCGTGGTCTGGCTGATGGCGCCGTCGGCGTCCTTGCGCAGTTTGAGCAGCGATTGCGACGAGGCGGCGCCGACCGGAGCGATCAAGGTGCCGTTCGGCGCCAGTTGCTCGGTCAGCGCATCGACCAGCGCGGGCGCGGCGGCGGTGACGATGATCGCGTCGAACGGGCCGTTCTCGGGCCAGCCGATGCGGCCGTCGTCGTGCTTGCTGCGCACGTTGAGGCCGAGCTGGCGGAAGCGCTTGCGCGCGGTGCGCAGCAGTTCGCCGATGCGCTCGACGGTGTGCACTTCCAGCCCCAGCGCGGCCAGGATCGCAGCCTGGTAGCCCGAACCGGTGCCGATCTCCAGCACCTTGCCGGGCACGCCGTCTTCGAACAGGGCTTCGGTCATGCGCGCGACCACCCACGGCTGCGAGATGGTCTGGCCGTGGCCGATCGGCAGCGCGGTGTCCTCGTAGGCGCGCATCGCCAGCGCCTCGTCGACGAACAGGTGGCGCGGCACGGTGCGCACGGCGTTGAGCACGCGCTCGTCGCGGATGCCGGCTTCGCGCAGGCGCTCGACCAGGCGGTCGCGCACGCGCTGCGAGGTCAGGCCGCTGCCGATCGCTTCGGGTTGCAGGCGCATGCGCTGGATCATCGCGCGCGCTCCGGCGCCGGCCCGCTGTTCAATGGAGTGTCGAGCGCCGCGGCGAGGCCGCCGACCCAGCTGGCGACCTGTTCCAGCGCCTGGTAGCGGGTCAGGTCGACGTGGATCGGGGTGATCGAAATATTGCCCGTGCGCAGGGCGTGGAAGTCGGTGCCCGGGCCGGCGTCGGCTTCGGCGCCGGCCGGGCCGATCCACCACCACTCGCGGCCGCGCGGATCGCTCTGGCGGATGCAGGCCTCGGCGCGGTGGCGGTTGCCCAGGCGGGTGACTTCGAAGCCGGCGACCTCGTCCCAGGCCAGATCGGGCACGTTGACGTTGAGGATGGTGTCGGCCGGCAGCGGATCGGTGCGCAGGCGGGCGATGATCTCGACCGCCGCGCGCGCCGCGGTTTGGTAATGGCGGCCGTCGTGGTCGGCCGCGGCCAGCGACATCGCCACCGCCGGCAGGCCGAGGAAGCGCCCTTCCATCGCCGCGGCGACGGTGCCCGAATAGATCACGTCGTCGCCGACGTTGGCGGTGGTGTTGATGCCGGACACGACGATGTCGGGTTCTACCTCGAGCATGCCGCTCAGGGCCACGTGCACGCAGTCGGTCGGCGTTCCGTAGACGCGCCAGGTGCTGTCGTCGAGGCGCGCGACCCGCACCGGCATGTCCAGGGTCAGCGAATTGCTCGCGCCGGAGCGGTCGCGATCGGGCGCGACCACCAGCACTTCGTGTCCTGCCTCGCGCAGCCCCTGGGCGAGGATGCGGATGCCGGGCGCGTCGACGCCGTCGTCGTTGCTGAGCAATACGCGCATGAGACTCCGCTGAGGAAAGACAGGCCTGGGGGAGCCCCGGATGATACCCGATAGGGCGGCAGCCTTCCCGCGCCGCGCCCGGCCGGCAGCGCGCGGCGGGCGTATGTATGATGACTGCGACCCGCCGGAGCGCGAGTCATCAGACACGCATGGAGTCCGCATGGAGTATTGGGACCACATCGACCGGGTGATGCGCGCCGGCTCGTTGGATGAAGTCAAATCCGTGACATCGGCCTTCTCCCGCGCCGTGGGCTTCCACAACCACGGTTATGCGACCAAGTTGCGCGAACCGCTGGCCGGCGGTTCGGATTTCGTGTTCTTCGAGGATTTCGACAGCGACTGGTCCAAGACCTACCTGGCGCTGGCCGCGCCCGACGCCGAGCGCAACGACCCGCGCATCACCCTGTCGCGCGAAGGCTTGCCGGCGGTGGCCTGGAATTCGCGCGGCCGCACCACCTGGGAACCGCGCCCGCAGCTCTACCAGATCGGCCGGCGCACGCTGATGGCGGCCGGCGAGTTCGGCTTGCACGGCGGCATCACCGTGCCGAGCTGGTCGCCGGGCACGCAGTGGTCGTTCACCACCTTCACCGTCAACGCGCTGGCCGATCCGCGCGAACTGGCGCCGACCCTGGGTCCGGCGGTGTACTTCGTCAGTTGCATGCACGCGGCGATCGACCGGCTGCTGCGCCGTCCGCGCAACGCGCCCCGGCTCAGCGACCGCGAATGCGAAGTGCTGCGCTGGTCGGCGGTCGGCAAGACCTCGTGGGAGATCTCGATGATCCTGCAGATCAGCGAGCGCACGGTGAACTTCCACCTGCAGCAGGTGGCGCGCAAGCTCGGGGTCAAAGGCCGCCGCGCGGCCTGCGCGCGCGCGGTCGCGCTAGGGCTCATAGCGTTGTAGAAATCGGCGGATGGGAGCCCGCAGATAGCGGAACGGCCGCAGGCGTGCGGGCTTCGCTTATCTCCTGAGCGTGTTCGCCGTTTCCTCAGCTTCGCAGCGGCGTTCCGCGCAGTCATCGGACTTTGCCCAATCTGCCGACTGGATCCTGCCCGGCCGCAGCGTACGGCTGCGGGCGGCGGCCGGCTGCGCCTTGCGGCGCCTGCATCGCGACGCGAGCCGGGGGCGCCCGCCTGGGCGCCCGCGCGCGATCGCCGCGCCTGTCGGTTTTGACAGGGACGCCCTCGCCCGCCGCCGAAAGCGTGATGAACTAGACGTTCGCGGCACCCTCGGTGCGCGCCTGCGGCGCGAGGGGACATCGCAGCGCGTGCCGCGCCTTCAACCTTGTTTCCCCGGTGACGGCCCGATACCGACGGGCCGCAAGTCCCAAGGATGGGCCGGGGCTTTCTTTTCGCCGCCGCCGCGCTGACCGCGGCGCGCCCGCGGCGATATCCTGTGGCCATGACGTCCCAGCCCGACCGCCCCGACCAGGATGCCGGCGACGACGACGCGGCCCTGTTCCGCGCCGCCATCGGCGAAGTCCGCCGCCTGCCCGAAGCCGCGCTGCCGCCGTCCGCGCCGAAGCCGCGGCCGCGCCCGCGCATGGCCGAGGCCGACGAGGCGCAGGCGCGCGAAGAATTCCGCCATGCCCTCGACGAACAGTTGCTGGAAGCCGGCGACCCGCTGAGCTATCGCCGCGACGAACTGCCGCCGAAGATTTTCGCCCGGCTGCGCCGCGGCGAGATGTCGGCGCAGGAGGAACTGGATCTGCACGGCAGCCCGGTGCGCGAGGCCGAAGCGCTGCTGCGCGCGTTCCTCAACGATGCGCGCGCCCACGAGCTGGGCTGCGTGCGGATCATCCACGGCAAGGGCCGCGGCGGCAGCAGCGATTTCCTCGACAGCCGCGGCCTGCCGGTGCTGAAGAACCTGGTCGACCGGATGCTGCGCCAGCGCGCGGACGTGCTGGCGTTCCATTCCGCGCCGAGCGCGCAAGGCGGCACCGGCGCGGTGCTGGTGCTGCTGGCGCGGCGGCGCTGAGTTCGCCCGGCGCCGCCGCGGCATCGTTCGCTCAACGTTTCTCGGTGTCGGCCAGACGGCGCCGATCCGGCGGATTGACCCACTTCACCTCGATCCCGCGCCGCAGCGCCAGACGCTGCACCGCGGAGACGTAAGCGTCGTCGCGGTCCATGCCTTCGATCTGGTGCTTGGACAGCGTCGCCGGTTCCGCACGATCGGACGGCGCGGCGTAAGCGCTCTTGCTCTGATGCCCGGCGCAGGCGGCCAGGACGCAGACGGACAACGACAAGACGACGGTGCGCAAAGCGTTCATGACTTCGGCTCCCTGACGTGGTCTCCCGCCGCGGACGGCGGGCCCAGCCGGCCCCTGCCGACTGTCGCTTTCGGCTTATACGCGCGCCGCGGCGGCGGACCAGTGCCGCGGCATACCAGCCGACGAGCGGCTGCGCGAAAGGAGCCAATCGCGCCGCGGCGGCAACGCATGCCGATGCGCAGGCGCGCCGTCAGCGCGCGCCTTCGATCCGGCCGAGTTCGGCCAGCACCACCGTGGCGTAAGCGCCGGCCGGCAGCACGAAACCGACTTCCAGCGCGCCGTCGTCGAGCCAGCGCCATTGCCATTGCTCGGCGCGCAGCCGCAGCGCGCGGCGTTCCTGGTCCAGGCCGGCGGCTTCCAGGCCGGCGCGCAACGCCAGCGCCTGCTCGTCGTCCAGCGCGGCCAGCTCCAGCGCGCGCACCGCACCGGCGCTGCGCAGTTCGCCGCGGCCCCACAACGGGCCGCTGGGATGGATATCGCTGCGCGCCAGGCGCTCGGCCAGCGCGTCGCTCCACGGCTCCGGCCCGAACACGCTGCGGCTGCCGGCCAGCGACCAGACTTCGCCGTCGAGCCCGGCGCCGTCGCGCAGGCCGCTCCAGCTGCCGTCGCGCACGCGCGCGGCCAGGGCGCGGTTGAACAGTTCCGAACGCGCCGCCGACAGCAGCAGGCTGCGCTGTTCGCGCCGGACCCGGCGGCCGGCGAACATCGCCAGCGCATTGGCGACGTTGTCGCCGTCGCGGCCGAAACGCTGTTCGCCGAAATAGTTGGGCACGCCTTCGGCGGCGACGCGTTGCAGGCGTTGTTCGATCGCTTCGCGCTCGCCCTCGACTTCGCGCAGGGTCAGCACGAAGCGGTTGCCGGCGAGCGCGCCGCGCGGCAGTTTCTTGGCGTGCCAGTGGTGTTCGAGCACGCGCAGTTCGTCGCTTTCCAGCAAGGCCAGCTCCAACTTTGCAAAATCCGGCGCCACGCGCTTGGGCAGGTGCACGCTGAAGCGCTGCACGGTCACCGCGTGGCGGTCCTTGAGCCCGGCGTAGCCGATCGCGACCTCGCCCACGCCGGCCCACTGCGCCAGCCGCTTGGCCGCGAAGGCGGTGTTCATGCCGCGCTTTTCCACCGTCAGCAGCAAGTGCTCGCCGCTGCCGCTGGCGGCGAACGACGGCAGTTCCTCGACCCGGAAATCCTCCGGCGCGCTGCGGATGCGCGCGCTCAGCGCCGGCGCGCCGTGCGCGCGCGGCAGCTCGTTCAAACCCGCCTCCGAGCCGCTCATGCGCCGACCAACAGGCACACGGCCGTCGCCGCGATGCCTTCGCCACGGCCGGTGAAGCCGAGCTTTTCCGATGTCGTCGCCTTGACGCTGACCGCATCGGCGGCGATGCCCAGATCGGCGGCGATGAGTTCGCGCATCGCCGGCGCATGCGGGCCGACCTTGGGCCGCTCGCAGACCACGGTGACGTCGCAGTTGCCGACCGTGTAGCCGCGCTGCGCGATCAATTCGTTGCAATGGCGCAGGAACGCGCGGCTGTCGGCGCCGCGCCAGCGCGCGTCGCTGGGCGGGAAATGCTGGCCGATGTCGCCGAGCGCCAGCGCGCCGAGCATGGCGTCGCACAGCGCGTGCAGCACGACGTCGCCGTCGGAATGGGCGATCACGCCGCGGTCGTGGGCGACGCGCACGCCGCCGAGCATCACGTGGTCGCCGTCGCCGAATGCGTGGACGTCGTAGCCTTGGCCGATTCGAATGTTCATGGGTTCGATGAAAGCTGAAAACGAGTGAAAAGGAGCCGGGAACGAGGCACCCGGGGAGCCGGAGCGCGAGCGCGGAGCGGAAACGGGACGTCGTACGACTCGTTCCTCGTTCTTCTCCGCTCGTTCCTCAGGCTTTGCCGATCAAATACTCCGCCAGCGCCAAATCCGCCGGCGTAGTCACCTTGAGATTGTCCTCGCGGCCCTCCACCAGCCACGGCTGCACGCCGGTGCGCTCCATCGCCGAGGCTTCGTCGGTGACGGTCACCCCCGCGCGGGCCGCATCGGCCAGCGCCGCGGTCAAGGCGCCGCGGCGGAAGGCCTGCGGGGTGAACGCGCGCCACAGGCCGTCGCGCGGCTCGGTGCCGACGATGCGGCCGCGGCCGGCGCGCTTGAGCGTGTCGCGCAACGGCGCGCCGAGGATGGCGCCGTCCGGCGCGGCTTCGGCCGCGGCGACCAGGCGGCCGACGTCCTCGCCGCGCAGGTTCGGGCGGGCGGCGTCGTGGACCAGCACCAACGCGTCGTCGCCGGCCTGCGCCGGCAGCGCGCGCAGCGCCGCCAGCACCGAATCGGCGCGCTCGCCGCCGCCGGTGCAGCGCAGCACCGGTTTGCCGAGCAGTTCGCTCCAGCCCGGCCACAGCGCGTCGTCGGCCGACAGCGCGACCATCGCCCCGGCCACGCGCGGATGCGCCAGCAACGCGATCAGCGCGTGCTCGATCAGCGGCTTGCCGGCGATGCGCAGGTACTGCTTCGGAATGTCGCCGCCGAAGCGCTGGCCGCGGCCGGCGGCGGGAAGGACGGCCCAGATCATCGGCGGCTCATGGCGTGGGATCGAAGCTCGCGCCGCCGATCGCGCGTGGGCGCTGCGGAGGCGAAAGCCTGTGGATTCCGGCGTTCGCCGGAACGGGGGAATACGGGAACGCGACGCAGCGGCGCACTGTCGCTGCGACCGGATTCGCTGTCGCAGCGACGCGATGCGCAATCGCGACGGTTAGGCGCGATCCGCAACGGCGGCGCGTGGCATCGCGACGGAACCGCCGGCAGCGCGGACGACGGCGCGCCGCCCGCTTCAATGCTGCACCGGCGCCGGCATCGGATGCGGCTCCGGCGCCGACGGCGCGACCTCGGTCGGCGGCTCGTCGACCTGTTCCTCCAGCGAAGGCTCGTCCTCGGCCGCGTTCTGGCCGGCGGCGCTGCCGTTCTGGACCGCGCTGACCGCGGCCGCGGCGTTCGGCCCCGGCGCCTGCGGCTTGGCTTCGACCACGCGGTAGAAGGTCTCGCCGGGCTTGATCATGCCCAGCTCGCTGCGCGCTCGTTCTTCCACCGCGGCCTCGCCGGACTTGAGGTCCTCGACTTCGGCGGCGAGCGCGGCGTTGCGCTGGTGCAGGCCCTGGTTTTCGCGGGTCTGCCCGTCGACCTGGGCCTGCAGCGCGGCGACGCTGCCGCCGCCTCCGCCGCCGGCCCACCACAGCCGGTACTGCAAAAACGCGAGCAGGCCCAGCAGCGCCAGCGCCACCACGCCCAACCACGCCCTGCGCGAGTTCTCGGCCATACCGGCTGCGTCGGCCGCGGCTTAGCGAAGCAGCGAGACGAAGGCGTCGCGGCCGGCGTAACGCGCGGCCGCGCCGAGCTGCTCTTCGATCCGCAGCAGCTGGTTGTACTTGGCCACGCGGTCGCTGCGGCACAGCGAGCCGGTCTTGATCTGGGTCGCGGTGGTGGCGACCGAGATGTCGGCGATGGTGGTGTCCTCGGTTTCGCCGGAACGGTGCGAGACCACCGCCGCGTACTTGGCGCGATCGGCCATGGCGATGGCTTCCAGGGTTTCGGTCAGGGTGCCGATCTGGTTGACCTTGATCAGGATCGCGTTGGCGACGTGCTTGTCGATGCCTTCGGCGAAGATCTTCGGGTTGGTCACGAACAGGTCGTCGCCGACCAGCTGCACCTTGCCGCCGATCTTGTCGGTCAGCAGCTTCCAGCCGTTCCAGTCGTCTTCGGCCATGCCGTCTTCGATGGTGACGATCGGGTACTGCGCGGCCCAGTTGGCGAGGAAGTCGACGAACTGCTCGCTGGTCAGGCGCTTGCCTTCGCCGACCAGGTGGTACTTGCCGTTGTCGTAGAACTCGGTCGACGCCACGTCCAGGCCCAGCAGGATGTCTTCGCCGGCCTTGTAGCCGGCCTTGCCGATCGCTTCCAGGATGGTTTCCAGCGCTTCCTCGTTGCTGCGCAGGTCGGGGGCGAAACCGCCCTCGTCGCCGACCGCGGTGCTCAGGCCGCGGCCCTTGAGCACCGACTTGAGCGCATGGAACACCTCGGCGCCGGCGCGCAGCGCTTCGGCGAAGTTCGCCACGCCGACCGGCAGGATCATGAATTCCTGCAGGTCGACGTTGTTGTCGGCATGCGCGCCGCCGTTGATGATGTTCATCATCGGCACCGGCAGCACCGGCGCGCGGTCGCCGGCCAAGTACTTCCACAGCGGCAGCTTCTTCGAAGCGGCGACCGCATGCGCGTTCGCCAGCGACACGCCGAGCAGCGCGTTGGCGCCGAGGCGGCCTTTGTTCTCGGTGCCGTCCAGATCGATCATGCGCTTGTCGAGCGCGGCCTGGTCGGTCGCGTCCAGGCCCTTGAGCGCCTGGGCGATGGTGGTGTTGACGTTTTCCACCGCCTTGCGCACGCCCTTGCCGAGGTAACGGGTCTTGTCGCCGTCGCGCAGCTCCACGGCTTCCTTGCTGCCGGTGGAGGCGCCGGACGGGACCATCGCCCGGCCGAAGCTGCCGTCGGCCAGGGTCACTTCGGCTTCCAGGGTCGGGTTGCCTCGGCTGTCGAGGATTTCGCGGGCGTGGATCTGGGTGATCGTGGTCATCGTCGGAGGGTCAGGGAGGGTGGGAAGGGGAAAGGGTCGAAGACTGGGCGAGGCCAACGATAGCCGAGATCGCGGCGCGCGCCTGGGGGCTGTTGCCCCAGCAACTGGCGCGCAGCATACCGGCGACCTGCGCGCAGATGCGCGCCGGATCGGCCCCGACCAGTTGGTTCAGCGAGTTGTAGCCCGCCTGCTCCAAGCGCGCGATCACGGTTTCGCCGACGCCGTTGAGGGCGAGCAGGCGCTGGCGTTCGTGGTCGGAAAAGGCCATCGGCGCGCCGGCTCAGGCGCGCAGCCGCGCGCGGCGGCCGTGGCGGGAAAGGCGAAAAGCGGCGGCCGCGGCGCAGGCCGGGGCCGCTGTCGCGGTCGTGACGGGCCGCGCTGGGTCGGGCATCAGAAATCCTGCTCCAGGAACCCGTTCTTCTTGGTGATCCGGTCGAGCTCGACCAGGGTCTCCAGCAGGCCGCGCATCTTCGGCAGCGGCACCGCGTTGGGACCGTCGGACAGCGCTTCTTCGGGCTTCGGGTGGGTTTCCATGAACACGCCCGACACGCCGACGGCGATCGCCGCGCGCGCCAGCACCGGCACGAACTCGCGCTGGCCGCCGGACTTGCCGTCCATGCCGCCGGGCAGCTGCACCGAATGGGTCGCGTCGAACACCACCGGGCAGCCGGTGTCGCGCATCACGCTCAGCGAGCGCATGTCGCTGACCAGGTTGTTGTAGCCGAAGCTGGCGCCGCGCTCGCAGGCCATGATCGCCTCGTTGCCGGTGGCCTTGGCCTTGGCGGTGACGTGCTTCATCTCCCAGGGCGACAGGAACTGGCCCTTCTTGATGTTGACCGGCTTGCCGGCGCGCGCCACGTTCTGGATGAAGTCGGTCTGCCGGCACAGGAACGCCGGGGTCTGCAGCACGTCGACGACCGAGGCGACCTCGTCCATCGGGGTGTATTCGTGCACGTCGGTCAGCACCGGCACGCCGATCTGGCGCTTGACCTCGGCCAGCACCTTCAGCCCTTCCTCCATGCCGGGGCCGCGGAAGCTCGTCGCCGAGGTGCGGTTGGCCTTGTCGAAGCTGGACTTGAAGATGAAGGGAATGCCGAGCGCCGAGGTGATTTCCTTGAGCTGGCCGGCGACGTCGAGCTGCAACTGCATCGACTCGATCACGCAGGGGCCGGCGATCAGGAAGAAGGGCTGGTCGAGACCGACGTCAAAGCCGCAGAGTTTCATCGCTTGCTTCCTAAGTTCATGAGTGCGCGTTCGAGCCCGCGCGAGGTATCGCCATCACATGGGTGCCGCCGGCCGCCGGCGCAAGCGCGGCCGCGCTCACGCGGAGCCGCCGGAACGCTTGGCGCGCGCCGCGCCGACCAGCCACATCGCCGCGCCGATCAGCGCCAACGGCACGGCGATGCACGACACGACCAAGGCCAGCGGGAAGAACACCATGCCGTAGCCGTCCAGGCCGTCGCCGAGGATGAGCCGGTAAGCCAAGACTCCGGCCAGCAGCACGCCCAGCGCGAGCAGCATCAGCCACTTGCCGGCGCCGCGCACATCGTTGCGCGCGGGCCGGCCCGATGCCGGAGCGGCCTGCGAACTCTCCGCCCGACCGGACGGACCGGGCGGAGCAGGCTTCAACCCTTGACCTCGCGCAACAGCTTGCCGCCGGCCTTGGCCTCGCGCGCGGCGCGCACGAAGCCGATGAACAGCGGGTGGCCGTCGCGCGGCGTCGACAGGAATTCCGGGTGCGCCTGGCAGGCCAGGAACCACGGGTGCTGGGCGCGCGGCAGCTCGACCATTTCCACCAGCAGGTCGTCCATCGACTTGGCCGAAATCACCAGGCCGGCGTCTTCGAGCTGGGTGCGGTAGCGGTTGTTGAACTCGTAACGGTGGCGGTGGCGTTCGCCGACCACGTCCTTGCCGTACAGCTCGCGCGCCAGGGTGCCGGGCTTGATCCGCTGGTCCTGCAGGCCCAGGCGCATGGTGCCGCCGAGGTCGCTGCCCTCGTTGCGGCGCTCGACTTCGCCGGTGGCGGTGCGCCATTCGGTGATCAGGCCGATCACCGGATGCGGGTTGTGCTTGTCGTTCTCGGTGCTGTTGGCGCCGTCCAGGCCGACCACGTGGCGGGCGTAATCGACCACCGCGGCCTGCATGCCGTAGCAGATGCCGAAGTACGGCACCTTGTTCTCGCGCGCGTACTTCGCGGTGGCAACCTTGCCCTCGAAGCCGCGGTCGCCGAAGCCGCCGGGCACCAGGATGCCGTCGACGCCGGCCAGCGCGTCCACGCCGTTGCGCTCGACTTCGCTGGATTCCAGCCACTTCAGCTGGACCTTGGTGCGCTGGCGCAGGCCGCCGTGCTTGAGCGCCTCGGCCAGCGACTTGTACGCGTCCTGGTGGTCGATGTACTTGCCGACCACGGCGATGGTCACTTCATCGACCGGATGGGTGGTGGCGTCGACGACTTCGTTCCACTCGCCCAGCTCGGCCGGACCGGCCTGGATGCGCAGGCGATCGAGCACGATCGCGTCCAGACCCTGCTCGTGGAACCACTGCGGCAGCTTGTAGATGTTGTCGAGGTCGACGGCCGAAATGACCGCCTTTTCCGGCACGTTGGTGAACAGCGCGATCTTGCGGCGCTCGCTGTCGGGCAGCGGCTGCTCGCTGCGGCACAGCAGCACATCAGGTTGAATGCCGATCGAGCGCAGTTCCTTGACCGAATGCTGGGTCGGCTTGGTCTTGAGCTCGCCGGCGGCGGCGATGAACGGCACCAGGGTGAGGTGCATGAACAGCGCGTGCTCGGGGCCGCGCTCGGTGCGCAGTTGGCGGATCGCTTCCAGGAACGGCAGCGACTCGATGTCGCCGACGGTGCCGCCGACTTCGACCAGGGCCACGTCGAAGCCTTCGGTGGCCTCGACGATCAGGCGCTTGATCTCGTCGGTGATGTGCGGGATCACCTGCACGGTGCCGCCGAGGTAATCGCCGCGGCGTTCCTTGCGGATCACGTTCTCGTAGATCCGGCCGGTGGTGATCGAGTTCTTGCGGCTCAGCCGCGTGCGCAGGTAGCGCTCGTAGTGACCCAGGTCGAGGTCGGTCTCGGCACCGTCGTCGGTGACGTAGACCTCGCCGTGCTGGAACGGGCTCATGGTGCCCGGGTCGACGTTGATGTAGGGGTCGAGCTTCATCATCGTCACGCGCAGCCCGCGCGCTTCGAGGATGGCCGCCAACGAGGCCGCCGCGATGCCCTTGCCAAGCGAGGACACCACGCCGCCGGTGACGAAGATCAGGGGAGTCATGGATTTTGCAGCCGCTGGAAAGCCGCAGTTTACAGGTTGGCGCGTGAACTCGCGACTGCTTGACACCGGCACGGGCCTTGGTGAAGCCGCGCAAAGCCTTGCCTGGCAAGGGTTTGCGCGGATTCGGGCGGATCGGTGCGGCGCAGCATCGCGCTGGTGGCGCGGATGCGGCGGTCGGTCCGGCTCGCCGCGTCGCTACGGCCGCTACCTGTAGGAGCGACGCGAGTCGCGACACCCGAGGCCCGGCCAAGCCAGGCGCCGAATAACGGCGAGATGCCGGAACCCATCCGCCCCATCGGATCCCTGCCGCCGGGCGGCCCGTACCCGGGCCGGGCCAGGGCGGGGCGCCTGGTTCGGCCGGGCTTCGGGTGTCGCGACTCGCGTCGCTCCTACAGTCGGGCTTCGCGGCTTATGCGAGCTTGGCGCCCTTCCCCACCAGCAACCCACGCAGGATCGAACGGTGGCAACGCGCCTCGTCCTCGCAATAACACCCGACCGAAAAATCGCTGTCCTGCGACATCGCCGCCAGCAGCTCCAGCGCGTGCTGGGCGTCATGCGCCTTCATCTCCGCGGTGTACTTGCGCACGAACGCGTTCCACTGCGCCGGCGTCTGCGCCGCCTGCGCCTGCTTCATCGTCTCCAGGCTCGGCGCGAGCGTGGGAAACCACACGTCGTACCAATCCTGGCGGGCGAACTCGGACTTCGGCACGCCGCGCGGCGGCCGCCGCACGGTGCCGATGCGCAGCCCTTCGCCGTGGCCGCGCGGGGTGCCGAGCCGAACGATGCGGATGGCCATCGGTTCTCTCCGTGGTCGGACCTGCTACGCCCGGGCCGGGAGCGCCGGCCAAAGCTGTTGCGAGGCACGATAGCCCAGCGCGATTCCGCCGACCAACAGCGCCGCGCACAGCGCGCCCAGGCCGAGATCGGCGCCGATCAGGCGGACCCAGTCGTTCTCGATGCCGCGGGCCAGTTTGACGAGGGTCTTGCCGGTGCCGAAGCAGTATTCCCAGCCCCACGCGAGCAGCAACAAGGCCGGCGCGATCAGCCAGCGGCCCGCGACCGCCCCCGCGACCGCGCCGAGCGGCAGCAGGATCGCCAGCGCCAGCCACAGATAGCTCTGCGCACCGCCCAGATCGTTCAGGCTCAGCACGAGCGCCCCGTACAGGCCGGCCAGCAGGATCGCCAGCGCCGCCACCAGCCTGACCGCCGCGATCGTCGCGACCCTCACCTTGCGCATTCGCAGCCTCCGCCTTTGCCAGCGTCCGCGGCATGCGGACGTCGCCAGCCTAAGACGGTGCCGGCCGGCGCCGCTGCGGCCGCGACGCAGGTAGCGCCGGCCGCGTCCGCGCGTAGCGTCCGGCGCTACCGCGCGCCGAGCGTGCCGGCGTCGGGCCCGGCCTGCGCCGGCGCGCTGCGCAACGGCTCGACCACGGCCAGGATCGGCCCCAGCCGGCCGCGCCGGTCGGCGCGCTTGAATTCCGGCGCATACAGCGACGACAGGCTGCCGTCGAGGTACAGCGCGTCGCGGCAACCGAGTTCGTCGCGGAAATAGCGGGCGAACTCGTGCAGGCTGACTTTGTCGTCGCTGATCGCCCAGATCACTTCGTCGCCCTTCACCCCGATGCCGTTGCGCAGATGGCGCGAGCGCGACTGCGGATCCAGCGCCGGATGGATGCGCCCGGCTTCGACCAGCAGCGGCCCCGACTGCGTCGCCAGCCGCGCGCCGCGGGCGATCTCGGGATAGCGCGAGGCTTCGATCACCCGCGGCTGGCCGTCGCGGTCGAGCAGGAACACGCCGTTGGGCTTGAGATAAAAGTTGCCCTCGCCGTCGCGCAGGTTCAGCGGCGTTTTTTCCTGCCCTTCGGCGACGAACAGACCGACCGGCGAATAATCCGGCTCGAACATGCCGGCGTTCATCGCGTAGCGCAGGCGCTGGCCGCGCGCTTGCAGCCACGCGTCGAGGCGTTTGAAATCGTGGAACGGGCGGCCGCGCTCATCGTTGAGATACAACGCCAGCGGTTGGCTGCGCGTGTCGATCCGCAGCACCGTGTAGCGCGGCTCGCGCGCGGCCGCGGGCAGGCCGAGCAGCGAAGCCAGGGCGAAACAGAAGCAGGCGGCGGCGTTGCGCATCGAGCGGCGGCACTGGCGAAATTGCGACCATCCTAGCCGCAATGCGGTTCAGCGATCGCCGACCCGCGTCCGGCTCTGCACCTGCACCCAGCGCACCGGCAATTGCGGATGTCTCGCGATGGTGCGCTGGATCGCCCGCGACAGCCGTGCGCAATCGCGGCAACGCGGCGAGACGAACTGCAAGAACAGCAAACCGCCCGGCGGCGCCGCCAGTTCGATCGGCGCGGGCAGCGCTTGGGCCAGTTCGCAAGGTCCGAAACTGGGTATGCGGTAAATGCGGCCGTCGACGAATTCCCCCCAGTAGCCCGCACGCTCGGCCTCGCCGAATTCCAGCTCCTTCATCCACTCCAGTGGAACTTCGCTGGCTTCGGGATCGCGGCCGTCCTTCCAATGCACCATGCTGGCGCGGGAATCGAACACGTACAGCGGCGGCACACGCTCTGCACGGCCCAGCGGCCGCTGCTGGCCGAGCTGCGCCGGCACGCCGGGCGCGCCGGGGCCGTGGGTCGCAGGCCCGGCGCGGACGTATCCCGCCGGCGCGGTCGGATCCGACGGAATGCCCGAGCATCCGCTCACCGCAACGGGCGGGCCCGCATCCGGGTAGGCGTCGGATCGCGAATGCGCGCATCCGGCCAACAACGTCATCAGCAACACCATCGCCGCTGCCTTGCGCATCGCCCGCTCCCCAAGCCGATTTCGCGCACTCTAGCGCTTCGTTCACCGCAAAAAACAACGCCCCGGCGCGGGCCGGGGCGTTGCGGTGTACGGGTTGGGCACGGATGGTGCCGAGGCGACTTACTTGTTGCCTTCTTCCTCCGGCTCGACCCCGCGGTCGCCGGACTTCTGCCGCTTCTCGGCCTCGGCCTTCTTCTTGGCTTCGGCCTTCTTCGCGTCTTCGGCCTTCTTGGCCTCCTCGGCCTTCGGGTCGGCCTGCTGACCCTGCTGAGCGAACGCGCTCGGCGCGACCAGCACGGCCAGGGCCGCGACGATGGCGGCGGGGAGCAGCAGCTTGCGGATCTTCATGGCATACCTCCAAACAGTGAGTGACCGGAGCCTGGGCGGATGCCCGGCTCGCGGGCGGGCCGGGGCGTCCGTGCCGCGACGCCGCGAACCCTAGCCCCGGCCGCCTCGCCAGGGGCTGAACGGACGGTCCGGCGGGTCGCACGCGTCGTGCAGACGCTACACCCAATCGGGGCGGCGGGCCGGTTTTTCAATGGCTTGCGGGCGCCGCCCGGCGTTCCGGCGCGGCCGTCAGTAGCGCCCGGCGAACATCCCGGTCACCGCCTGCATCGCCTGCCGCCAGCGCGCCAGCAAGGCCTCGTCGGCCTGCTCGTCGAACTCGCGCACCGCCAGCAGCAGGCTGTCGATCCAATACGGGTACAGCCCGGGCCGCACCGGCGTGCGGCCGCTGCGCGCGTGCACGTCGGCCATCTGCTCGCTGGTGCGCTTCACCACCGCGCTGCCGGCGGCGTAGAAGATCGCCACGCTGATGCCGCGGCGCAGGGCCAGGCGCTGCTTCTGGAAATCGGTGCGCGCGAACATCGGCGCCACGTCGGGGTGGCTGGCCATGAAGATTTCGTAGAAGCGTTCGATGAAACCCTTGCGGATGAGGCAGCGGCCGTAGCTCTGCTGCAAATCGTAGTACTGGTCCTGGGCGGACACGGTGCCCTCCTGTGGCATGGTGAGTAAGACGCGGCGCGCAGGATGGCAGCGCCGGCGCGGGGCCGGCTTGCGCCAGATCAACCCGACGGCGTGGCGCGCGCCGCGCTTGCCGCGGCCGCCGCGCGGGTCGCAACCGGCGAGACGGCGGCGGGCGTGAATGTGCGGCCGGGCCGGCGCGGCTTGACCCGGCCGGCCCCGGTCGCCATGCTCGCTGCGCCCCGCGCCCGGCCCGCCGATGCGCGGCCGTCACCCGCCGATGGCAAGATGGCCGCCGTCGCCGCCCGGCCCGCCCCGCCGGCGCACGCGCGCCTTCGCGCGACGCCGCCCCGGACGCCACTCCTTACTACTGATGCAGGTTTCATGAGCAGTCGTTACAACGCCGCAGACATCGAAGTCCTCTCCGGCCTGGACCCGGTCAAGCGCCGGCCCGGCATGTACACCGACACCGCGCGGCCGAACCATCTGGCCCAGGAAGTCATCGACAACGCGGTCGACGAAGCCCTCGCCGGCCACGCCCGCAGCATCGAGGTCACCCTCTACGCCGACGGCAGCTGCGAGGTCTCCGACGACGGCCGCGGCATGCCGGTCGACATCCACCCGGAGGAGAAGGTGCCCGGCGTCGAGCTGATCCTGACCCGCCTGCACGCCGGCGGTAAGTTCAGCAACAAGAACTACACCTTCTCCGGCGGCCTGCACGGCGTCGGCGTGAGCGTGGTCAACGCGCTGTCCAAGCACGTCGAAGTGCACATCAAGCGCGAAGGCAACGAATACCGCATGGCGTTCAAGGACGGCGACCGCGCCAGCCCGCTGGACATCGTCGGCAGCGTCGGCAAGAAGAACACCGGCACCCGCGTGCGCTTCTGGCCCGACCCCAAGTATTTCGACACCCCGAAGTTCAGCCTGCGCGCGATCAAGCACGTGCTGCGGGCCAAGGCCGTGCTGTGCCCGGGCCTCAACGTCAAGCTGTTCGACGAGGCCACCGGCGAGCGGCTGGAGTGGTACTACGAGGACGGCCTGCGCGATTACCTGTCCGGCGAGCTGCGCGAAGGCCAGCCGCAGCGCGAGCTGCTGCCGCCGGACCTGTTCGTCGGCCAACTCAAGAAGGACACCGAAGTGGTCGACTGGGCGGTGGCCTGGGCGACCGACGGCGAACTGGTGCAGGAAAGCTACGTCAACCTGATCCCGACCGCCCAGCACGGCACCCACGTCAACGGCCTGCGCACCGGCTTCACCGACGCGCTGCGCGAGTTCTGCGACTTCCGCAACCTGCTGCCGCGCGGGGTCAAGCTGGCGCCGGAAGACGTGTGGGACCGGGTCGCGTTCGTGCTCAGCATCAAGATGACCGACCCGCAGTTCAGCGGCCAGACCAAGGAACGCCTGTCCTCGCGCCAGGCCGCCGGTTTCGTCGAGGGCGCGGCGCACGACGCGTTCTCGCTGTGGCTCAACCAGCACACCGACCTGGGCGAGAAGATCGCCCAGTTGGCGATCGAGCGCGCCAGCGCGCGGCTGAAGACCGAAAAGCAGATCGTCCGCAAGAAGATCACCCAGGGCCCGGCCCTGCCCGGCAAGCTCGCCGATTGCAGCTCGCAGGACCTCTCGCGCACCGAACTGTTCCTGGTCGAAGGCGACTCCGCCGGCGGCAGCGCGCGGCAGGCGCGCGACAAGGATTTCCAGGCGATCCTGCCGCTGCGCGGCAAGATCCTCAACACCTGGGAAGTGGCGTCCGGCAGCGTGCTGGCGTCGCAGGAAGTGCACGACCTGGCGGTGGCGATCGGCTGCGATCCGGGCAAGGAAGACATCGGCGGGCTGCGCTACGGCAAGGTCGTGATCCTCGCCGACGCCGACTCCGACGGCCTGCACATCGCCACCTTGCTCAGCGCGCTGTTCCTGCGCCATTTCCCGGCGCTGGTCGCGGCCGGCCACATCTTCGTGGCGATGCCGCCGCTGTTCCGCATCGACGTGGGCAAGACCGTGTTCTACGCGCTCGACGAGGAAGAAAAGCGGATCCTGCTGGAGAAGATCGAGCGCGAGAAGGGCGACCGCAAGAAGGGCCTGAGCGGCGCGATCAACGTCACCCGCTTCAAGGGCCTGGGCGAGATGAACGCCTCGCAGCTGCGCGAGTCGACCATCCACCCGGACACCCGCCGCCTAGTCCAGCTGACCGTCGACGACAACGCCCAGACCGTGTCGCTGATGGACATGCTGCTGGCGAAGAAGCGCGCGGGCGACCGCAAGACCTGGCTGGAGACGAAGGGCGATCTGGCGACGCTGGAAGTCTGAGCCGCAAGCGCTTTCGCCGATGTTTCTGCCAACGCCGCGGCCTCGTCCGCGGCGTTGCTCTATCGGCCTGTCGCAAACCTGCGGACGGCCGCCGGTAAACTGGAGCGGCTGTACCCGCCGCGGCCTTGTGCCGCGTTGAACCATTCGAGAAAAGGAAGTCGCATGTTGCGCACGCTCGCTTTGTCGCTGTCCCTGCTGCTGGCGTCCCAGTCCGCAGCCGCCCAGGCCGTTGCCGACGATCTGCTCGAAGCCCCCGCCGGGCTCGGCCAGATGGTCCGCCAGGACGGCCAGTGGGTCCGCCTGAAGGGCCTGAACTACAACCTCATCCAGCACACCACGCGGCGTCCCTTCGACGTCCGCCAGCTCGACCGCTACCAGTCCTGGGGCTTCAACTTCATCCGCTTCCCGATCAACTGGAACTTCCTCGAGCCCACGCCCGGCAACATCGACTGGGGCTATGTCAACGAGATCGAGCAGGTCGTGGCCGAAGCCGGCAAGCGCGGCATGTGGGTGATGGTCTCGATGCACCAGTGGGAAACCTCGCAGTGCTACCAGGGCGACTGGGGCGGCGGCTTCCCCGGCTGGTTCGTCGAGGACATGGTCGGCGGCGCCTGCGTCTCCGGCGCCAACGGCAACCAGCTCGACTTCTGGGATGCGTTCTGGGCCAACCGCGCCGTCAGCGCCGGGCCGTATGCCGGCAAGTCCGCCTGGGAGGTCTATTCGCAGGCCTGGCGCACCGTCGCATGGCGCCTGCGCAACTACCACAACGTCGCCGGCTGGGACGTCATCAACGAGCCGCATACGGGCCGCACCACCGGTTCCTACCCGCTCAACAGCACGATCCTGCCGCAGTTCTACGAGTACGTCGGCACCCGCATCCGCTGGTCGGACTGGCGCGACGGCGACCGCAAGAGCCATCTGCTGTTCGTCGAAGGCGACGTCGGCACGGTACGGCCGGAACTGGCCAAACCCAACCTCAGCAACTTCGTGCTGACGCCGCATTTCTATCCGCTCGACCAGCCTGCCTACCTCAACCGCGACTGCGCTGCGCTGACCACTTTGGTGCAGCCGCTGCTGGACAAGGCCAGCGCCTGGGGCGTGCCGATGCTGATGGGAGAGTTCGGCGCCAATGTAGTCGCAGACCGCGACCGCGCTCTGTCCTTCGCCAAGCACACCTCGCGCATCGTCAGCGCCAGCGGCCAGAGCTGGGCGTGGTGGCCGTTCGAGGACTATGCGGTCGAAGACCTGCCGTACCGTCCCGAAGTGGCCGAATTGCAGAACAATCTGCTGGTGTACAGCGGCGCCAAGTGCGTCCCTTGAGCGCTCGCTCCAACCCGGCGGAGTAGAATCGCGCCACGCGCCGTCGCGGTCCGTTGTGCGGACCGCGACGGCATCCGCTGTCGCAACCGCGCCGCGCGCCGCCCTCGGGCCGTCACGCGGCGCTGCCGGGCGATGCCGCATCGTGCGCGCATCGATACCGGCCGGAGATCGATATGAAAGGACGCAATTGCATCGCTTCGCGCTTTCCGCGCGCAGGCTCCGACAACCGCGCAGGCCGCCGTCATGGCCGCTGAGCGCCGCGCCGGTTACGGCCTGTCCCCGCCCGGCGCGCCGCTCGCGGACGCAGCCGGCGACGCGCCGAGCGGCGGCCGCTTTTTCGGCGCGCTGGCCTGGCTGGCGCTGCTGCTCGGCCCGGCGCTGGCCTGGCTGATCGTGTTCGGCCTCACCCCCGACGCCCAGTGCGGCAACTGGAGCCTGCACTGCACCGGCAAAGCCGTCATGTACAGCGCCGCGAGCTGGCTGTTCGGCAGCCTGCTGGCGATCGTCGCGCTGTTCCGCGGCGAACGCCGCGGCGTGGCGGTGCCGGCGCTGGTGTTGAACCTGATTCCGTTGCTCGGATTGTTGGCGGCGTATCTGTTCCTCGCCGAGCGCGCCTGACAGGACCCGCACCGATGCCGCAACGTATCGGCTAGCGCATCGCTACGCTTGCGCGCCATCGCGACGGTTCGCGCGGACCGCGCGTCGGGATTTCGCGCACGGCTCCGTCGTCGTATCGGTATGCGTGGCCTGAACGCGCGAATGCTGCTGAGCCGCGGCACAGAAACTCCCTAAATCCGCAAGAAACAACGGGTGCGGGCGCGCCGATCGCGCGTCGGAGCAAAATCGCCAGTAAGCTCCGGACAGTTTCCACGGAAGCGCCCGATGGCCAGGACCCCCGTCAAGAATGGATTCGTCGTGATCGAACGCGAGCTGTCGCCGTCGCACAGCTTGCTGTACCGCAAGATCTCGGCGCTGGAGAAATCCGGAATGCCGCTGCCCAAGGCCTTGCTCGCCGTCAAGCGCAAGCTCGAGCGCGCGCACGAGCAAACCGCGGTGGCGATGGCGATCCGCTACCGCGGCGAGACCCTGGCCAAATCGGTCGTGCACACCGGCAAGGGCGCGCTCGCGCTGCGCCGGTTCGCCGAAGCGCTGATGCGGTCGGCGCCGCGGATGGACGCGGCGGCGATGGCGGAGGCTGCGCGCGCCGCGTTCGTGCGCGGAAAATCGCACGACGAGACGCTGTATCGCGACGAGCAGGTGCGCTTTCGCCTCAAAGTCGTCGTCAGCGCGCGCGGCAAGACCTTCGCCTGGATCGTCATCGAGTCGATGAAGAAGTCGGTCCGCTGCGCCATGAGTTCGGACGATATCGCCGAAGCGCGCGCGCTGCGCAAGCCGATCGCGCAATCGGTGGCGATGCTGCAAAAGGCCGCGCGCAAGCACGCCGAACACGAGCAAGGCTGAGGCGCCGGCGCGCGCCGCGGTTCAATCCGCGGCGGCGGCGGCCGCGAGCGCGGCCTTGAGCGGTTTGGCGAACGCCGCCGGCCGGCAGCGTCCGAGCTTGACCGTCGGCGTGCCGTGCCACCGCGCGCATTCGTCGATCGCCGCGGCGATCTCCGCGGCCAAGGTTTCATCGGCTTCGACGCCGTCTTCCAGGTACAAGGCCTTGACCTCGAACGCGCCGGCCGCGCGGTGCGCCTTCGCGTCAAGCCGCCCGACCAGCCGCCCGCGCACCAGGATCGGCAGCACGAAATAGCCGTAGCGGCGCTTGGGCTCGGGCGTGTAGCACTCCAGGGTGTAATCGAAACCGAAGAATTCGCTGGCGCGTTCGCGGTCCCACACCACCGGATCGAACGGCGACAGCAAGGCGCTGCGGGTCGCGCGCAGGCGGCCGGCGGCGGCCTTGGCCAACGCGTCGGCGTGCCCGGGATGGACGTAGCCGGGCGCGTTCCAGCCTTTCACCGCCACCCGCAGCAACGCGCCTTGCGCGACCAGTTCGTCGAGGTCGCGGTCGCGCAGGCGCGGCTTGGTCCGGTAGTAGTCGGCGATCCAGCGCGCCTGGGCGATGCCGAGCGCGGCCACCGACTTGAGGATGGTGTCGCGCCGCACCTGCGCCGGCTCGATCGCGATGCGGTTCCAGTCCGCGACCGCGACGCCGGCCACGCGCTCGGCCAGGTCGTAGACGCGCTGGAAGTTCTCGCGCCGCGCCACCATCAGCTCGCCGAGGGCGAAGCCGGCTTCGAGCCAGCGTTTCTCGTCCTTCCAGCCCCACCAGCCGCCGCCGCCCTGGCGTTTGTCTTCGCGCTCGAAATCCGAGGATTTGACCGGGCCGAGCTCGCGGATGTGGGCGAGCAAGCGGTCGATTTCGCCGCCGCGGCTGCCGCGATGGCGCTGCGCGTTGCGGATCGCCCAATGATGCTCGCGCTGGTGCAGCGCGTTGCGGTGCATCAGGTAATCGTCCATCGGCGCGAAGCAGGCTTCGTGCGCCCACACCTCGAAGATCGCGCGCTCGGCCAGCAGTTCTTCCAGCCAGCGCTGCGGGTAGTCGCCCAGGCGCGAGAACAGCACCAGGTAGGGGCTGCGCGCGACCACGTGGATGGTGTCGATCTGCAACAGCTGCATGCGCGCGATCGCCGCCAGCGCATCGGCCTTGCGCGCGCGCCGGCGCGGCCGCGCCAGCAGGCCTTGCGCGTGCAGGTGCAGCGCGCGCGCCTGCGCCAGCGACAGCGGCAGCGTCGAGGCCGCCGCGTCCGCGCCCGTTTCGCTGCCGCGCGCCGCACTCATCCGCGTTGCGAATCCAGCGCCGCCTGCAGCAGCGCGCGCAACAGCGGTTGCAGCTTCGCCGCCTTGGCTTCGTCGTAGGCGAAGGAATCCTCGTCCATGTAGTTGCGCTGGCTCAGTTCGAGTTGCACCGCTTCGGCTTCGATCTCAGGATCGCCGTAATGGCGGGTGATGTAGCCGCCCTTGAAGCGGCCGTTGACGATCCAGTCGTAATCGCCCTGCCCGGCCAGCACCGCTTCCAACCGCGCCTGCGTCGCCGGCAGACAGCTGCGGCCGGCGGCGGTGCCGAGGTTGAGGTCGGGCAAGCGGCCTTCGAACAGGAACGGCACTTCGCCGCGGATCGAATGGCCTTCCCACAACAGCACGCGGCCGTGTTCGGCGCGGATGCGGTCGAGCTCGGCGACCAGGGTCTCGTGATACGGGCGCCAGTAGAGGTCCACGCGCTGCGCCACTTCGGCCGCGTCCGGCGCCTGGCCGTCGAGGTAGACCGGCTCGCCGCTGAACTGCACCGCCGGGCACAGGCCGGTGGTGTTCTGGCCCGGATACAGCGAGGTGTCGTCCGGCGGGCGGTTGAGGTCGACCACGTAGCGCGAATAGCGCGGCACCAGGATCGACGCGCCGAGCTCGCGGGCGAAGTCGTACAGGCGCGAGACGTGCCAGTCGGTGTCGGGTGCGTGGCGCGCGGACTCGACCATGCGCGCGGAAAATTCGTCGGGAATCAGCGAGCCGTCGTGCGGCAGGCTGATCAGCAGCGGCGCGTGGCCGCGGTGCAGTTGGAACACGGGCCAGGCGGGGGCGGACAGGGTCATGGCGGGTTCGCATCGAAGCCGGCGGCGGGGGCCGGCGCAGTAACCGCATGGTACTGCGCCGCGGCCGCCGCCGGTTTGCGCGACGCGCGCGCAAGCTGGCGGCGGCGCGGATTCAACGGCGCGGATTCAAAGGCGCCGGTTCGGCGCTGGAGGTTCAGCCGCCCGATTTGGGTTTTGCCGCGTCGGATCGCTCCGCCTGCGCGGCTCCCGTCCCGAGCCGCCGCGCGAAGAAATCGGCGGCGGCCCGATGCACCCGCAGCCAGCTCGCATACCGCAGGAAGAAATGGTCTTCGTCGGGAAGCACCAGCGTTTCCACCGGCACCTTGCGTTCGCGCAGGCGCTCGACCAGATCGATGCCCTGGGAGAACTTGACCGCGCGGTCGTCGTCGCCGTGGATCACCAGCACCGGCGAACGCCAGCCGGCCAGGCGCGACATCGGCGAGGACTGGTAGGCCAGCTCCAGTTCGTCGGGCTTGAGGCCCCACAGCCCGCTGTTGTCGCCGCCCTTGGCGCTCTCGCGCCAGTCGTGCACGCCGTGGCGGTCGACGCCGGCGGCGAACAGGTCGGAGTTGCGCGCCAGCGCGGTGGACGTGAGGAAACCGCCGTAGGAACCGCCGTAGATGCCGATGCGGCGCGCGTCGACGTCGGCGCGCGCGGCCAGCCACGCCTGCGCGGCGAGCACGTCCTGGTACTCCGACGCGCCGCGCGGGCCCTGCTTGTCGGCGAGGCGGAACGTCTGCCCGTAGCCGGTGCCGTCGCGGTAGTTCAGCGCCAGCACCACGTAGCCGCGGCTGGCCAGCCATTGGTTGCTGGCGTAGTCGTTGTAGTAGTAGCTGCTGTAGTGCCAGCCCGGCAGCATCTGCCGGATCGGACCGCCGTGCGCGTAGATCAGCGCCGCGCGCTTGCCCTTGAACGAGGCCGGCGGCTCGAACACGGTCGCGTGCGACACGATGCCGTCGCTGGCGGTCAGGGTGATCGTCTTCGGCTCGACCAATCGGTCCAGCGGGAAACGCGCGGGCAACTGCGCCGGGAAAATCCGCTTGGGCGCGCCGCCGGCGCTCGGCATCACCGCGATCGCGGTCGGCCTGCGCGCATCGGCGTGGCGCAGCGCGATCCACTGGCCCCCGGCCAGCGGCAGCGGGTCGGTGGCGATCTCTTGTTTGGCCGTCAGCAGGGTCTGCGCCTTGCCTTGCGCGTCGACGCTGAACACCTGGCGGTAATCGATCTGCGCGCAGTTGCCGCCGAACACGAACGCGCCGTCGTCGGCCAGGGCGACGGTTTCGGCCTCGCATTCGCCGCGGCTCAGCGGCGTCGGCGCGCCGCCTTCGGGCGGGATCGCGTACCAGTGCAGCCAGCCGCTTTGTTCGGAGGCGAAGATCAGGCGGTTGTCGCGGCTCCACATCAACGGGTCGGCGCCGTTGAATTGGGCGTAGCCGCCGGCGGTTTCGCTGGAGCGGTGGACGCGCTTCGCAAGCCCTGTGTCGGCGTCGGCGACCCAGATTTCGAAAGGATTGGCTTTGGTCAGATCGAACCCGTCGCCGGGCTTGTTCGCCGCGGTGCGCAGGAACGCGATGCGGCGGCCGTCGGGCGAGAACGCCGGCGCGGCGTCGTTGTTGAAGTCGGCGCCGATCCAGCGCACTTCGCGTTTTTCCAGGTCGAGCACGCCGACGAAGCTGTGGTCGCCGCGGTTGCTGACGAAGGCCAGCGACTTGCCGTCGGGCGCGAATTCGGCCGCGCTGTTGGCGCCGCGGGTCTTGAGCAAGGCTTCCTTGCACCAGCCCGGCGCGGTCGCGCCCGGCAACGCGTAGCAACCCAGGCTGCGGCCTTGCACGATCAAGGCATCGCCATTGGGCGCGAACAAGGCCGAGCGTCCGGCGGCGATGCGCTGCGGCTTGCCGCTGCCGTCGCTGGCGACGACCCACACCGCCTGCTCCTGGCCGTCGGGATCGCCGGTCGGATTGCTGTTGCTGCCGGCCGCGTCGGCGCTGCCGCCACGCACATAGGCGAGCCAGCGGCCGTCGCGGCTGAGTTGCAGGGCGCCGATGGTTTGACCGTCGTCCGCGTCGTAGCCGCTGAGCTTGCGCGGCGCGAACTCGGGCGCGCGCGCGGTCCAGACGTTGCGCACGCCGCGCTCGTTGCCGACCCAGGCGATGAGCGGCGCCGTCGCCGCGGCGGTGAGCTGCTCGGGCTGCGGCGCGCTGAGCAGGTCTTCGATCTCGAACGCCGGCTGCGCGGCCGCCGTCGCGGCGAAGCCGCACGCCCAAATCGCCGCCGCAACCGCGCAAACGCGCGCTGCGCCGCGCCGCCGCCCTTCCGCCCTGCTCTCGCTCATGCCGTGCGTCCCGATCCGTAATCAAGTCGACCGACCATAACGCGCGGGCCTGACGGTCTCAACGCATCAACACCACTTCCTCGGCGCTGGTCGGATGGATGGCGACCGTGTCGCGCAGGTCGTCCAGGGTGATGCCGCGCTTGAGCGCGACCGCGAAGCCCTGCAGCATCTCGTCGGCGGCCTCGCCGAGCAGATGGATGCCGACCACGCGGCGTTCCTGGCCGACGCAGATCAGCTTGAACAGGCTGCGCTGCGGCGACTCGGCCAGGGCGTACAGCATCGGCCGAAACCCGGCGCGGTAGATGTGCAGATTGTCACCATGTCGCGCCCGCGCCTGCTCCTCGGTCAGGCCGACCTTGCCGATCGGCGGGTGGGCGAACACCACGGTGGGGATGTCGTCGCGGTCCAGCACGGCCGAGCCGCCGGCGTAGACGCGGTCCATCAGCCGGCGCGCGGCGGCGATCGCCACCGGCGTCAGCGGCGGGTCGGTGCTGACGTCGCCGACCGCGTCGATGCCGGCGACGCTGGTCGCGTTGAGCGCGTCGATGCGCACGAACCCGTCCGCGTCCAGCGCCACGCCGGCGCGCTCCAGGCCCAGGCCGGCGGTGTTGGGCTTGCGCCCGGTCGCGAACAGCACTTTGTCGAACGGCTCGCTCAGCGAACCGTCGCTGCCGCGCACGCGCACCTGCGCGCCGTCGGCCTCCAGCGCCGCGACCGCGTGGCCGAAATGCAGGCGCACGCCGCTTTGGCAGTAATCGTCGGCGAGCTGCGCGGTCAGTTCGTGGTCGAAGCCTTCGAGCAGGCGCTGGCCGCGCGCGAACAGCTCGACCCGGCTGCCGAGCGCCTGCAGCACGCCGGCCAGCTCGACCGCGATGTAGCCCGCGCCGACGATGCCGACGCGCTTGGGCGCGGCGGTCCATTGGAAGAAATCGTCGGAGGTGCCGCCGAGTTCGGCGCCGGCAATTTGCGGCTTGACCGCATGCCCGCCGGTGGCGATGAGAATGCGCGCCGCGCCCATGCGCGCGCCGTTGTCGCATTCCACGGTGTTGGCGTCGAGCAGGCGCGCGCGCATCGGCGCGACCACGATGCCGGCCTTGTCCAGGCGCTTGCGGTAGCTGTCGTGGATGCCGGCGATGTAGCGCTGGCGATGGACGATGAAGGTCGGCCAGTCCAGCTCGCAGGTCTCCTGCGGCGGCGCGTCGACCGCGAAGCCCAGCGACTGCGCCATGCGCAGCTTGGCGCCGATGTCGGCGGCCAGCCACATCGCCTTCTTCGGCACGCAGCCGACGTTGACGCAGGTGCCGCCGAGCAGGCCCGGCTCCAGCAGCGCCACGCGCGCGCCGTGCTCGGCGGCGCGGAACGCGCCGGCCAGGCCGCCGGAGCCGCCGCCGACGACGATCAAGTCGAATTGAGCTTGCTGCTCACTCATGCGAAGCGCTCCGGTCGGTAAGGATGCGGGTCGATCGCGGGCGCGCGCCCGCCGATCAGGTCGGCCAACAACTGGCCGGTGCCGGCGCTCATGCTCACGCCCATCATGCCGTGGCCGTTGGCGATCCACAGGCGCTGGCGGCCCGGGACGCGACCGATCAGCGGCACGTCGTCGATGCTCATCGGCCGCCAGCCGTACCAGCGCTCGCGCTCGACCGGGCCGAGCGGCTGGTGCAGGAACTGCGCCGCGCCGCGCTCCAGCGCGGCCAGCCGGCGCGGGTTGAGGCTTTCGTCGTAGCCGGAGAATTCCATCGTGCTGCCGAGCCGGTAGCCGCTGTCCCACATGGTCACGCAGACCTTGGGTTCCTTCAGCACCACCGGCCGCCGCGGCAGCAGCTCGGGCCGGTCGTAGGTGATCGAATAGCCCTTGCCGGGCTGGATCGCGCCCTTCAGCGCGGGCAGGCCGATCGCGTCGGCGAGCTTGGGCGACCACGCGCCCAGCGCCACCACCGCCTCGCGCGCATGCACCAGGCCGTGGCTGGTGTCGAGGGCGACGCCGTCGGCGTCCTCGCGCAGATCCTTCAGCGCGCAGTATTCCTGCAGCTCGCCGCCGCGCTCGCGCACCGCGCGCGCCAGCTCGGCGACGTAAGTGTCCGGTCGCAGCACCGCGTCGTGGGCGAAGCGGATCGCGCCGACCACGCCGGGCTTGAACGCCGGGTCCTGCGCCTCGTAGGCGCCGCCGTCGATCAGCTCCACGCCGACGCCGAATTCGCGCAGCAGGTCGAGCTCGTGCTGGCTGTGGACATAGCCGGCTTCGGAACGGAACACGTAATCGACGCCGGAGCCGTCGAACTCGCAGGCCAGCCCGTAACGCCCGACCCAGGCCTGCAGGCGCTCGCGCGAATCGTTGAGCAGCGCCGCTTTCGCGGTGGCGCTGCTGCGCCAGTCGCGCTCGTTGCAGCGCGCGGCGAAGCGCAGCAGCCAACCCCACAGCTGCGGGTCGAGCCTGGGGTGCAGGTACAGCGGCGCGTCCGGGCTCAGCACCCATTTGAGCGCCTGCGCGATCACGCCGGGCGCGGCCAACGGGGTCGCGTGGCTGGGGGTGATGGTGCCGCAGTTGCCGTGCGAGCTGCCGCCGCCGATGCGGCCGGCGTCGATGACCCGCACCCGGCGGCCGTCCTCGAGCAGGATCAGCGCGCAGGCCAGTCCGATCACGCCGGCGCCGACGATCACCACGTCCTCGCGCCGCGCCGCGAGCGGCTCGGCCGACTGCTGTTCCACCGACTCGTGTTCCGCCTGCACTGCGCCCATGGTGCTCCGTGGTCTGGTCCGAAACGCGCCGCGCGCCGGGCGCGCTGGCGCCGACCATAGTAACGAGCGCGCGCCGGCACAGATGCGATGCAGATCGGATGCAGGGTTTCGGCGATGCGAATCGCCGCGTACGGCACGGCAAACCTCGCTCGCGCGGGCGCGCGATCCGCCGCGGCGACCGCGCGGCGCGGCGGGCGGCTGAGCCGGGCGCCGAAAGCCCGGCCGGCCTTCGCGCGCAGGCGCGCTCGACCGCTGCCGGCGTACGCCGGCGTCGCTGCCGTTTTCGCGGCCGGGGCTCTTGCCGCCTTGCTGGCAAGCAAACGAGGCGCTAGGACAGGTCTTAATTCGATTTTTTTGTGATGAATTACTCATTATAAAACTCTGAAAACGCCTTCAACCCCGGCGCTCGCCCTCCGGACCGCCCCTAACGTGGATTCCGACTCGCCGCATCGCCGTCCGACGCCACCGGACCGCGCGCGCCGAGCCGCACCGGCCGCCGCCACCGGACCGCACTGGCCCGGACGCGCGCGCCATCTCTACGCAAGGCTTTCCAGGGGATCGCTTCCATGCAGTCGAAGACCGCTCTACTCGCCGCCGCCGTGGTCGCCGCGCTCGCCGGCGTGGCCGTCCACAGCCAGCGCTCGTCCACCGCCGCCGCGGTCGCCGCCAAGACGCCGGCCACCGCGTCCGCGGTTCCGTCCGGCGCCGCCGCAACGCCGGCCGCGCACGCCCACGCCATCGCCGCCGCCGCGCAGAACAAGGCCACGCTGCGCGCGATGATCGACACCAGCGCCCGCCCCGGCAGCCAACTCGGTTGGTCCAGCACCTCGCCGGAACAAGCCGACCAAAGCGCCGCCGCCGCACGCGCACGCGCCCTGCTCGCCGGAATCGGCGCGCGCGAAGCCAACCTCGCCCAGGCCGACGGCTTCAACGCCCGCGACGTGATGATCGACCGCGACGGTACCGAACACGTGCGCATGGAACGCAACTACCAAGGCCTGCCGGTGATCGGCGGCGACATGGTCGTGCATACCCGCAACGGCGAACTGCTCTCGATCACCCAGGGCGGCAACATGCGCACCACCGCGCGTCCGCAACTCAAGCCCGGCATCAGCGCCGCGCAGGCGCGCAGCGACGCCGGCGCCCAGTTCGACGGCCGCGTCGCCGAGCTCGAGCCGGCCAGGCTGGTGGTCTACGCCCGCCACGGCATGGAACCGACCCTGGCCTACCAGGTCGACCTGAGCGGCGAACGCGCCGACGGCAACGGCCCGGGCGTGATGTCGTATTTCCTCGATGCGCGCAGCGGCAGCGTGCTGGAAGCCGAGAACCGCGTGCACACCGCCGCCGCCAACGGCACCGGCAAGACCCTGACCCTGGGCGATGTCGGCCTGGTCACCGATTCGACCAAGAACGGCTACCAGCTGATCGACCCTTCGCGCGGCAGCGGCCAGACCCTCAATGCCAAGAACTCGACCAGCACGATCTTCGCCGCGGCGTTCACCGACAGCGACAACGTCTGGGGCAACGGCAACACATCCGATCCCGCCAGCGCCGCGGCGGACGTCCACTACGGTATCGCCGCGACCTGGGATTACTTCAAGGCCGTGCACGGCCGCAACGGCATCGGCAACGACGGCAAGGGCGTGAAAAGCTACGTCCACTACGGCAAGGACTACCTCAACGCGGCCTGGGTTCCCGGCGGGGGCTACATGATCTACGGCGACGGCGACGCCTCCAACGGCAAGGTTCCGCTGGTCAGCCTCGACATGTCCGGCCATGAAATGACCCACGGCGTCACCATCGCCTCGGCCAATCTGGGCTATTACCTGATCAAGGACAGCGGCGGCCTCAACGAAGCGCTCTCGGACCTGTTCGGCACCCAGGTCGAATTCAGCGCCGGCAGCGCCAACGACCCGGCCGATTTCCTGTTCGGCGAGAAGTTCGCCCGCACCGTTACCGGCGGCGCGGAGCGGGTGCTGTTCCAGCAGAATCTCGACGCCGCCTGGCGCAGCAAGGGCAACCGCTCGTTCAAGTGCTATCCCGCCGGCGGCTTCACCCGGGAAGACACCGCCGAAGGCAAGAAATTCGATCCGCACTTCAGCTCCGGCGTCGGCAACCTGGCCTGGTATCTGATGTGGCAAGGATCGCAGGTGCCCGCCAGCCATCCCAACGTCGCCGTCGCCGACCTCGCCTGCAACGGCGACACCGGCATCGTCGGCCTCGGCGCGGCCAAGGTCGCCAAGATCTGGTACGCCGCGCTGACCAAGTACTTCGTTTCCAGCACCGATTATCCGGGCGCCCGCGCCGGCACCCTCAATGCGGCCAAGGACCTGTACGGCGCGGACTCGCCGGAGTACCGGACCGTCGCCCGCGCCTGGTCGGCGGTCGCCGTGAACTGAACCTCCGGCCGGGCCGCAACGGCCGCAGGCATTCGAACGGCCCGCTCGCGCGGGCCGTTCTCTTTTCGCCGCGCCGATTTCGCCGCGCCGAACCCGCCCGGCCGCGCCGGCCGCCGACGCGGCTTCGCCGCCGCGGCGCGACCATCGCTCTGCGACGCGCCGAATGCATTACGGCGACGCAATATGTGACAGCCAGCGTGGTGACCGGTGCCATTGTGTGACGCGCAAGGCTGGTTTGCGTTCGCGCCGCCCGCGCCGCGCGCCTAACGTTTTCGTGCCCGCCGCACATCGGCACGCCACCGGCGATGCCGAGCGCCGCAGGCCCATCCGTTCCCGACGCATCGCCGCCCTCGGCGCGGCACGGGCGCGCTTTGGCCATCCTTTTTCAAAACTACGGGGAAGACCGCACATGCAACTCAAGTACGCATTGCTCGGTAGCGCCATTCTCGCCGCGCTGGCTTTGACCGCCGGCCGCACCAACGCCATCGCCGACCTGGCCGGCGGCGACGCCGCGGCCGCGCCGGCCGCTTCGGCCGCGCTCGCCGCGCAGAGCCGCGCCGATGCCGCGAACGCCGTCGCCGAGCATCACCGCACCCCGCTGGCGGCGCTGTTCGCCGGCACCGGCGCGCGCGCCGGCAGCGATCTGGTCGCTTCCTCGCCGGGCGAAGCCGAGGCCGACGCCTCGCCCGCCGCCGCGCGCGCGCGCGGCCTGCTGCAGGGCGCCGCCGGGCGCGAAGTGAACCGCGTCGCCGCCGACGGCTTCCGCGCCCGCGACGTGATGGTGGACCGCGACGGCACCGAGCACGTGCGCATGGAGCGCAGCTACCAGGGCCTGCCGGTCGTCGGCGGCGACTTCGTCGTGCACAGCCAGAACGGCCAGCTCAAGTCGATCAGCCAGGGCGACAACATGCGCACCCTCGCCCGCCCCGAGTTGCAGCCGAAGATCGGCCTGGAGCAGGCCAAGGTCGAGGCCGGCGCCAACTTCGACGGCCAGGTGCGCAACATCGACAACGCCGGGCTGGTGGTGTTCGCGCGCGGGGTCGAGCCGACCCTGGCGTATCAGCTGGAACTGCACGGCGACCGCCGCAACGACCCGCTGCCGGGCCACATCACCTACTTCGTCGACGCCGGCAACGGCAAGCTGCTGCAGGCCGACGACCGCATCCAGACCGCCGCCTCCAACGGCACCGGCAAGACCCTGCTGATCGGCAACGTCGGCATCGTCACCGACTCCACCAGCAGCGGCTTCCGCCTGGTCGACCCGAGCCGCGGCAACGGCTCGACCTACGACGCGCAAGGCTCGATGAGCTACACCAACGGCTTCCCGAGCGCGACCTTGTTCACCGACGCCGACAACAGCTGGGGCAACAACGCCACCAGCGACCGCGCCACCGTCGCCGCCGACGCCTACTACGGCGTCGCCGCGACCTGGGACTATTACAAGAACGTGCACGGCCGCAACGGCATCTTCAACGACGGCAAGGGCGTCAAGAGCTTCGTCCACGTCGGCAGCAACTACGACAACGCGTTCTGGTACGGCTCGCAGAAGCTGATGGCCTACGGCGACGGTTCCAGCTTCAAGCCGCTGGTGGCGCTGGACGTGGCCGGCCACGAAATGACCCACGGCGTGACCGAGGCCACCGCGCGCCTGGGCTACTACAACATCAAGGACACCGGCGGCATCAACGAAGGCGTCTCCGACATCTTCGGCACCCTGGTCGAGTTCAGCGCCAACAACGCCAACGACCCGGGCGACTATCTGATGGGCGAGAAGCTGGTCAAGAACAACCCCAACGGCACCAGCGCGCTGCGCATCCTGTTCAAGCAGGACGCCGACGGCCGTTCCAAGGTCTGCTACCCCAGCGGCGGCTTCACTGCCTCGCAGACCGGCCAGGGCGGCACCTACGACCCGCACTACACCTCCGGCGTGCTGAACCGCATGTTCTATCTGTTGTCCGAAGGCGCGGTGGTGCCGGCCGGGTTCAACTACACCAAGGCCCAGCTGGTCTGCAACGGCGACACCGCGATTACCGGCATCGGCCGCAACAAGGTCGGCGCGATCATGTACCGCGCGCTGACCCGCTACTTCGTGTCCAGCACCACCTATCCGCAGGCGCGCACCTGGACCTTGCAGGCGGCGACCGATCTGTACGGCGCCAATTCGGCCGAGTACGCCGCGGTGGCGCGCGCGTGGAGCGCGGTCAGCGTCAACTGAGGCAAGGTTGTTCGCGCCGGTGTGACGGCGCGATGGAAACGGCCCGCTCGCGCGGGCCGTTTCTTTTGTCGGGTTCCGGTCGATCCGATCGTTCGTCGCAAGCGTGGCGGCGCGGTCGCGGCTCGCGCCGCTCCTGCAGGGGCAGCGCCGCCGCAACGCAGCGACTGTAGGAGCGGCGCAAGCCGCGACCGCGGAATTTCAAATCGCGACGACAGCCCGCGTCATTCCTCATGCACGCACGACTGCCGGCTTCAGTTGCCTGGGCAAGCCACACCGCGCGTCATCCCGCCGCCCGCTCCACCCGCAACGGCGGCCAACGCGCATACGTGAAAGCACGCCACAACCATTCCAACGGCCCGAACCGGAACCGGCGCAGCCACCACGTACTGAACGCCATCTGCGCGACGAACAGCGCCAGCGCGGCCAGGATCAGGGTGCTGTACGACCAGCGCCCCCACTGCCCCAGGCCGTAGCCGTACATCAGCCACGTCGCGACCAGCGACTGGGTCAGGTAGTGGCTCAGCGCCATGCGCCCGGCCGCGGCGAAGCGCAGCGGCCAGCGCGCGCCGGCGTGCAGCCACGACACGATCGCGGCGATCGCGGCCAGCGCCAGCGGCAGGCCGGCGGCGAGGTGCAGCGTCTGCGCCAGCATCGACCTGGCGGTGAAGACCGCCGTCGACGGCGTCGCGGTCAGCGCCACGCTCGCGGCGGTCAGCGCGGCGCCGACGGCCAGGCCCCACGCCAGCATCGCCCGCAATCGTTCGCGCTGGCGCTGCGGATCGGCCAGCACACCGCTGCGCGCCAGGCCGGCGCCGATCAGGAACAGGCCCAGGGTCAGCGGCAACATCAGCGTCCAGCCGGAGACGACGAAGTCGAAGAAGAACCACAGGCGCTGGGCGGTGGCCGCGGCGTAATCGCCGTGGGCGTACGCGGCGACTTCGGCCGCGCGCTCGGCCTGCGCCGCGGCCAGATCCTGCGGCCCGCCGACCGCCACGCCGGGCACGGTCAGCGCCGCGGCGATCAGCAGCATCCAGCCGATGCCGGCCGCGTACAGCGCGCCGCCCAGGGCCAGCCACGTCTGCGCCGACAGCTTGCGCAGCGCCAGCAGCGCGAACGCGCACAAGGCATAGGTGACCAGGATGTCGCCGGCCCAGATCAGCCACGCATGGATCAGGCCGATCGCCAGCAAACCGAGGCTGCGGCGCAGGTAGACCGCGACGAAGCCGCGCGCGGCCGCCTGCGCGCGCGCGAGCATGGTCGCGAAGCCCATGCCGAACAGCAGCGCGAACAGGCTCCAGGCCTTGTCGTTGATCGCCACGTAGACGAACGTCGCCCAGGCGCGGTCGGCGCCGCGCAACGCCGGGTCGATGCCGTCGTGCAATTCCAGCAGCGGCCCGGCGAAGCCGGAAACGTTGCTGAGCAGGATGCCGAGCAGGGCCAGCCCGCGCAGCGCGTCGAGCGCGGCCACGCGTTGCGGCGCGGCGACCGGGGCGAATTCGGGGACGGAAGCGGTCATGGGGAACTGCGCAAACGAAAGGCGAAAGACAAGACGGCAAGCACGGCGAGTATGCACAGGCCGGATCTTGCGGGAGGCCTTCAGGCCCGGCGCTTTTCGACCCGTTGCAGGAGGGCTTTCAGGCCCGGCGCCTTTCGCTTCGTTGTGGGAGAGCCTTCAGGCCCGACGCTTTCCGCTCAGCTCGCCGTTGCAACGGGACCGTGCGAAGGCCTTCGGCCCGACGTTTTTCGCTCGAATCGCCGCTTCGGATCGAAAGGCGCCGAGCTTGAAGGCCCTCCCACGACAAAGCGAAAGCCGTCGACACTGAAGACTCTCCCGCAACGCAGCGGAAGGCATCGGGTCCGAGGCCCCGCGGCGAAAACGCGAACGGCCCGCATGCGCGGGCCGTCCGGTGTCGCCCGACCGCGGCCCGGACGGGCCGCGCGGACTCAGTGGGCGTGGCCGCCGTCGCCGTGCACGTGGCCGTGCTCGACTTCTTCCGCCGCCGCTTCGCGCACTTCGACGATCTCGATCGCGAAGTGCAGGTCCTTGCCGGCCATCGGATGGTTCAGGTCGACGTCGACCACGCTCATGCCGACCTTCAGGATCGTCACCGCGCGCGGGCCGAAGTTGGTCGGCAGCACGGCCTGCATGCCCGGGGTCAGCTTGGCGTCCTTGAAGTACTTCTTCGGCACGCGCTGGGTCAGGCCGTCCTGGCGCTCGCCGTAGGCTTCGGCCGCCGGCACGTCGACTTCGAACTTGTCGCCGGCCTCGCGGCCGTCCATCGCCTTTTCCAGGCCCGGGATGATGTTGTTGTGGCCGATCAGGATCGCCAGCGGTTCGCGGCCTTCCGAGCTCTCGACGGGCTCGCCGCCCTGCTCGGCTACGGTGTAGTGGAAACGCACGACGCGATCTTTTTCGATTTTCATGGCTAGTCCGGCTGGTGGGCGCGCACGGCGCGCCCGGGGAAATAAAGGAATCGGCGGCCGATTCGCGCCGGCCGCCACAAAACGACACATCGATTGTCTTGTCGCCGCTGCCGCCAGCCGCCAAGCTATCGGCCGTGACGAAGGCCGCGCATTATCCCGGCAACACCGCTCCCGCGCCAGCGCGCGGGCCCTGGCCGTTGCCGGCCGCCGTGCTGGCGCTGGCCCTGTGCGGCCTGCTCGCGGCCTGCAGCGGCGGCAAGCAGACGGTGCGCCGCACGCCCCCGCCGGCCCAGCCCGCCCGGGTCTGGCCGCACGTGGACCCGGACAACCCGGTCGCCGCCAACGCCGTGCTGATGCGCGCCTTCAGCCTGGTCGGCACCCCGTACCGCTACGGCGGCAACACCCCGGAAGGCGGCTTCGACTGCAGCGGCCTGGTCAATTACGTCTACCGCGACATGCTGGCGCTGAACCTGCCGCGGACCTCGCGCGACCTGGCCGGCTACCAGGGCCCGCGCATCGACCCGCTGCGGCTGGCGGCCGGCGACCTGGTGTTCTTCGGCAGCTCCGGCAACGTCAGCCACGTCGGCATCTACGTCGGCGAAGGCCGCTTCGTCCACGCCCCCAGCACCGGCGGCACGGTCCGCCTGGACCGCCTGGACGGCCCGTACTGGCGCGATCATTACAGCGGCGCCAAGCGGATTCTCAAGTAATCCTGCGACTCGAATGAACAGGACTGCGGCTTAGTACGCGTCAAAAATGTGAGCAAAATCACATACCTGTTTACGCTCGCCTAACGAAATTTGAACCACACCGTCCCACCCGGCGGGTATTGTCCTTCTCCGGTGACGACTCTGTGATTCCTAAGTGACGACTTCGACCCATCGCCACAACCGCCAGACTGCCACCCCCCAAGCATCTTGCGACACCGCCCAAAGCCGACGCCCCGGCCGCCGGGCCAGCCAACGAATCCTGCTCACCGCCACCCTGGCGGTGTGCGCCCTGCCCGCCTTCGCCCAGTCCGTGAGCGCCGGCGCGGCTTCCTCGCTGCTCCCGGGCGGCCCCTCGCTGCGCAACGATTCGGCCGACGCGCCGGAAGCCAGCGGCGGCCACATGCTGCCGGAAGCGATGACCCTGTCCGACCGCGCGCTGATGCTGGCGACCGACCTGAACCGGATGCTCGGCCAGGGCCAGGACATCCCGCTGAGCAAGAGCGACATCCCGGTCGCCGAACAGGGCCGGATCAAGGGCATGCTGCAAAAGGCCCTGGCCCTGCTGGGCACCCCGTACCGCTGGGGCGGCACCTCGCCGGACCAGGGCTTCGACTGCTCGGGCCTGGTCGGCTACGTGTTCCGCAACGCCCTGGGCATCGAACTGCCGCGCGTCTCGCGCGAGATGGCCAAGACCGGCGAAGTGATCGACCGCGACGCCATGACCGAAGGCGACCTGGTGTTCTTCGGCCGCCGCGGCCGCGTCGACCACGTCGGCATCTACCTCGGCGACGGCCGCTTCGTGCACGCCCCGCGCACCGGCAAGGACGTGACCGTGTCGAGCCTCGACAGCGGCTACTGGAGCGGCAAGTTCATGGAAGCGCGCCGGGTCGACGGCATCTGAACCTCGGTACCGCGCCGCATCCGACAGGCCGCCTCCGGGCGGCCTGTTGCGTTTTGGGTCTTCGAAGCGACCGGCCACCCCGCGGTCGCGGCTCGCGCCGCTCCTACAGTCGGATACGAACCCACGGCCGCCCCCTGTAGGAGCGGCGCGAGCCGCGACCGCGACACCGCGCTTGCGACGCGACCCGCCACTCCGCAGCCGCCGCACCGAAGTACGAACGAACCCCGACCTCAGGCCTCGTTGACGTACCGCTCCACCGTCGCCTCGATGCCCTTGCTCAACTCCATGACCTTGAGCGCGTACTCGGCCAGGCGCTTGTCGTCGTCGGTCACCGGCGTCCACGCCGGCACCGGGGTCGGCTTGCCTTCGACCGTGTCCATCGCGACGAACACGATGACGCAATGGGTGCACAGCCGCTCCTCCGGCTCGCCGTCGTCCAGGCCCGGGTCGCGCGCCTTGACGTCGACCGCGAAATGCATGCTGCTGGTGCCGGTGTGGATCAGCTTGGTGTGCACGGTGACCAGATCGCTGATCCGGATCGGCGCGACGAAGCGGATGCCGCCGACCGCGACGGTGACGCTGTACTTGCCGCTCCAGCCGACCGCGGCGGCGTAGCCGGCCTGGTCGATCCACTTCATCACCATGCCGCCGTGGACCTTGCCGCCGTAATTGACGTCGGTGGGCTGGGCGAGGAAACGCAGGTTCAATTCGCGTTGCTGACCTTTCATGCTCAGGCTCCCTGGACGCGCAGATGACGGACCACGGCGGCGCCGACCCGGTGCACGGCCTCGCGCTGGCGTTCGTCGCCGAGCTGGCCGTACTCGTGCAGTTTCTCCCCGGCCTGGCCGACCGCGACCTGCTGCGGCACCACGATCAAACCGAGCTTGGCCAGCGCGTCGCGCAGCACCAGCAGCGAACGCAGGCCGCCGAGCGGCCCCGGCGAGGCCGAGACGATGCCGGCGACCTTGTCGGCGAACAGGCTGGTGCCCGAACGGCCGTCCGGCAGCGGGCGCGAGATCCAGTCGAGCGTGTTCTTGACCAGCGCCGGCATCGAACCGTTGTACTCCGGCGTGGAAATCAGCAGCCCGTCGTGCTGCGCCATCAGCTCCTGCAGCCGGCGCGCGTTGTCGGGCATCGCCTCGGCTTCGATATCGCCGTCGTAGACCGGCAGCGCGTAATCGCGCAATTCGATCAGCTCGACCTGCGCGCCGGCGGCGCGCGCGCCCTCGGCCAGCACCGGGATCAGGCGGCGGTTGTAGGAACCCGAACGCAGGCTGCCGGCGAAGGCGAGCAGGCGCGGGGGCGAGGCGGTGGGGCTGGCGGACATCGAATAACTCCTATGCTGGCCGGCGAATTATGCGCGAGCCGTACGCCTGCCGGCATGCGCGCTTGCAGGCCGCCGCGGCCGGCGCGATGCTCGCCGCATGCCGGCCCGCCGGGCCGGCCGCATCAGGGGAGCAGTCGCGATGGTACGCACGATTCTCGCGGTGGTCGCCGGCATGGTGTTGGCGATGCTGACCATGCACCTGTTCGAGTACGGCTCGGCGCGGCTGCACCCCCTGCCGCCGGGCATCGATCCGCGCGATCCCGCGGCGATGAGCGCGCATGTCGCCGGCGCGCCGTGGCCGGCGATGCTGACGGTGCTGGCGGGCTGGGTCGCCGCGGCGTTCGACGGCGGCTTGCTGGCCGCGTTGATCTCGCGCCGGCACCCGCGCGGCGCCGCGCTGACGGTCGGCGCGCTGATCGTCTGCGGGGTGATCGCGGTCAGCCTGCTGCTGCCGCATGCGTGGTGGATGATCGCCGCCGGCGTGCTGTCGCCGCTGCCGGCGAGCTGGCTGGGTGCGCGGCTGGCGCAACGGCGCGCGCGCACGGCGGCCTGAAAGCGTCGCGCTACGGCGCATGCGCAGCGGCCGCGGCGCAAAGAAAACCCCGGCGATGCCGGGGTTTTCTCGTGCAGCCCGGCGACGCTTCGCGCCGCCTCACTTCTCCTGCTTGAACTCGCCGAACTCCTTGAGCTGCGACTGCACCGCCTTGTAATCGCCGACCACCACGATCGACTGGTCCTTGGCGGCGTAATACTTCTTGGCCATCGCCTGCACCTGGGCGGCGTCGACCGCGCGGATCTTCGGCACGTATTCGCCGAGGAATTCCGCCGGCAAACCGACCAGCCAGTTGCCGGCCAGGCTGTTGGCGACCGAGCGCTGCTGCTGGTTGCCGATCAGGTAGCCGCCGGCGACGTAACGCTTGGTGTCTTCCAGTTCCTGCGCCGGCACCGGGTAGTCGTTGAGGCGGCCGAACTCGTAGACGAATTCGCCGAGCGAGGCGCCGGTGACTTCGTTGCGCACGTCGGCCGAGGCCTGGATCGCGCCGCCGGCGCGCAGCGCGGTGAGGCCGCCGCGGGCGCCGTAGGTGTAGCCCTTGTCCTCGCGCAGGTTCTGCATCAGGCGGCTGCTGAAACCGCCGCCGAGGACGATGCCGGCGAGCTGCGCCGGCACGTAGTCGGCGTCGGTCGCGGCGATGCCGGGACGGCCCAGGCGCACCGCCGACTGCACGCTGCCGTCGCGCTGGACGAACAGGCGCTGGGCCGGCGCGCTGGGCTGCGCCGGGGCGATGTCGGCGACCGCTTCGCCGGTGGCTTTCCAGCCGCCGAACGCGGTTTCGGCGAGCTTGAAGCCCTGCTCGGCGGAAATGCGGCCGGCGACGACGAGCAAGGCGCGGTCGGGGCGGAACCGGCGCGCGTGTTCGGCGCGCACCTGCTGCGCGCTGACCGCATTGATCGACGCTTCGGTCGGCTGGGTGCGGGCGTAGGGATGATCGCCGTACACCGCCGCCGACAGCGCGCGCGCGGCCTTGTAGCCGGGCTGCGCCTGCGCGGCTTTCAGGCCTTGCAGCGCGTTGGCCTTGGCCAGTTCCACTTCGGCGTCGGGGAAGGTCGCGGTCTGCGCGACTTCGGCGATCAGGCCGAGCATCGGCGCGGCCTGCGAGGCCAGCGCGTCGCCGCTGAGGATCACGCCGTCGTTGAGCGCGGACGCGCCGATCGAGCCGCCGTAACCTTGCGCGGCCTCGGCCACCGCCTTGGCGTCGCGCTTGCCGGTGCCTTCGACCAGCAGGTTCGCGTACAGCGAGGCGAAACCGCGCGCGTCGCCGGCGTCGGCGCCGTAGCCGGCGTTGCGCACGGCCAGCACGTAGTCGACCCGCGGCAGGCCCTGGCGCGGGACCACCCACACCTCCAGGCCGTTGGCGAGGGTCTTGCGGGCGATCTGCGGCACCGGCAGCGGCTTGTCCGCGGCCAGCGGCGGCAGCCGCTCGGGTAGCGCGACCGAGGGGCCGGCGTGGGCGATGCCGGCGGCGACGCCGAGCGCCAGCGCGAGCGACAGCGCGAGTTTGTTGGTAGTCATGCTCATGGCCTCGCTCTCCTCAGTTCTTCGCCGGCGCGGCGGCGGCGGGCGCCGCGGCGAGCGCGGCCGGGCGGCGGTCGATGACGGTGCGGTTGGCGCGGGTCAGATAGGTCTTGGCCACGCGCTGCAGGTCGGCCGAGGTCACGCCCTCGATCAGCGCCGGAATCTTGTTGACCGCGTTGGCGTCGCCCCACAGCGTCTGCGTCACCGCCAGGGTGTCGGCGCGCTCGATGAAGGCGTCCAGGCCGTTGTACCAGTCGGCCAGCATCTTGGTCTTGACCCGCTTGAGCGTGGCCGCGTCGACGCCGTTCTGGGCGATCTTGGCGACTTCCTCGTCGATCACCGCCAGCACCGCGTCGGCGCTGCTGTCGGGCTTGTACAGCGCGAACAGGGTGTAGAGCGTCGGGCCGTTGTAGTTCCAGGCGTCGCCCAGGCCGTACAGCGGCGAGACGTTGATCGCGATCTGGCGCTGTTTGACCAGCGCCTGATACAGCCGCGAGGCGTCGTCGCCGGCGAGCACGTTGCCGAGCACCGCCATCGGCGCCTGGTCGCGGCTGCCGCGCGCAGGCATCTTCCAGCCCGCGGCGATCGCCGGCACCTGCGCCAGCGCGTCGGTCTGGCTGATCCGCTTCTCGGCGGTGTTGAGGCCTTCGCTGTAGTCCGACGGCGCCGGCGTCGGGCGCCCGGCGACCGCGCCGAAGTACTTGTCGGCCAGGGCGAAGGCTTCCTCCGGGGTGACGTCGCCGGCGATGCCGAGCACGGCGTTGTTGGGGCCGTAGTAATCGCGGTGGAACGACTGCACATCGGCGAGGCTGGCGTTCTCCAGGTCCTGGAAGCTGCCGTAGCCGTCGTGGTTGTTCTCCCACTTCTGGAACGCGTGCTGGCCGATGTCGATCCACATGAAGCCGCCGTACGGCTGGTTCTTCACGTTGACCCGGATCTCCTCCTTGACCACGTCCTGCTGGTTCTTCAGCGTGGTCGGATTGAAGTCCAGGGTCTTCATGCGGTCCGCTTCCAGCCACAGGATGCGTTCCAGCGCGGACACCGGCGCGACTTCGATGTAGTTGGTGTAGTCCGGGCGGGTCGAGCCGTTGTTGCGGCCGCCGCCGCCGGAGATGACCTTGTCGAACACGCCTTTGCGCGCGACCGGCGTGCCCTGGAACATCAGGTGTTCGAACAGATGGGCGAAGCCGGTGCGGTTCTTCGGCTCCAGCCGCATGCCGACGTGGTAGACCACGCTGACGCCGACGGTCGGCGAGCTGTGGTCGGTGGATACGACCACGGTCAATCCGTTGTCGAGTTTCTTGACCGCTACCGGCAACTGCCAACGGTCGCTCTCGGCGGCGGACGCGGTCGCGAACGCAGCGGAGGCGAGCGTGGTCAGGCCGGCGAGCAGCACGCAGAGGTGACGCTTGCGCATGGAGGGCTCCCTGTCCTGTCGTGGTGAACGGCGCCGGCGTAGCGCGGGCGCAGTTGTGCGCACAGTAACCCGAGTCCCGGCGCCCGGTGCGGGTCGGAAGTCACGTGGGGTGACCGCCGCCGCTGGCCGTTGCCGGCCCGATCGCCGACACTGTGCGCCGCTTTCCCCCGTACCGACCCCGCCGATGCCGTACACCCCCATCGTGGCCACCCTGGGCTACGTGCTTTCGCCCGATGGCCGCCAGGTCCTGATGGTCCATCGCAACGCCCGCCCCGACGACCACCAGCTCGGCAAGTACAACGGCCTGGGCGGCAAGCTCGAGCCCGACGAGGACGTGCTGGCCGGCATGCGCCGCGAGATCCGCGAGGAAGCCGGGATCGAATGCACCGCGCTGCAACTGCGCGGCACCATCAGCTGGCCCGGTTTCGGCAAGCGCGGCGAGGACTGGCTGGGTTTCGTGTTCGTCATCAGCGCGTTCGAAGGCGAGGCCTACGCGAGCAATCCCGAAGGCACGCTGGAGTGGGTCGACCTCGACCGCCTGCACGAGCTGCCGATGTGGGAAGGCGACCGCGAGTTCCTGCCGCTGGTGTTCGACCGCGACCCGCGGCCGTTCCATGGGGTGATGCCGTATCGCGAGGGGCGGATGGTGTCGTGGACGTATTCGCGGGTGTGAACCGCGGCGCGGGCCCGATCTGACCGCAGAGCGTCGTCCGGCTCACTCCCCTACCCGCACCGTCCCGCGCCCGTCCTTCTGCTCGAACACGAAGCTGTAGGCCATGCTGACCGCGACGGCTTCCTCGCGGCCGGTAACGCAACCCTGCTCGTCGATCGGCTTGGCGCCGGGATAGACGCAGCGGAACGCCGGATCGAAGCGCCAGCGCGCCACCGCGGCGCGCGCGGCGGCGACGAAGTCCGGCGCGGCCGGCGCCTGCGTCGGACAGCCTTCGCTCGCGGCCAGCACACGGCTGTCGCTGACCGCGCCGTCGGCGCCGATGGCGACGCTCAGGCACACCGTCTGCGGCGGCAGGCGCTGCGCCAGCAAGGCCGGCGGGTACTCGGGCGCGGCGTTGCCGGCTTCGGCCAGCGGCATTTCGAAGGTTTCGTTCGCCGCCAGCTGCATGCGCTCGGCGGCGACCAGGCGTTTGTCGATGGAGCGCACGCCGACCGCGCCGGTCGGCGGCGCGGCGGGTTGCGGCGGCGGCGCGCTGGCGCAGGCGCAGGCCAGCAGCGCCAGGGCGGCGGGGGCGGCGAAGTGCGGGAGTCCTTTGGGCATCGCGAGCGCTTCCTTGAGGTTGTGCGGGATCATGGCCGATGCGGCGGCGTTGTCGCCACCGACGCCTTACGTTCCGCCATCAGCGGCCCTCAATCCCCGCGCTGCCCGAGCCGCTGCACGAGAGGCTCCCACTCCACCTCCCAGACCCGGCCGTTCCACTCCCAGCCCGGCGCCTGCCAACCGAGCGCATCGCTGGGCTCGCTCGCCAGCGCCTCGCCTTCGAAGCGCAGCGACAGCACATGGCGCGAGCGCGGCGCGCGCCGCAGCAGCGCGCGCCGGCGCGGTTGCGTGTCGTCGTCGGGTCGGTCGGCGCCGTCGCCGGGTTCGCCGAACACCACCAGGCAGCGCTGCGCGTCGATCCGCAACAAATGGATCGGCACGCCGGTCTCGCCGTCGCGCGCGCTCAGCGAGGCGAGGAATTCGTAGCGTTCTTCATCGACCGTGCCGGCCTCCAGGTCGTCCCAGTACGAGCCGAAAATCCGCCGGCGGTTGTTGCGCGCGGCGCGGCTGACGCGCAGCGCGACCCAGGCCGCGATCAGGGCCAGGAACAACGCGATGCCCAGGCCCGCGACGAGCGCTGGCGCGAGCGTATCGGCGCCGCGATGGCCCGTGCCCCACAACGGTTCGAGCCAGCGCTGCAGGAACAGCGCGCCCGCGGCCAAAACGCAGATCAGGATCGGCCAGGCCCACCACGCACCCGAGCCGGAGCGGGCGCCGCCGATGGCGCCGAGCTGTTGCCGCTCGGCCGCCGTCATGCGTCGCGATTCGATCGTTACCGGCATGCGCCCTCCCTGGATCGATGCCGCTGCATCCGCGACGCGCAGCGCGCGCGCCGCAACCGCGCTAAGCCTTGCCTTCCTCGATCCCGACATCGGTCGGCGCCGCCTCGTACACCTCGCGGTCGAGCAGCCCGGTCTCCTTGGCCACCAGCACCGGCACCAGCATCTGTCCGGTCACGTTGGTCATGGTGCGCATCATGTCGAGCACGCGGTCGATGGCGTACAGGTAACCGATGGTCTCCAGCGGCAGGCCGGCGGCGCTGAGCACGACGGTGGCCATGATCACCGCGGTGCCGGGAACGCCGGCGGTGCCGAAGCTGCCGAGCACCGAGGCGATCAGCACGATGAAGTACTGGTCGCCGGTCAGCGGCGTACCGGTGTATTGGGCGATGAACACCGCGCACAGCGCCGGATAGATCGCGCCGCAGCCGTCCATCTTGATGCTCGCGCCGAGCGGCGAGGCGAACGCCGCGTAGTCCTTGTTGACGCCGAGGTTGTGGGTGATCGAACGCATCGCCACCGGCATCGCGGCGAAGCTCGACGAGCTGACGAACGCCACCTGCATGCCCGGCGCGGCGCCGCGGAAGAACTTCAGCGGGTTGAGGCCGTGGGCGAGCAACAGCGCGCTGTAGACCACGACGATGTGCAGCGCGCAGGCCACGTACAGCGCGAGCACGAAATTGCCGAGCGGCAGCAGCTTCTCGAAGCCGTAGGCGCCGACCAAAGCGGCGATCAGGCCGAAGGTGCCGATCGGGGTCACTTCGAGAACGAAGCGGGTGACCTGGATCATCAGCTCGCTGGCCTCGCCGACCAGCTTGCGCACCCCGGCGACTTTCTCGCCGAGCTTGACCATCGCGAAGCCGAGCAGGCCGGCGAAGAAGATCACCGGCAGGATCGAGCCCTTGCCGGCCGCGAGCACGGTTTCGCCGGCGGCGTTCTTGGTCGTGCCGATGCCGGTCAGGGCGTAGAACGGATTGCTCGGCACCACGTCGAGCAACACCTTGGTCACGCTGGGCACGTCGCGCGGCTTGTACGCCGAGTCCATCGCCAGCCCGATCACGCCGGCGCCGGGTTGCAGGATCGTGCCGACCGCCAGGCCGACCGCGACCGCCAGCACCGCGGTGATCGCGAACCAGAGGAAGGTACGGCCGCCGAGCGCGGCGATCGACTTCTGCCCGTGCAGCGAGGCGACCGCGTTGATGACCGCGAAGAACACCAGCGGCACCGCGATCATCTTGATCAGGGTGACGTAGAGATCGCCGAGCGGCCCGAACCAGGTTTCCGCCGCCGGCCCGAACGCCCAGCCGGCCAGCGCGCCGAGCGCGAAGCCGGCGACGACGCGTTGCCAGAACGGAATGCGGAACCAAGCGGAGAACAAGGCGGTCATCGCGGCTATCCGGGTCGAAGATCGGTCAAGGACGGGGCGGACGCTGCGCCGGCGCGGCGGCGGGCGGGCGAACGCGGGGACGACACGATAAACAGCTTGGCCGGCGCGCCGGCTGATCCAAGTGCATAAGCGCGCAACCAAACGTCATGACTGTGAGCGGCATCGGCAAAATCGCCTCCCGCCTCGGCCGCGCTCAAGAGCGCGCCCGGCCTGCGCGCGCCGGCGCCGCGGCCGCGCGCCGGGCCGGCGCGGCCGGCTTGGACGCCGCGCGCGGCGCGGGTTTGGCCGCCTCGGGCGCGCCGGCCTTGGCGCCGTCGGCGAACAGGATCGCGCGCAGCAGGCCCGGGAAACGCAGCTCCAGATCGTCGCAGCGCAAGGTGTTGAGATACTGCGTTCCGGATTTCACCGTATGCACCAGCCCGGCCGAACGCAGCAGGTCGAAATGGCGCGACAGCGTCGCCCGCGGCAGCCCCAGCTGCTTTTCCTCGGACACGCGGATGCACGACACCGGGTTGTCGCGGCTCAGGCCGCGCACCAGGCTCAGGCGCACCGGATCGGCCAGCGCGTACAGCACCGCGGTCAGTTCGATGTCGGCGGTGGCGGGGTGATGCAGGGGTCTCATGGGGGCAAGCTTGCTACAAGCCGGGGGCGGCCGCTATTGTTTTCGTGGTTCCGAATATTGGAACTACAGCGATTCGATTCAAGGTGGCGGCGGCTGTCTGCGCCTTTCCTTCAGCTGCGCTGCTCCATTCGTTGGCGGCGCTGTCGATCGACGGGCGGAGAAGGCGATCCGGATGCGGGTGGCGACGTTGGTGCGGATTCGCGGTCGCGGCTTGCGCCGCTCCTACAGGTAGCCCATGCGGTATGCGGGAGTGGCGCGAACCTGCAAACGCCCGCGCCCCACCCGGCCACGATCCGCAAACCCGCGCCGCGCCGCGGTCCTTTCGCCGTCACGCACCCCAGGCATAATCGCCGGCTCGTCAGTCCACCGCCCGGCCCGCCCATGTCCAAGCTGCGTTGCGCTTCCGTCCTCCTCGTTCCCGCGCTGCTGACCGCCTGCGCGGCCGCCGCGCCGGCCACCCGCGCCGACGCGCCCTCGGCCGGCGTCGTCATCGACGTGCCGACGATCAAGCACCCGCAGGAAGAGACCCCGGCCTGGTGGTACCGCGACGGCGCCGCCCAGGCCGCCCAGCGCGGCGCGCCGGCGGCCAAGGCCAAGAACGTGATCCTGTTCGTCGGCGACGGCATGAGCCTGACCACGGTCGCCGCCGCGCGCATCCTCGCCGGCCAGCTCAAGGGCGCGCCGGGCGAAGAAAACCGCCTGAGCTGGGAGCGCTTCCCCTCGACCGCGCTGAGCAAGACCTACAACACCGATTCGCAGACCCCCGACTCGGCCGGCACCATGAGCGCCATGGCCACCGGCGTCAAAACCCGCGCCGGCGTGCTCAGCATCGGCCAGAAGGGCGCGCGCGGCGACTGCGCGCAAGCGCTCAAGGCGCCGATGCTGACGCTGTGGGAACTCGCCGCCGGCAGCGGCCTGGCCACCGGCGTGGTCACCACCACCCGCGTCACCCACGCCACCCCGGGCGCGACCTTCAGCCATTCGGCCGACCGCAACTGGGAAAACGACATGGACCTGCCGGAGAAGGCCAAGGCCGAGGGCTGCCTCGACATCGCCCGGCAGATGATCGAAAGCCCGTACGGCACCGGCCCCGACGTGCTGATGGGCGGCGGCCGCGCCAACTTCATGACCGTGGAGCAGCGCGACCCCGAGTACGACGACAAGGTCGGCCAGCGCCTGGACGGCCGCGACCTGATCGCGACCTGGAAGCGGCGCCACCCGGGCGGCGCCTACGTGTGGAACGCCAAGCAGCTCGCCGCGGCGCCGAAGGACCAGCCGCTGTTCGCCCTGTTCGAACCCGACCACATGCAGTTCGAGCACGACCGCCCGCAGGACGGCGCCGGCGAGCCGTCGCTGAAGGACATGACCCTGGCCGCGATCGAGCGGCTCAAGCGCAATCCCAACGGCTACGTGCTGCTGGTCGAAGGCGGCCGCATCGACCACGCCCACCACATGGGCAACGCGTATCGCGCGCTGACCGACACCATCGCCCTGAGCGAAGCCGTCGACGCCGCCAACCGCGCGACCTCGGCCGACGACACCCTGATCCTGGTCACCGCCGACCACTCGCACACCCTGAGCTTCGTCGGCTACCCGACCCGCGGCAACCCGATGCTCGGCAAGGTCCGCGGCACCAGCGGCGAGGACGGCGACCCGAACGACTACGCCCGCGACGCGCTCGGCAAGCCCTACACCACCCTCAACTACAGCAACGGCCCGGGCTACACCGGCGCCAGCGCGCAGCAGCCCGAGGGGCCGCACACCTTCCCGCACACCGTCAGCGGCACGATGGAGATCGAGAAGGGCCGTCCGGATCTGACCAAGGTCGATACCGAAGCCCCGGACTACATGCAGGAGGCCCTGGTGCCGACCAGCAGCGAGACCCACGGCGGCGACGACGTCGGCATCTGGGCGCGCGGCCCCGGCAGCGCGGCAGTGCGCGGCAGCGTCGAGCAGAACACGATCTACCACTTCATGCTGCAGTCGCTGCCCAAGCTGCGCGCCTCGCTGTGCGCCAAGGGCGATTGCGACGGCAACCAGATTCCGGTGACCCTGCCCAAGCCCGAAGACTTCAAGAGCGCGCGCTGAGGCGCGGTAGCGGCGGCCTGCGGGCCGCCGTTTTCGTTTGCGCGGTACGGCGAATGCGCCGCGGCGCGGTGGCGTGCGGGACCGCAATCGAAATTGGATTGCGGCTCGTACCGCAGCGACGCTGCGGGGGTCGGAGGCTTCTCAGAGCGCGGCCTACAGCCCGCCGTCCCGGCGCAAGCAACGATCGATCGCGCGTCCTTTCTTGCATCCGCTGCGCCCTTCGATTGGTCTGGACAAAAAATCGCCAACTCGCCGAATCGCCCGCCGCACAAGGCGTGGAACCCGATCCCATGGCGTGTGTCCGCAGCCTTGTCCACAGCCTGTGTGGACAGAAGCGAGCCGGGTTCCTGGCTTCAGCCGGACATTTCCAAGCCCGCATCGCACTCGCACGCCGCAGGACGCCGCTGGCTAAAATTTAGCCAATCCTTGCGAACCCTTGCTGCGCAAGGCGTGGAACCCGATTCCAAAACCGCTGTCCGCAAGCTTGTCCACAGGCTGTGTGGATAGACTCGCCGCGCGCAGGCGCCGCTCGCGGCCGCGGCTAGGCGATGCGCGGCGATCCGTCAAGCCGCGGTATTTTTCCGACGATTCCGCCGCTGGCCAAAAAATAGCCAAACTTGCGCAGCCCTTGTCGCATAAGGCGTGAAACCCGATTCCACGGACAGTGTCCGCAAGTTTGTCCACAGGCGATGTGGATAGCGCGATACGGAAAATGCCGTCGCGCAACGCGTCTGCCGCCTTCGCGCGCTCGCGATATCGCGGATTTCCAGCCTTCCCGAAGCCTGGACAAAAAATGACCAAACCCGCGAAAGCCCCGCCGCATAAGGCGTGAAACCCGATTCAACCGCAACTGTCCGCAATGTTGTCCACAGCGCGTGTGGATAGCGCAACAGCGTCGCGCGGACGGAGAAACCCGTCGCGACGCGCGCGTGGAACGCGTGAAACTGCCGTGCAAAGCCAAGTCGGCGCGTTTGTCCTCAGCCTGGACAAAAATTGATCAGTTCCGCGAAACGCTTGCGGCGCAAGGCGTGGAACCCGATTCCAAGGCGGCTGTCCGCATGCTTGTCCACAGGCGCTGTGGACATCGCGGGCGTGGGCGAAGCGACAGCAGAAGCAAACTGGGCCGCGGGATTCGCAGGAAGGCCACGGCGAAGCGACTGTAGGAGCGGCGCAAGCCGCGACCGCGATACCGCAGCTACGACGCAAGCGTGGTGTCGCGGTCGCGACTCGCTTCGCTCCTACAGGCAGATACGCGTCAACGAAGGCGCCTCAGAACGGCTTGGCCAGCACCAGCCAGACGATCGCGATCAGCGCCAGCAGCGGCAGTTCGTTGAACAAGCGCAGGGTCCGCGAAGACGGCAGTTCGCGCCCGCGCTGCACGCCCTTGAGCCAGCGGCCGGTGAAGATGAAGTACGCCAGCAGCACCGCGACCAGGGTCAGCTTGGCGTGCAGCCAGCCGCCGACGGCGAACATCTGCGGCAGGCCGTCGCCGAACACCCGGTAGCCCTGCCACATCAGCAGGCCGCAGACGAAGGCCAGGCCGAACATGATGTGGCCGAAGCGGTACAGCTTGCGCCCCATCAGCAGCAGCCGCGCGCGCACCGCGGGCTCGTCGCGGGTCTCGGCGACGTTGACCAGGATCCGCGGCAGGTAGAAGACCGAGGCCATCCAGGCGATCACGAACACGATATGGAAGGTCTTGGTCCACAGATAAGCGTTCATCGCTGGCTTCCCGAATGAGTGCAGGTGGCGGCGGCACGGGCCGGGCGGACGCGCAGTCCGCGCCGGCCGGCGTTTGGGGCGCGAGGCCCCGGGCGCGTTAGGATGCCACGCTCCACGCAGCCCTCGCGCCCGGACCGGCACAGCCCGCGGCGCGACCTTCACCGGCCCACACCGCATGAGCAAACAGTACGACCGCGCCTACTTCCAACGCTGGTACCGCGACCCCGCCCTCAAGGACGAAGCCATCGGCGGCAGCGCGCGGCTGGCGCGCAAGGTCGCCCTGGCCGTGGCCGCCGCCGAATACCACCTGGAACGCCCGATCCGCAGCGTGCTCGACATCGGCTGCGGCGAAGGCCCGTGGCGCGCGCCGCTGCTGAAGCTGCGTCCGCGCGTGCAGTATCTGGGATTCGACTCCAGCCAATACGCGGTTGCGCGCTTCGGTCGCACCCGCAACCTGCACCTGGCCCGGTTCGGCGATTTCGAGTTCCTGCGCCCGTGCGCGCCGGCCGACCTGCTGATCTGCAGCGACGTCATGCATTACCTGGACACGCGCGAACTCGACCGCGGCCTGCCCGGGCTGGCCGAGCTGTGCGGCGGGGTGGCGTTCCTGGAGACCTTCGCCCGCGAGGACGGCATCGAGGGCGATACCGACGGCTTCAAGCGCCGGCCGGCGAAGTTCTATCGCGAGCGCTTCGCCGCGCAGGGCCTGCAGGCGCTGGGGTCGCATCTGTGGCTGGGGCCGGCGTTGGCGGGCGGGACGGCGGCGTTGGAGACCTCGGCCTGAGAGCGGTGCACCTCACCGGTGGGTCGGTCCCTGCGTAGGCGCAGTAGCGCTACGCTGCGTCGATTCCGACTGTAGGAGCTGCGCAAGCTGCGACCGCGGGGTAGCCGGTCGCGTCGTATGCGCAGTGGCGCGGTCGCGGCTCGCGCCGCTCCTACAGGGGGCGGCCGCCGCTACGCTCGCGCCCCAGGGCAACCGATCGCGCCGAACCCCCGCCCTTTCGCGCCATCTCAGCCTCACCAGCGACGGCAACCGGGCTTTCACGCGACGGCCATCCCAATCCGTTATGCTGCGCCGCAGCAAACAGCCGGCCCCGGAAGCGTTTACGCTCCGCCGCCAGCCCTGCCCGCCACTGAGAGTCCGACCCGAATGCTGCTCTATCAGATGCACGAACTCGGCCGCGCCTGGATGGCCCCGATGACCTACTGGGCCGATGCCGGCTCCAAGATGTTCGCCGCGCCCGGCAGTTGGCTGTCGACCCTGCCCGGCGCTTCGCGCGTGGCGGCCGGGTGCGAGCTGCTGTACCGCATCGGCAAGGACTACGAAAAGCCCGAGTTCGGGATCCACTCGATCCAGATCGACGGCGACACCTACCCGGTGATCGAACGCGAGATGGCGCGCAAGCCGTTCTGCCGGCTGCTGCGCTTCAAGCGCTACGCCGACGACGCCGGCAACATCGCCGAGCTCAAGGACGATCCGCCGGTGCTGGTGGTCGCGCCGCTGTCGGGCCACCACGCCACCCTGCTGCGCGACACCGTGCGCACCCTGCTGCGCGACCACAAGGTCTACATCACCGACTGGATCGACGCGCGCATGGTCCCGAACGAGGAAGGCGCGTTCACCCTCGACGACTACGTCGGCTACATCCAGGACTTCATCCGCCAGATCGGCGCCGACAGCCTGCACGTCATCAGCGTCTGCCAGCCGACCGTGCCGGTGCTGGCGGCGGTGTCGCTGATGGCCGCGCGCGGCGAACCCACGCCGCGTTCGCTGGTGATGATGGGCGGCCCGATCGACACCCGCGAGAGCCCGACCCAGGTCAACGACCTGGCCGAGCACAAGCCGCTGTGGTGGTTCGAAAGCAATCTGATCCACCACGTCCCGGCCAACTTCCCCGGCCGCGGCCGCCGCGTCTATCCGGGCTTCCTGCAGCACAGCGGTTTCGTCGCGATGAATCCGGAGCGGCATTTCCAGTCGCATTGGGATTTCTATCAGGACCTGCTCAAGGGCGACCTGGAAGACGCCGAATCGCACCGCCGCTTCTACGACGAATACAACGCCGTGCTCGACATGCCGGCCGAGTACTACCTCGACACGATCGAAGTCGTGTTCAAGGAACACCTGCTGCCGCGCGGCTTGTGGGACGTGGCCGGCGAACGGGTCAATCCGGGCGCGATCAAGAACACCGCGCTGCTGACCATCGAAGGCGAGCTCGACGACATCTCCGGCCAGGGCCAGACCCGCGCCGCGCATACCCTGTGCACCGGCGTGGCCGAAGCCGACCGTCAGCACATCACCGTCGACGGCGCCGGCCATTACGGCATCTTCAGCGGCCGGCGCTGGCGCGAGCAGGTGTATCCGCAGGTGCGCGAGTTCATCGCCCGCTACGCGGCGTAAGCGCGCGCGGTCGCGACCCGAAAAGCCCGGCTGCGCGCCGGGCTTTTTCGTTGCGGCGCCGCTCTCGCACCGACTGCCTGCAGGAGCGGCGCAAGCCGCGACCGCGACACTGCGCTTGCGTCGTATGTGCGATGTCGCGGTCGCGGCTCGCGCCGCTCCTACAGGGAGGCATCGCCACAACGCGAAAGGCCGGCGCGAACGCCGGCCTTTGGGTCCGCGATCAATACGACCGCTCAGCCCCAGCGCACCAGCAGCGCCTTGGCCAGTTGCGCGTGCAGGTAGCCGATGCCGCGCGCCAGATGCAGGGTGCCGAACAGCAGCACGATGCCGATCAGCAGCGTCAGCGGCCACACCGCCACCTCGGGGATGACGCCCCAACCCGAGTGGTTGCAGGCGAGGTTCAGGCACAGGTCGCCGGGGAACAGGCCGGTCCAGTGCGCGATCGGCACGAAGATCAGCGACAGCGACAAAGCCAGCGCGGTGACCGCGATGGTGAAGTAGGTCGTGCCCAGCGGCAGCATCAGCAACAGGTACAGCAGCGTGCCCCAGGTGCGCGGGTCGGTGAACATCGCCTTGATCCGCTCCAGCCACGGCAGCTCGCGGTCGCTGTACAGCGGTCGGCGCGGCATGCGTTCGCCGAGCATGGTCTCGACCAGCCGCCCTTCGACCAGCGCCAGCACCCGCACCGAGCCCAGGAACAGGATCAGCAGCGGCAAGCCGATGATCAGGATCAGCAGGCCCAGCGAGAGCGAGGCGCCGGTGGTGACCCAGGTGAAATAGAAGGTGCCGGTCGCCAGCGACAGCAGCATGTAGAACAGCGCGCCGTAAGTGCGCGGCTCCAGCGCGACGCCGAAGAAGCGGCCGAGCCAGGAACGCCGCGGCGCCGGCTTCGGCGGGCGCAGCGCGGTCTGCACTTTGACTTCGGTGTCGCGGTAGATGTCCGCGACTTCGTCCGGCGCGCCGTAGCTGCCGGCGACGCTGGCGATGACCTCGGCCTCGCTGCGGCCGGGGTTCTCGGCCATTTCCGCGCGCAGGTATTCCTCGGCGTCGTACAGCGCGTCCTGGATCAGCGCCGGGTCGGCGCCGCGCAGCGCGGCGCGCAGGCGCTGCAGGTACTCGGGAATCGAGCGCGGCAGGTCGGCGCCGGCGCTGGCCGCGGCGTGCGCGGCGTCGGCCGGCGCGTCGTCGCCGGACGCGGGGTCGGTGGGAACGGGAACGTAAGCGGTGCCGGCGGTGATGTTCATGGATCGAGCCCCTGCAGGACGGAATCGACGGAATCGCGGGTGGCGCGCCAGGCCTGCGCCCATTCGCGCAGAACCGCCCGGCCGTTGTCGGTGATGCGGTAGTAGCGCCGCGGCGGGCCGGTCACCGACGGCTCGACGTGGCTGTCCAGCAGCCCCGCCGCGCCGAGGTTGCGCAGCACCGGGTACAGCGCGCTCTGCTTGCCGCTGAGCACGCCCTCGCCTTCGCGCTCCAGGCGCTTGGCGATCTGGTAGCCGTACATCGGCTCGCGCGCCGCGCCGAGCACCGCCAGCAGCGCCAGCGACACAGTCCCGGTGCTGAGCTCCTTCTGGAACTTGCGCAGTTGGCTGTCGAGGTCGGTCACGGGCGGGGCCCCTGGGCTAGTCTTGAGATCAGACTAGTGCGAGGTTCGCTATAGCGAATGTGCCGGTAGTCACCGGGCGCTCCGGCACGGCCGGCCGTGCGGGGTTACAAGCGTCCCTCCCGTGCCGGCGCGGGTCCGGCTACGCTGCGCCGACCGTCCGCCCGTCCCGACACCGGAGCCGCCATGCAATTCCCCCGTCCCGATCCCGCCCAGCTCGCGCGCCTGCACCGCCTCGCCGGCGACTGGGCCGGGCCCGAACTCGCTCAGCCCTCGCCGTGGGGCGCCGGCGGCCCCGCGCATGGGCGCGGCCGTTTCCGCGTCGGCCTCGACGGCATCGCGCTGTTGCAGGACTACGAGCAGGAGAAGGACGGCCAAGTGGTGTTCCGCGGCCACGGCGTGTTCCTGGTCGAACCGGACAGTTCCGACGTGCTGTGGTGGTGGTTCGACTCGCTGGGCTTCCCGGCCGAAGCCGCGCGCGGCCGCTGGGACGGCGACATCCTGCGCTTCGAACGCAGCACGCCGCGCGGCGAGTCGCGAATGCGCTACGAATTCGCCGGCGACCGCTATACCTTCGTCATCGAGAACCGCTTCCCCGGCCAGGACGGGTTCGCCGAATTCATCCGCGGCGACTACGCGCGCCAGGCCTGAGCCACGAACCAAAGGACGCCCATGACTTCGATTCCCAGTACCGCCTTGCTCGCCGCCGCGCTGGCGCTCGCCGCCGCATCCGCCCAGGCCGCCACGCCGGCCAAGGGCCGCACCATGCAGCAGGTGCTCGACGCCAGCCAGCCGTCCGACTGGCGCGCGCTGGATCCGAACAACACCTTGTACTTGGAACTCGCACGCGGCCGGGTGGTGATCGAGCTGGCGCCGCAGTTCGCGCCCGAACATGTCGCCAACATCCGCGCGCTGGCCCACAACGGCTACTGGAACGGCCTCAGCGTCAACCGTTCGCAGGACAACTACGTGGTGCAGTGGGGCGATCCCGAAGAAGACGCGGCCAAGCGCAAGCCGCTCGGCCCCGGCGCCAAGGACAAGCTGCCGGCCGAGTTCGCGCGCAAGAGCGCCGGGCTGAAGATGACCGTGCTGCCCGACGCCGACGGCTGGGCCAAGCAGGCCGGCTTCGCCGACGGCTTCCCGGCGGCGCGCGATTCGGCCACCGGTTCGAGCTGGCTGGCGCATTGCTACGGCACCGTCGGCGCCGGCCGCGACATGGCGCCCGATTCCAGCAACGGCAGCGAGCTGTATGTGGTGATCGGCCAAGCGCCGCGCCACCTGGACCGCAACATCACCACGGTCGGCCGGGTCGTGCAGGGCATGGAACTGCTGTCGGTGCTGCCGCGCGGGACCGGCGCCTTGGGGTTCTACGAGAAAGCGTCCGAGCGCGCGCCGATCACGTCGATCCGCTTGGCCGCCGACGTGCCCGAGGCGCAGCGCGCCAAGCTCGAAGTGCTGCGCACGGATACGCCGCTGTTCGCCGAGCTGGTGGAATCGCGGCGCAATCGTCGCGACGATTGGTATCTGCAGCCGGCGGGGCACATCAATATCTGCAATGTGCCGTTGCCGGTGCGCGAGAAGAAGGGCTGAGGCTTGCCGGGGGCGCGTGCCCTCATCCGCCCTTCGGGCACCTTCTCCCGCAAGCGGGAGAAGGAACAGCATGCCGCTGCGTAATGCCTGAGCCCCTCTCCCGCTTGCGGGAGAGGGGTTGGGGTGAGGGCCGCCCTTACTTGCCGACCCGCCCCAGCACCTGATGCTGGAACAAACACATGCGCATCACATCGTGATAGCGCCCGTCGGTGAAGAACTCATCGACCAGCACGCCTTCGCGCTGGAACCCCGCATCCTCGTAAATGCGGATCGCGCGGGTGTTGTCGACGTCCACCAGCAAATACAGCTTGTACAGGTTCAACACCCGGAACGCGTAATTGATCGCCAGCCGCGTCGCCAGCCGCGCATAGCCGCGGCGCTGGTGTTCGGGCGAGATCATGATCAGGAACTCGCCGCGCCGGTGCAGATGGTCGATCTCGACCAGTTCCACCAGCCCGATCCGCTCCATCGCGCTGTCCTGGACGATGAAACGGCGCTCGGACTGGTCGTGGATGTGCTTGCGGTACAGCTCCTCGAGTTCGACGTACGACTCGTACGGCTCCTCGAACCAATAACCCATCACGCTGCGGTTGTTGTTGAGCACATGGATGAAATGCAGATCGCCGCGTTCCAGCGGGCGCAAGGTGACGCCGTTGGACGCGGACGCGGAGGACGGGGCGTCGTCGATAGGAATGCTGGTCATGGCGCTAGCCTACGCCCTCGCGATGCCGCGTGTGTGACGCCGTGTACGGGCCGCTTTACCTGCGCGTGACGATTTGCGCGGATCGCGCATGCAAGGCGTTCACGCCGCCTTATCCGGCCGCTGCCTAGCCTCCAGACTCCTCCGCGACCCCAGGTGCCCGCCATGCCTCTGCTTCGATTGCGCATCACCGGCAACGACGACGACGCGCGCGCGATCGGCAATCTGCTCAACAGCCTCGACGGCATCGAACACGTCGAGGAAGTCGCCGATCTGATGCCGCACATGGACGACGACGATTCCAGTTCCGCCGGCCTGCCCGACGACAACGGGCCCGGCGTGCACGAACTCGAGATCGACGCGCCCAACGCCTCCACCGCCGACAAGGTGCGCGAAGCGGTGCAGGCGCTGGCCTTCGATCTGGACGTGCTGGTCGAATTCGAGGACTCGGAAGAACGCTAAGGCCTCGCACGCCGCGCGGGGCGATGCGCCGGCCGGCATTGCCGGCCGGCGCCGAAACGCCGATCAGCCCGCGGCCTTGCGCCGCCGCCGCGCGCGCCACAGCTTCAGCAGCAGCCACAGCCCGATGCCGCCGACCAGACCCAGCGGCAGCAACACCGCCGCCGCGCGGATCAGGAACGCGATCACCGAGGCGACGATGCCGCCGAATTCGCGCACCGCCTGACCGATCTCGCTGGTGCTTTCCTGGGTCGCGGTGGTGGCGAAGTCGAAGTTGATCAGCTGGGTCGAGATGCGCCGCTGCTGCTGCGCGGCCTCTTGCTCGGCCGCCTGCAACTGCGATTCGATTTCGGCGATGCGCTGCGACAGGGTCAGCACGTCGGCCATTTTCAGGTCGCGCCGCTCCTGGAATTCGAGCAGGCGCGCGTGTTCGCGGCGCAGGCGGTCCTGGCGCATCGAGTTGTCGCGCACCGCGACCGCCAGATCCTCGGCCTGGATGCCGCGGTCGGCGATCTGCTCGCCCTGCCCGGCCATCGCGATCAAGGGCTCCACGCCGTTCGGCACGGTCCGCACCTGCAGGCTCGCCGAGGGATCGTCGCCGCCGCTCTGGTTCATGCCCAGCACCACGCAGGGGCCGAACTTGCCGCCGGTGCAGGCGTCCTGCACGGCCTTGGCGCGGGCGGCGATCTTGTCGCCGGCGAGGCGGATGCGAACCCGGTGTTCGTAGGCCAGCAACACGCCGAGGTCGGCCTTGGCCTGCTCCTCGCTGCCGCCGCCGCGCGCGCCCGGCGGCGCGGCCGGCGCTTCCGGCACACTGACAGCTTCGTCGGCGGCCTTCATCGACGCTTCGGGATGCTTGCTTTGGCTGCAGCCCGCCGCGCTCGCCGCGATCAACGCCGCCGCCAGCAGCCAGCGCGTCGCCGCCGCATTGCGCCGCCGCGGCGCGTGGGTTTCGTTCGTTTCCATAGTCTGCTTCTCCCTCGCCGTCTTGGCTGGCGGCACTATGCCATCGCGCAGCGCCTGCGCGCATCCGCCCGTGCGGACCAGTCACCGCTCCAACGCGCGGCGCGCGGCGACGGGGTCGAAGCCGGCGGCCGCAACGAAAACGGGCGGGAGCCGCAGCTCCCGCCCGTTCGCGCGCCGGCCCGCGCGCGCAGCGCGGGCCGGCGGTTGCGGCAGCGAACTCAGAACTTGTACTTCACCCCGACCGTCACGAACCGCCCCAGCGCGTCGTACTGGGTGATGTCGTACGGCAACGCACCGCCGGACGGATCGAACGGCGGCGCCTTGTCGGCGAGGTTCTGCACCGAGGCGTACAGCGTGGTGTCGTGCAGCCCCTCGTAGCCCACGTACAGGTCGAACTGATGGTAGTCGTCGACCTTGCTGCGCAGGCCCGGATTGCTGCGCGCATCGACCACCTTCTGGCCGTAGCCGCCGATGTAGCGCCACGACAACTGGGTCTTCCAGTCGCCGCGGTTCCAGGCCAGCGAGGTGATGCCGCGCCACTTCGGCAGCGCGCCGAACAGGTTGTTGCCGGCGCCGTCCTGCTCGGCCTGCCCGGCCACCAGCGGCTGCTCGAAGCTCAGCAGGCGGGTCCAGGTGCCGTCCAGGGTCCAGGTGTCGTCGCCGGCGTGCCAGACCTTGCGTCCTTCGATGTCGAAACCGGTCGTCGTCAACGTGCCCTGATTGGAGTAACGGTTCTCGACCAGTTGCAGGCGGCCCTGCGCGTCGCGGGTGATCCGGCCCGGGTTGGCGGCCGGGTTGGACACCACGAACTGCACGTTGTCCGGCGCGATCAGATCGTCCTGGCGGATGCGGTAGACATCGATGCCGAGGCTGGTGTCGGCGTCCGGCGCCCACAGCAGGCCGAGGTTGATGTTGCTGGAACGCTCGGCCTTGAGGTCCGGGTTGCCGGCGCGCAACACGGTCACGCCGCGCGAGGCGCCGGGCTGGACCGGATCGAAGGGATCGATGACCGTGCCGTAGCTGATCGTGGTGCTCTGCGCGATCTCCGGCAGCGACGGCGCGCGGAAGCCGCGCGAGGCGTTCAAGCGCAGCAGGAAATCGTCGTTGAGCTGCCAGCGCACGCCGAGCTTCGGCGAGAACGCGCTGCCGAAGTCGCTGTAGTGGTCGCCGCGGCCGGCGAGCTGCACTTCCACCTGCTGCCAGGGCTTGAGGCTGAGTTCGAAGAACGCGGCGGCGACGCGGCGGTCGCCGTCGATCAGGTTGATCGCCGGGCGAAGCTCGGTGCCCGACAGCACCTGCGGGCTGGTGCGCGCGTCCTGGGCTTCGTCGCGGAACTCCACGCCCGCGGCCACGCCGACGTCGCCGGCGCGCCACTGGAACGGGAAGCCGGAGATCTTGCCGCTGAGCGTGCTCAGGCGGTACGTGCCCGGGCGGCGCGTGGACAGGCGCAGCGCGTCGAGCGCGCCGGGCGTGCGCGAAGGATTGAGAAAATCGTAGCTGCCGTCGCGCAGCACCCGCTCGAACGCGTAGCGGTCGAGGAAGTTGCGCACGTACTCGCGCTGGCGGCTTTCCGAATGGCTGGCGGCGACTTCCCAATCCCACACCTGGCCCTGCCCGCGCAGGCCGAACAAAGTGCGGTAGAACTGCGACTTGTTGATCTTGTAGCGCGCGCCGAGGTCGAGGAAGGAATACTCGAACGGCGTCGGCGCCGCGTTGGGATTGTTCGGATGCCCGACCGGCAGCACCGCCGGAATGTCGACCAACCGGCCGGTGCTGCGGTCGTACGCGCGCAGGCCGGCGCCGACCGTCATCGGCGCGCTGAAGTAAGCGCCGTTGTGGCTGGTGCTGTAGAGGATTTCGCCGAAGCCCTGCACGGTGTCGCTGAAACGCACGTCGCCGGCGACCAGCGCCTGATAGCGCTCCACATCCGGAATCAGGGTGCGGAACGGCTGGGTGTTGAACGCGCAGGCGTTGCCCGGCAGCGGGCTGCCGAAATCGCTGTACGGCCGCGACTGCGTGCCCGGCTGGCACGCGAACGCGACCGGCGCGCGCGGGTTGGTCAGATAGGCCACGCCCTGAGTCGACCAACCGGCCAAGCGGCCGCCGGGCTGGTTGCGGTAGTCGCCGCTCTTGGTCAGGTCGCGTTCGTCGGCGTTGAGCTGGCCGCGCTGGAACACGTCGAGGCTGAAACGCAGGCTGTAGCCGTCCTGGGCCGGATCGCCGCGGCCCGCGCGCAGGCCGAGGCTGCGCTGGTCGATGCCGCCTTCGGTCGAGGCGCCGTAGGACGCGTCGACTTCGACGCCTTCGATCTTGCGCCGCAGGATCAGGTTGACCACGCCGGCGATGGCGTCGGAGCCGTACAGCGCCGAGGCGCCGTCCTTGAGGATCTCGACCCGTTCGATCGCGCCCAGCGGCAGCGCGTTGAGGTCGACGAAATTGTCCTGGGTGCCCTGGGCGAAACCGTAGGAGGCGACGCGATAGCCGTTGACCAGCACCAAGGTGTTCTTCTGGCTCAGGCCGCGCAGCGAAACGCCGGCCGAACCGTTGGCGAAGCTGCCGGTGTACTGCTCGTTGAAGCTGTTGCCGCTGTTGACGGTGAGGCTGCGCAGCAGGTCCGACACGGTGACCTTGCCGCTCTTTTCGATCTGCGCGCGGTCCAGCACCAGCACCGGGTTCACCCCGGCTTCGTCGCTGCGCTTGAGGTTGGTGCCGGTGACCTGCACCGCGTCGAGGGTGACGCCGGGGCCGGCATCACCGGCATCGGTTGCGGCTGCGGCATCGGCGGCCTGCGCCAGCGGCGCGGCCAGGGCGAGCGCGAGCGCCAGCGACAGACGTCGGTAGCGCGCTTCGGGACTGCGGAGGGACTGGGACATGAGGATTCCTGCAAGACGTGGGAGAGGCGAAGCGAAGACGCGAACAAAAAGCCGGCCCGCGACGGCGTGCGGCCGCCGCCGCTGCGCGGGGCGCAGCGCGGTCGTTGGGAGGGGAGAGAGACGAATGCGGGGTTAGCCGCAGGTCGCCCGCCGCGCGGGACGGTGGGAAAGCGGTGAGTGGATCTAGCGGTGCGGCAGGCTCGGCCGGCGGATGCGCTTAGCGCCAAGGCCTCGCCCGCCCGCTACACCACGCGCGCATTCGCGCGTTCGCGGCGAGGCGTGAGGACGTTGATGCGGACGAGAGCGACGACATGGCGAGCAACCTGGGAAGCCGGGAACGAAACGAACGGCGCGCGTGGGCGCGCTGCGGATTCAGCGCCGACACATGGCCATGCGACACCCACCGGCATGGCGGCGGTTGGCGGACGGCGAGGTGGTCGGACGGAATGCGTTCACGGCGGCGGGATCGGTTGCGGAGGAAGGTCGCGGCGCGGGGCGGCGACGGGGTTTATGTTGCATCGCGATAAAGCGATGTCAATCGAAACGACGGCGACAGGTGGCGAATATTTGACCAGCCCGGCCCGCGGCGAGCGTCGCCGGCGAACGCCCTGTTCAGCCGCAATGCCCGCCGCGCAAGGCGATGGCGGCGTTCGCGGGCGCGGCCGCAAAGGCCGTCGTCCGCGCCCGGGCGCATGAAGGCATGACCGATGGTTATGAAACCCGGCCCCGCGCAGCCCGCGAAATCCGACCTCCGACACGGCAACTGCGCAAAAACCCTCCTGTAGCCCCCTGTAGGAGCGGCGCAAGCCGCGACCGCGCCAACCACGCGCCGGCGCCAGCGCAAATCCACCGCGCCCCCACCCGACGCGACGGCTGACGCGCCGCGAAAGAGCCATGTATGCGGACCGTCCGGCCGGACTTCGGGCGAACGCCGGCGCCTCGTTGGCGCGGTCGCGGCTCGCGCCGCTCCTACAGGGGGGCAATCGCGGCAGCGGCCTGCCTGGCGACTTTGCCCGGCGCGCCGGTTGTCTTGACCGCGAAACCGCTGCCGCGGCAAAGCCGGCGGCGCGGCGTAGGCACCGCCGTTGCGCCCCGACCAATGACCCATGCAGCGGTCATGCCCATGCCCTATCCTGCGCGCCAACCGGCCTTCGGCCGTCGCCTGCCACCAGGATTCCCATGCGTTCGCCGCATCGCACTTCGCTCGCCCTCGCCCTTTCCGCCGCCCTGCTCGCCCTGGCCATGACCGCCTGCAAGCCGCCCGAATCCGCCGCACCGCCGAGCGCCGCCGCGCCGGCCGCAGCGACCGCCAACGCCGCCGACCCGGCCGTGGACGCCGCGTTCGCCGAGCTGTCCAAGCGCTGGCTCGACGGGGTGATGAAGATCAACCCGGTCGCCGCGACCCAGATCGGCGATCACCGCTTCGACGGCGAGATCGACGACCTCAGCGCCGCCGGCCGCCAGCACCAGCTCGACTTCAGCAAGAAGCTGCTCGGCGAACTCGACGCGATCGACGCGACCAAGCTCTCGCGCGAGAACCAGGTCGACGCGCTGATCCTGCGCAACCGCCTGCAAGCCGACGTGTGGAACCTGCAGACCCTGCAGAGCTGGGCCTGGGACCCGCTGGTCTACAGCGGCCTGGCCGGCGACGCGATCTACAACCTGATGGCGCGCGACTTCGCGCCGATGCCGCAGCGGCTGGAAGCGGCGACCGCGCGCATGGAGAAGATCCCGCAGATCTTCGCCGAGGCCCGCGCCAACCTGGATCCGGCGCGGGTGCCGAAGATCCACGCCGAGACCGTGGCCAAGCAGAACGCCGGCGTGCTGAGCCTGATCGACACCTTCATCGTGCCCAACGCCGGCCAGCTCAAGGGCGAGCCGCGCAAGCGGCTGGACGCCGCCGTCGCCGGCCTGCGCAAGGCCGTGGCCGAGCAGCAGACCTGGCTCGACAAGACCCTGGTGCCGAACGCCAAGGGCGATTTCCGCATCGGCCAGACCCTGTACGACGAGAAGCTCAAGTTCTCGCTGAACTCGTCGCTGTCGCGCGCGCAGATCATGCAGCGCGCCAAGGCCGAGCTGGCGCGCGTGCGCGGCGAGATGTACGCGATCGCGCAGAAGGAACTCAAGGACAAGCCGAACGCGCCGGCGCTGCCGGACAAGCCGACGCCGGCGCAGCAGCAGGCCGCGATCGAGGCCGCGCTGGAACTGGCGTACGCCGACAAGGCGCCGCGCGACAAGGTCGTCGACTTCGCCAAGCAGACCTTGAGCGAGGCGACCGAATTCACCCGCGCCAAGAACTTGGTGACCGTGCCCGACGCGCCGGTCAAGGTGATCCTGATGCCGGAATTCCAGCGCGGCGTGGCGCTGGCCTACTGCGATTCGCCGGGCCCGCTCGACAAGGGCCTGGACACCTACTACGCGATCTCGCCGATCCCCGACGACTGGAACGACGAGCAGGTCAACTCGTTCCTGCGCGAATACAACACGCGCATGATCCACCTGCTGTCGATCCACGAAGCGATGCCGGGCCACTACCTGGAAGGCGCGCATTCGGCGAAGGCGCCGTCGACCCTGCGCGCGGTGCTGCGTTCGGGCGTGTTCGCCGAAGGCTGGGCGGTGTACAGCGAAGACCTGATGGCCGACTCCGGGTACTTGAACAACGACCCGCTGTTCCGCCTGGTCCAGCTCAAGTTCTACCTGCGCAGCATCGGCAACGCGATCCTCGACCAGGGCGTGCAGGTCGAGGACTGGAGCCGCGAGCAGGCGATGGAATTCATGACGAAGCAGACCTTCCAGCAGGAACGCGAAGCCGCCGGCAAATGGGTGCGCGCGCAGCTGACCTCGGCGCAGCTGCCGACCTACTTCGTCGGCGCGCAGGAACATTTCGACATGCGCCGCGCGGTCGAGGAGAAGCTCGGCCCGAAGTTCGAGCTCAAGGCCTACCACGACCAGGTGCTGTCCTACGGCGCGCCGCCGGTGCGGTTCGTGCGCGAGCTGATGCTGGACGAACCGATCCGCTGACCGCGGCCGCGGATCGAACCAAGAAGGCGCGGCGCACCCGCGCCTTCTTCGTTTCCGAAGCCCCTGTAGGAGCGGCGCAAGCCGCGACCGCGCCAACCGAACCACGGCGCGACTCCATCCGCCTGCGCGACACCACGCCCGGGATCCGTTTCGACGCAAGCGGACGCTCCGCAGTCGCGGCTTGCGCCGCTCCTACAGTCGCTACGTCGCGACCCCGAAGGCCTCTGTAGGAGCGGCGCAAGCCGCGACCACGACAATCGAACCACAACGCGCGCCCATCCGCGCGCGCAGCACCACGCCCGGGATCCGTTCCGGCGCAAACGGATACCCCGCAGTCGCGGCTCGCGCCGCTCCTACAGTCGCTGCGCCACGCTCAACCGAACACCGCCCGCGCCGAGGCGAACGCCTCGACCAGATCCTGCACCTCGCCGCAACGCCCCGCGTCGTAACCCGGCAGCCGGCCCAGTTCGCTGCGAAACCGCTCGCTGCGCAGGATCGCCAAGGTTTCGGCCAGCGCCGGCGAGTCCAGCGTGCTCGCCCGGGCGAGGAAGAAATAGTGTTCGGTCGCCACCGGCACGAACTCGAGGCCGTAGCGCCGCGCCGGCGTCTCCAGGCCGAAGCCGGCGTCGGCCATGCCGCTGGCGACGTAGGCCGCGACCGCGGCGTGGGTCAGTTCGTCGATGCCGCAACCGCGCACCGCGCGGATCGAATGGCCCTGCCGCGCCAGCATCCGCTCCAGCAGCAGGCGCGCGCCGGAACCGGGCTGGCGGTGGATGAAGCGGACTTCGGCACGCAGCAGATCGGCCAGCGCGCGGATGCGCTTGGGATTGCCCGGCGCCACGATCAGGCCGATCCGGCGCGTGGCCAGATGCAGCACGCGGTCGCCGTGCGGATCGATGCGGTCGGCGTAATGGGCGAGGATGTCGCGCTCGAACTCGCCGATCGGCAGATGCACGCCGGCCAGGTCGCAGGCGCCGGCGCGCAGCGCGTCGAGCGCGTCGCCGGGGCTGCGGTATTTCAGGTCGACCTCGGTGTCGGCCTCGTCGAGGAACCGGCGCAAGGTCTCCACCGCGAAACCGTGCGCGGCATGGATGCGCGGCGGCGCCGCCAACGCGCTGAGCGCGCGGCCCAATTCCACTTCCACCTCCGAAGCCAGACTGTCCAGCGTCGGCGCCAGCCGCGCGGCGATGCGCTGCTCGGCCCACACCAGCCGCTCGCCGAGCGCGGTCAGGCGCGCGCCGCGGCCGCGCTCCATGCGCAGCAGCGGCGCGTCGAACAGCGCCTGCGAATCCTGCAGCAAGCCCCACGCATAGCGGTACGAAAGTCCCAGCTCGCGACAGGCCGCGGCGAGCGATCCGGTCGCATGCACGCCCAACAACAATTCGATCAGTTTCGGCGGCAGCGGCCGCCCATCGGCGGCGTGAAGTGTCCATTTGGGTTGGATTTGGACCTTGAACATGATCGCCCTCTCATCGTCGCGACGCTGCGGCGCACACCCGTGCTATTCAGCCGTCACGCCCAGGTCACTAATCGGCTTTCCACAGCCGATTATTAGACTACTCAGCGATATACGCACGCCTCGCGCTTGGGTTAGCCTCCGTGCGCGCTCAGGGCCTTCCCCCAGACTTTATGCCCTGAACAGCCTATTGGCAGTCGTACTAAACCGAGGGGTCCGCATGTCCAGCCAAAGCGCGGCGATCGCCGCAACGCAGCCCGCCGCACCCGGCCTGCTGTCGAAAGAACGCATCGTCGCCAAACCCGGATTCAACCGCTGGCTGGTGCCGCCGGCGGCCCTGGCGATCCACCTGTGCATCGGCATGGCCTACGGCTTCAGCGTGTTCTGGCTGCCGCTGTCGAAGGCGGTCGGCATCGAGCAACCGCTGGACTGCCCGGCCGACATGGGCTTCTTCGCGCGCATGTTCGCCACCGGCTGCGATTGGAAAGTCAGTTCGCTGGGCTGGATGTACACCCTGTTCTTCGTCCTGCTGGGCTGCTCGGCGGCGCTGTGGGGCGGTTGGCTGGAACGCGCCGGCCCGCGCAAGGCCGGCGTGGTCTCGGCGCTGTGCTGGTGCGGCGGGCTGGTGATTTCGGCCATCGGCATCAAGACCCACCAGATCTGGCTGCTGTGGCTGGGTTCGGGCGTGATCGGCGGCATCGGCCTGGGCCTGGGCTACATCTCGCCGGTGTCGACCCTGATCAAGTGGTTCCCCGACCGCCGCGGCATGGCCACCGGCATGGCGATCATGGGCTTCGGCGGCGGCGCGATGATCGGCAGCCCGCTCGCCGACGCGCTGATGAAGCGCTTCGCCACCGCCGATTCGGTCGGCGTGTTCGAAACCTTCCTGGTCCTGGCCGCGGGCTATTTCGTGTTCATGATGGCCGGCGCGTTCGGCTACCGGGTGCCGCCGAGCGGCTGGCAGCCGGCCGGCTGGACGCCGCCGCCGGCGCAGAGCAACGCGATGATCACCCAGCAGCACGTGCACGCCAGCAAGGTCTGGGGCATTCCGCAGTTCTGGCTGCTGTGGGGCGTGCTGTGCCTCAACGTCTCCGCCGGCATCGGCGTGATCGGCATGGCCTCGCCGATGCTGCAGGAAGTGTTCGGCGGCAAGCTGATCGGCGTCGACGGCGGGATCAAGTCGCTGGCCGAGGACCAGCTCAAGGCGATCGCCGCGATCGCCGCGGGCTTCACCGGCCTGCTGAGCCTGTTCAACATCGGCGGGCGCTTCTTCTGGGCGTCCACCTCCGACTACATCGGCCGCAAGATGACCTATGTGGTGTTCTTCGTGCTCGGCTTCGTGCTGTACGCGTCGGCGCCGTCGGCGGGCTCGGCCGGCAGCATCGCCGCGTTCGTGGCGATCTTCTGCGTGATCCTGTCGATGTACGGCGGCGGCTTCGCGACCATTCCGGCCTATCTGGCCGACCTGTTCGGCACCCAGATGGTCGGCGCCATCCACGGCCGCCTGCTGACCGCCTGGGCCACCGCCGGCATCCTCGGGCCGGTGGTGGTCAACTACATGCGCG